>NZIX01000082.1 GCA_002691785.1 Fidelibacterota bacterium | reverse complement strand
GCAGCGCATATTATGAGGAGGAAAATAAATTACAGATTTTTTTGATTTTCCAGATAAATTAGATTTAAACTGAACACTATTTTAATTTTAAATTAGGTTTTATAATAAAACCTATTGAATCTTTTTTAATTATCTTTGATTTTTTTTCACCTAAAAATGCAATCATCGCAGCGTTATCATTACAATATGAGATGTCAGGAAAAATAATTTCAATATCTTTNATTGAGTTTTTTAATTTATTTCTTAAACATTTATTTGCAGCAACTCCACCAGCAATNACACATGTTTTTACTTTAGTNATTAAAATTGCTCTTTTCATCTTTTCAACTAANGTATCNACAATNGCTTGTTGATAACTTGCAATTATATCTCTTTTTTTTANAAGACTNTTNTCTTCAAAAGTATCCATAAAGTAAAGTAGAGAAGTTTTTAANCCACTAAAACTAAATTCAAGAGAATTTTTATTAATTAAACCTCTAGGAAAATAATGNGCTTNAGGATTTCCACCTTTTGCATACTTTTCTATTTCTGGTCCACCAGGATACTTTAAGCCAAATATCCTCGCTCCTTTATCAAATGCTTCTCCAGCAGCATCATCTCTTGTTTCTCCTAATAATTCATANTGTTCATAGCCTTTTATATGCCATAATTGAGTGTGACCACCGGAAACTAGTAAGCATACGAAAGGATAAGATAAGTTTGGCTCAGCTAAAAAATTTGAAAAAATATGGGCTTCTAGATGATTTATTGGAATTACNGGAATACCTAACCCCAATCCTAAGCCTTTTGCAAAACAAACCCCTGTCAATAAAGCTCCGGATAAACCTGGTCCATTTGTCACTGAGATTAAATTAATATTTTCTAATTTGATTNAAGAGCGTTGTATTGATTCTTCAACAACTAAATTTATAAGTCTCTCATGTTCTCTNGANGCTAATTCTGGTACTACTCCTCCAAATTCTGAATGAATTAANTGAGAGCTTACAACATTAGATAATATCTTACCATTAGAGCATATTGCTGCAGCTGTTTCATCACATGACGTTTCAATTCCTAAAATATTCATTTTAATTCTCGNGCTACACCAATTTCTAGATTTTTTGGTGATAGATCTCTCCATTCAATAATATTTGATGGGGGATTTACCAAAGGCTCATAAAATTGATTAAGATGACTCCAATTATTAAAATCAATAACAACTTTAATTTCATCTGATGTGATATTGGAAATTCTTTTAAAACCGCCTACAATAGTAAGTGAAACTGTTTGAGGAGATGGGAAAACCCGTATATTATCGGGTATATTTATTACTTGAACAGGAATATCTGATATAATTCTTTCACTAATTTCTTGAATATCTAAAAAGACTTTTACCTTTTCATCTGAAAGTTTTATCAATTTCCCTAGGGAGCGAATATCAATATCAAAAGTAGTTGAATTCTCAATATTATTTAATGTATCAAAAATAGTTTCAACATAATTTATCAGTATAAGTTCTTCTTTTGGCCCTGCTAATTCAATTTTAATTGGAGAAACTTCTGCCTTACTTACTTGCGTATATCCTGGCGATGGATTAATGGTAATATTTGAGAGAACTGGAACTAATTTAACATCATAATCATCTAAACTTATTTTAAGTTTATTAGGATATATAACTTCAATAAAATTAATATTATATTTTGAAGGGATTACTATTTTTTCAGGGTATTTCTTGAAATATTCATTTAAGCTAAATTCATATTCTTGGGATATACCTTCCAAATCAAGAACTAATTTGAAACCAGAATATTTTTTTATTATTAAAGCTCTAAATAAATCTCTTCCTACACCTCCTATTCTGGCTGTAACAAATGGAGGTATCTCTTCTTTATGTGCTTTTTGAGAATTTAAGTTTCTTGCTTCAATTGGAAATTCAAACAGAATCTCATATTCATTATTTGAAACAACAAATATCCATAAAAAGATGGCAACTCCAAACGCTCTAGAATAGATTTTAACCCTTTGAAAGGTAATTGACTTTTTAGATTTTATTGCATCCAATATTATTTTATCGGCTTAAAAATAATCAACAAATACTTTATTTTTCAGATACCCCATCCTTCTCTGCCTGACTGGCAATCTCTAATAATTCTTTAGGAAGATCTAGTTTTTCACTAGAATCAATATTTTGATCTTTTAAATATTGTTTCACCTCATTATTTGCAGAATTATTTTTTGAACCACCTGCTAATTCTTCTTTGAATAAAATTACTTTTTTATCTTCAGGTGATACTTTCATAACTATTCCAGATAAGTTAGCACCAACTTCATATTGTCCAGCCATTGCTTTGCGATCTTTTTTGGACATTTTTCCAAATGGAATTATACCCTCAACATTCATCTCTAATTGAATAATAATACCCTTATCAAGAACTCTTATTATTTCACCGCTTACCTCATTGCCAGTTTCATAATGCTTAATAATATCTGGCCATGGACTTTCAAGCACTTGTCTATATCCTAATGAAATTCGCCTATTTTCTCTAGAAACCTCAAGGATAGATACTTTTATTTCTTGTCCTTTTTCTAATACTTCTTTAGGGTGCTTAATTACTCTAGTCCAGGATAAATCAGAAACATGTATGAGCCCATCGATTCCATTTTCTAATTCTCCAAATGCACCAAATTGTGTTAAGTTTCTAATCACACAGTTATGAACTGTATCAACCATATATTTTTCTTCGATAAGATCCCATGGATCTGGTAACAATTGTTTAACACCTAGGCTGATTTTTTTTTCTTCTGAATCAATTGATAAAATTTTAGCTTCTATTTCATCACCCATTGAATANTCTTCTGAAGGGTTTTTTATATGCTTAGTCCAGGATATTTCTGAAACATGAATTAAACCTTCNACACCAGGTTCAATTTCAATGAAACATCCATAATTTGTAAGACTTACAACCTTACCTTTAACTAAATTTCCTACTGGGTATTTTACTTCCAGATCTTCCCATGGGTGAGGTATTAGTTGTTTNAAACCTAATGAAACCCTTTTTCTCTCTTCATCATATTCAATAACCTTAACTGATATGGTATCATTTAGGTTAATTACTTCTGAGGGATGATTTATTCTACCCCATGAAATATCTGTAATATGAAGTAGACCATCGATTCCACCAAGATCAACAAAAACNCCGAAGTCAGTAATGTTTTTAACTCTACCCTCTAGAATTGACCCGACCTCTAATTCTTGGAATAATGCATCTCTCTGTTCTTTTAAACTTTCCTCTAGAATTACTTTGTGAGAAACAACTATATTTTTTCTTGATTCATTAAACTTAACTATTCTTAATTCAATATCTTTGTCTAAATATACATCGAAATCCATTATTGGACGGACGTCAACTTGTGAACCTGGAAGAAACGCTTGAACTACCTCAAGATCTACTATCAAACCTCCTTTGATTCTTCTTATTATTTTCCCTGTGATTATTGACTGATTTTCAAATGCATCATTTAACTCTTTCCAACGTTTCATAAAATCTGCTTTTTCTTTTGATAAAATAGTATTACCACTGGCATCTTCTATAAATTCAAGGTAAACCTCGACTTGATCACCNATTGAGGGAAGTTCTTCATTTTTGAACTCAGACCTATCAATTAAACCTTCAGATTTAAAACCAATATCTATTAAAACGTCTCTATCATTCATTCCAACTACTCTTCCTTGAATAAGAGAATTCTCNGAAATATCACCAAATGTACTAGAATACATTTTCTCAACATNTTCATCTACTTCATATCTTTCACTAAATTCTGCCATATCGCTCTCTTTGACAGTNCGTATTTCACCGAAAAGTGAATCATTTAGNTAATCTTCTATATTATTTTNTGGTTCACTTTTAACAGCAGGAACATTTTCTGAACTGATTGCTTTAGCATCTGAATTACTTTTCATCTCTGCAACCTCTTCAACTGTATTNTTATCATTTTCAATCATACTTTTAGTTTTCCTTGTTTGTTGACGACAATATCAACAATTTTATTTATTTGCTCATTAATAGACATTCTACTAGTATCTATTAAAACTGCATCTTTTGACATTCTCAATGGTGAGTTTTTTCTTGTAGAATCAAATTTATCTCGCTGTTCAATCTGCTTTTTTACTTGATCAATTGAAATATNCTCTCCGTTTNTTTTNTAATCTAGCATTCTTCTTTCGGCACGATCTTTTAATTCAGCACTCATAAAAAATTTATATTTTGCATGNGGAAACACAACTGTTCCTATATCNCTTCCTTCTAAAATACAACTTTTACCTTNTGCAATTTTTCTTTGTAGTTTAACCATCTTGTCNCTAACAGAACTTATAGCACTAACGGAACTGACTTTTGAAGTAATATTTTTTGAACGTATTTCTANTGACAAAGAGCGATTGTTTAAACATATTTCATTTTTACTATTAAAATTAANGTCAACATTGGAAAGGTATTTTTTTATTTCTNTTGAATTATTTAAATCAATCATTTCTTTTATAAATCCGTAAGTNAAGGCTCTGTACATTGCGCCTGTATCGATNTANAGTATGCTTAATACCTNTGAAACACCTTTAGCTGTAGTACTTTTTCCTGAAGCAGANGGTCCNTCAATTGCTATAATCATATACNATTATTCAAANTTAGCCNNCTATATTANCTNTTTTTATTCAAAATCTCAATAATGAAAATAANGTAGCTTTTTANCTTTTTAATAATTNTATTTNCTGCTTGTTAAGCTTAACGAATTCNCCAATTTTTAAATTCCCTAAACTAAGATTANAAAATTTTATACGTTTCAAAGTTAAAAGCTTTAAACCCANACGATAGAAGANTCTTCGAACNTCTCTCTTTTTNCCTTGCNTAAGCTGCAANACCACCNTNGACCTTCCTTTTTTAGTTTCTTGATTTAATACTTTTGCCCTCCCATACTCNTTATGTCCAATGTAGATTCCNTTCTTTATTTTTTTTATTTGAANTTGGTCTAATTTTCCTTCAATAATCACTTCATANTCTTTNGGGATTTCATTTTTNGGNTGTGTTAAATACTGATGTAATTCGCCATCATTTGTTAATANTANAAGACCNGTTGTATCTTTGTCTANCCTCCCAACAGGATTTAAATGNATATTTNTTGGTATTAAATCCATTACNGTTTTACGATCATGTGTATCTGATACTGTTGAAATAATATTTTTGGGTTTATNTAGCATNATGACAATTTTTTTTTCAATTATAGAAATCTTTTTTCCATCATATTTAACTACNTCACTTTTTTTTACATCATATGCAGGGTCAAAACATANAANGCCATTAACTTCAGTAGTAGCCATTTTGATTAATTCATCACTNTTCCTTCTGGANGCAATACCCGATTGAGATAAAAATTTATTTAATCTCATTTAAATNTAGCTTTAATTAATTTNNTCATTAGAGTTATCGAATACNGTAATTTGTTTTTTATGAGNATGATCTGATTTAATTAATTGCTCTATTTCTTTTAACTTTGGNAGNTCAGAGAGATTATTTAATCCAAAAAATTCGAGNAATTGATTTGTTGTTTTATAAATAAGAGGTCTTCCCGGAGATGATGAACGGCCCTTNATTTCTACCAATGAATTTGCTATCAACGTTTTTAAAACCCCNCTAGAATCAACTCCTCTTATTAATTCAATTTCATTTTTACTTATTGGCTGCTTGTATGCAATTATTGCGAGGGCATCAAGAGCAGGTTTTGAAAAAGTATATTCGTTATTTTTTTCAAATATTAATCTTATATAGTGTTCATACTCTTTCTTTGAGACTAATTGATAACCACCTGAAATTTTACATATTTCAAAAGCATGTCCTTCTTTAAGATACTGAATATTCAATTCAGAAATTCGATCTTCTAAATTTATTGACTCATTTGGAAAAGTCTTATCAATTAAAGATTGTTTTAGGGGAAAAGGACTTGAAAAAAGTAATGCTTCTATAANCATATTATAATTAACCATATANTTTATNTATTTAAAAGATTAAATTCAATTTTTCCAAAAGTTCTGTCTTGATTTACGCTGCAAACACCCTTTTTTATTAATTCCATTATAAACAAAAAATATAATATTAGTTTATACCTACTCTTAATGCTTAACATTAAGCTTTTAAATCTTAGCTGACCTTCCCCATCAAATAAACTTAGAATATCTTTCCTTCTAATTTTTAAATTTAGATCCTTATGAACTTCAATTTTAGTAAAGCCTTGCATTCTATCTAGCACATCTTTAAAAATTTTTGCAAGATCAAAAAGTTTCACATCCTTTTTAAGAGTATATTTNATTTGAATCCTATCAGAGGTCTTTTCTTCTAAATTTGGCCTGGTAAAGTAACGAGTTCTTTCACTTCTCAATTCACTAAGCATATTAGCAGCATCACTAAATCTTTTATATTGAATCAACTTATGAATTAATTCTTTTCGAGGATCAATAGTTTCGCTCAAATCATCATTTTGTTTTGTTGGAAGTATCATTTTTATCTTTATTCTCATAAGAGCTGATGCCATTACAATAAATTCACCAGCTACAGCTATGTCTAGTTTATTCCATTGATCTATGACGTCAATAAATTTTTCTGTAATATTTGAAATTGGAATATCATATATGTCTAATTCGTCTCTTTTAATAAAGTATAATAATAAATCCATAGGACCTTCAAAATTTTCGATTTTAACATTATAAATCATATTTTATAACTAATACCAGTTGCTGACCTAAGACGATCTAATACTTCTATTGCAATAATTTTTGCTTTTTTTGCACCATGTTCTAAGATTTCTTCAACTTTTTTNGGATTGGATAAATAAAAGTTTCTTTTATCTCTAAATGGCTTAAAATAGTCCATAATTTTCTCATAAAGTTCTAACTTAATATCTCCATACCTTAATCCTTTTGAATCATATCTTTCAATCAATCTAATTTTTTCTTCATTATTAAGAAAAAGGCTNTAGATTTTAAATAATGTCGTATTTTTATCTTTCGGTGAATTAATTTCTGCCAAATCTGTAACAATTTTCATTATCCGTTTTCGTATTTTCTTGGAATCATCAAAAATTGGAATTGTATTGTTATAAGATTTGCTCATTTTTCTGCCATCAATACCTGGAACTAACTGATTTCTAACATCAATTTCAGGNTGAGGAACCACAAGGACTTTACCATANTTATTATTTACTTTTTTAGCAATCTCTCTGGTGATTTCCAAATGCTGTTTCTGATCTTTNCCAACAGGAACAATATCGCTATCAAACAATAAAATATCTGAAGACATCAATATTGGATATGAGTATAAACCCATATTCGGTTTTAATCCTTGTGAAATTTTATCTTTATAAGAAGTACTTCTATCCATTAGTGATACACTTGTGAAAGAAGATAAAATCCAATTTAGCTCTGTTACTTGAGGCACATCAGATTGAACCCAAAAAGTGGATTTTTCAGGATCTATTCCTAAAGCTAAAAAGTCACAGACAGCCCCAAAAGTATTTTTTGATAATGTAACTGTGTCTGGATTTGATGTCATAGCATGATAATTCGCAATAAAACAAAATAAATCATGATTAATTTGATAATCAATCATCCTTTTCATCATTCCGAAGTAATTTCCTAGATGCAATTTACCAGAAGGTTGAATTCCACTTAAAATTCGTTTTTTATTTGGTTTTAAATCCATTATCAGTTGACTCCAAATGAATCCATAAATAAGTAGGGTCTCCAATCAGATTGGCTATCAGTGACTAACCTTTGAAAATAATGTAATCTATTTGGTCTCTTAGGCTTTTTCATCAACTTCATCTTTGCTTCATCTGGAGTTTTATTACCTTTTTTTTGATTACATGGCTTACAAGCAGTAACTAAATTTTCCCATAAATCTGCACCTCCACTTCCTTTTGGAATTACATGATCAACTGTTAAGGGTGTTTTTGAGATTCCACAGTATTGACATATATAATTATCTCTAGAAATTATATTTTTCCGATTTAATTCAACAGATAAATTGTCATACCTAACATAATCAGAGACCTTTATCACACTTGGTAAATCAAAATATTTTGATGGACTTTTTATCTTTTCAGGGTACTTTGCCAAAACATCAACTTTATTTAAATAAACCATACAAACCGCATGCCGGGCTGAACAAACCATCATTGGAGCATAATTTGCATTAAGTACCAACACAACTTTATTTAGCAAACTATTNTTTGTAGACTTTTTNGTTACAGTTTTCATGACGAAAATATACGTCTAATTGAATGAGTAGATAAGTATATATCTAACAATTCATTATTAAAGTCAANTCTACTTTTATCTAATGATTCTATCTTAACTGAACCTTGAGAATGAAGAATCTTTTTTCCACCAAGAGAAAACCCAACATGACTGATACTTCTCCCTGATCCAAAAAAATGAAGGTCTCCTAATTTAGCATCACTAAATTTAATTTTATCTTTCTTAAAATATTGAAACTGATCCTTAGCATCCCTAGGTACCAAAATTCCAAAACAGCCTATAACTGATTGCACTAAACCTGAACAATCAAAACCCAAAGACGTTTTTCCTCCCCATTTATATGGTATATTAACTAAGCCAATTAAAATCTTATTTAACCTATCCAGAGTTAAGTTTTCAGAAGTACTTATAGCCCCTTTAGACTTATAATCTATTTTAGATCCAAAAGGAGTTTCCGGTTTAAATTTACCTTGATTATCAGGATATACAATTCTATATGGTAATTTCTTTCTCTCTGAAACCATTTTTCCATAAAATTTATTTACCCAACCAAAATATCCATCTTCAAATTTCAATTTCAACCAATTATTATTTTGAGTAATAATTTGACAAAATTCACCCCTAACACCTTCAGTAACACATCCTGAATCAAAGGTAGGCCTTTCAAAGGCTGGGGCATTTCCAGTTTCTATAAAAAAGTATTTTAAGTTCATATTCACTACTTACTTTAATTACATTAATAAACACAGGAAAAAAATAATTAATAGTACTTTTNAATGNATTAATTTAATAANATTNATATATTCANAANCGGCGTTTATTTTAGGGAAACTAGTGTNAATCTAGTNCAGTCCCCGCTACTGTATTTATGGAATTCGTTTTCGNTACCATTCTTGTTTTACNAGGAGAAGGAGAAAATTGATGATACCATATAAGTCAGGAGACCTAAATAAATACCATCNTTTTAACTAAACTTTCGGGAGAAAAGTTGTGAAAATCTTTAAATATAATTATTTAAACCCACNACATATATTCCTCTTCATTAGAGCNATATATGCCTATTAAACTANNTCACCTTCTTTATCTTCCTTTTGCCGTAAACTTTTTTTTATGTCAACAAATTATTATCCAAGATGAATTTGGCAACCCAATAGAAGATGCATATTTAATATTTAATNAATCAAAGCTGTGGTCAAANACCAATAGCTATGGAATTGCAGATATATCTTCAATAAGAGCAGATGATAAGAAAATTATTATCAAGAGATATGGATTTGAAGATTTTCATCTTGATAAATCAAATGAAAAGATTATTGTAGTCCTTAAAAAAAAACCTATTATGTTTGATCCCATCAATAAAGAGNGCAGATTTTTTAAATATCTAGAAAGTACTAGATCGAATCACATTTATAAAACAGCTGGTCATAAAAACATATCACACAAAGAATTTCTTGAACTATTGCCAGGACTCTCCATTCGCAAACTAGGAGGTCCTGGAAGTATAACAACAGTAAGTATAAATGGTGGCCCAACATCCCAAACAAAAGTAGAAATTAATGGTTTTGAATTGACAAATATGCAAACAGGGGTTACAGATTTATCACAAATACCNCCAGCTTTAATAGAAGGNGCTCGAATTATTNCTGAAGGACAAACGACTCTTGGATCAGGATCTCAAAATGGAGTTTTATCTTTGGACATNTCGAGGCCAAATAATTCAATTTATATATCAAAAGGTTCATTTGATTCTAATTCAAGCTATGCACAATATTCATTTCACAAAAGAAAAGTCAACACTCAAATCATGATTGGTCAACAATTTAACAAAGGAAACTATCCAGTTTCATGGAGAAAATCTAATTTCATAAGAACTAATAACTATTTTAATCAAAAATTTACAGCAATTCAAATAAATAGTATTCTCAGTTCAAACCTATTTTTTAAAAGTTTTGGACTTATATCTAATCAAAACCGAGGTATTCCTGGTTTGATTTGGTCTCCATTAGAGGCATCACATGAAGACCAAATAGTAATGTTTGCATCTGAAATAAAACGATATTCTTTTTATGGTAATACCGAAATCAAGTTAATGCATAAACAATCAAAAGAATTTTACTCAAATCCAGTTTATTCAATTACAAGTNAAAATAAAATTAACACCCTAAANNCAGAGGTTAATCATGCCTTAAATTTTAAAAATACTTTTAAAACAAATNTTGGATTAATCTTTGAAAATCAAAATCTAANTTCATCAAATTACAATCATAATGAAAATAATTTTACTGAATTTCTAGATTTTCAAATTAATTTACNAAATTACTTATTTATCTCGCCTTCNTTAAGAAGAATGCATTCCAGAAATAAAATTGACAAAACGACCTATTCTATTATTGTAGCATATAAGCCTNTAAATAGTATTCTTAAAAACCTTTCTATTTCAAAATCATCTCATTTTAGAAACCCAACATTCAATGATCTATATTGGGTTCCTGGTGGTAATTCNAATCTGATGCCTGAATTCGGTAATAATATCAACTCAAACCTTAAAATACTTTTACCTTATCTAGGATCTTTTAACTTCTATCTATTTAATTCAAAAACTGAAAATATGATTCAATGGCTGCCAATTCAAACTTACTGGAAAGCATCAAATATTAATGAAGTAAAAAGATCAGGCTGGACGGTACATTGGGTTTACCAAATAAAATATTTTAAATCTACTTTCAGTTATAGTTCAATATCTTCGAAAAATGAAAAAAATAATTTACCTCTGCGATATACTCCAGAAAACCTATCAACAATTAAAATTGATTGGATGCCCACAAAAAAATGGATAATAAGTACTCAATTAAATTACACTGATGAAATGATTTCGATGTATAGTTATCCTGAAAATAATATTTTACCTGCGAATACAATATCATCAATTTATTTATCTAGAANGTTTCATAAATACAATTTCAACGTATTGCCTACAATTTCAATCTTAAATATTGAAAATAATCAATATGATGCTTCTAAAGGTTACCCAGAAGAAGGACGGTCATTTAAACTTTCATTAACAATAACACAAAAAAGGACGAAANAGTATCATGAAAAAAATAGTAATTAATCTAATAATATATTTGTCAATATTATATAGTCAAGATTTAACAACTTACGTATTATGCGAAGGAAATTTTGGAAATGCAAACTCAAGTTTATGGTCATTTAATAATTTAACTGANGGAGAAATTAATGGACCAATTTATTGGGATGAAAACTCTAACCCTCTTGGAGATGTAGGACAATCTTTGACAATAAATGATGAAAAGTTATATATAATAATGAACAATTCTCANACGATTGAAGTCATGAATTTATCTTCTGGAATTGCGAGTTATGACACAACACTTAATNTGCCAAATGCTAGCCCAAGATATATGACTATTAAGAATAATTATGGATATTTGAGTTGTTGGAACTTAAATGGTATTCTAGTAATAAATCTAAATAACCATGAAATAATGGATACAATTCTAGTTAATGGAATGCCNGAAGTTCTTGTTCAGGCAGATAATTATTTATATGCATCTATCCCAAATAAAGCTGATTGGTCAACGAACAATCAAATTATAAANATTGATACAGAATTAATGTCGGTCATTGATTCTTTTTCAGTTTCTCCAGGACCTAGTTCAATGATCTTAAATGATTCAAATTTATATATTGCATGCTCTTCCTATGATTCAGATTGGAATAGTTATGCATCAAATTCAAAAATTAATTTAATAGATGGTTCTATTACTAATTATGATGCAGGGCTAACAAGTGATTATGGCTCTGATCTTATATTATTTCAAAGTAAGGTTTATCGTGTCTTTAATGGTGGATTAGTTCCTATTAATGAAGATCTTACCATGGATATATCGGAAAAAATTGGTGATTATTCTAATCTGTATTCTGCTTCATCATTTGGTGATTATTTGTATCTCGGACTATCTGATTATGTAGCACCAGACACTATAATAGTGTTAGATAGTGAGGGAGAAATCATCCATGAACATCAGGTAAGTGCTATACCTGGATCTTTTGCGTTTGATGATCAGACATTAAATAGTTTNGANAAACCCCCATTAGCAAGAAATATACAGGTTATTAAAAATTACCCAAATCCATTCAATCCTATCACAAATATCAGTTTTGAATTAAATCATTTAGGATTTACGAATCTTTATATTGTCAATATAAAAGGACAAATTATCGAGTTATTAATTAATAATAATTTAATGGAAGGGTCACATATTATTACATGGGATGGAAGTTTAGTACCTTCTGGTATTTATTTTGCTATTTTAGAACATGGACAAAATAAAATAGTTAAAAAAATGAGTCTTATTAAATAGTTCTATTTAATCTTTGAAATGCCATTCAATTGAAAGGTTAACTTGCCTTCCTATTGAAGGCATTTCAGGATGAATTTCAAAAAGGTTATTGCTTTTTAACCCAAAGCCATTTAAAATAATTTCAGAAATATTTTTCCATTTATATTTTATTATAAAATCTGATACTTCTATTGATATTTCAGAACTAAAATAATTGATATCCTCTAACTTTTCATCTGAATATTGATTTATTGGAATCATTTCAATAATATTTAAATATGAGTTATTTATTCTATTCCCAATATGCTGAAATCCAAAGATAAAATTAATATCCATGTAATTTTTGAATAAATTTATTTTTGAATGTGAGTTTAATTCTATCCAGCTACCATAACCTCCTGAATAATAACTATTTGGGTCTTGAAGATTATAATCAAACTCTATTTCATATAAGGACAGTAATTTCATCATATAATTAAAATTTAATGACATAAAATAACTTTTTAATTGATTATTTATTAGCTTATTTTTTGATTCATTAAATGTAGAAAAGGACGAGTAAATTCTCATATTTTTTCCAAACCAAGATAAACTAGCTTTTGAAGAGTTTATTTGGTAAATAAAATCATTATTTAAATTAAATAAGTCTGTTTTATAAAATTTATATATTGGATGAAAAACTTTGTTTGTTCGACTATTTTCAAAATTCCACTCAAAAGTATTATTTTTTTTATTTAGTTTAATTTTATAGTTATAGTCAAAATTATTTTTTATTCTGATCATTCCAACATTTACCTCTATCCAGTCCTTTCTACCTACTATCTCTGTTTTTATCCAAGAAT
>NZIX01000081.1 GCA_002691785.1 Fidelibacterota bacterium | reverse complement strand
TACTGATGCAAATAAAAATGGTCAATGGGATGAATTTAGAGAGCCTGAAGAACTTTCTGCTTACATTCAAAATGTTTTTGAAGTCCCGTGGATGGTCATTAATTACGGTGTCAGAATTGATATGGTTCATTACAATACTCAAATATGGGCAGACACATTAGGAGCTTTTAGTCCTGGAAGACCATGGTTCTACTCAGATTTGAACGATAATGATGTCTGGGATCAAGGATCTGAACAAGCTTCTGATATTGCAGGTTTGGCAAGGCAAAAAATATTGTTAATGAATTCAGACTGGTCATATAAGATTAGTCCACGTATAGGGTTTAGTCATGTAATAACTGATAAATCGACTTTTACATTTAATTATGGACTATATTATCAAAACCCTGTTTATCAAGATATATATTTGAATACAAATAACTTAGAAGATCCTGAAGAGCTGTTTGAAGAAGGAGAAGGGGCTGTTGGAAATGCTCGAATGAATGCACAGCGAACACAGTCCTATGAAGCTGCTTTCAATGTCCAAGTTGGACAAAATTGGGCTTACTCTTTTGGAGCTTTTGTCAAGGANATGGATCAATTAACACGCTANACACTNGAAAGGTCAGGAGTTTATCAATATAANGTTGCCTCTAATGGAGACTATGGATCTGCAAAGGGTATTGATTTAACNCTTGAATGGAGGTCTGCGCTTTTTGGTTCACAATTGCAATATACCTATTCAAAATCNAAAACGAATAGTGAGTATGCTTGGGCAAGTATNAGTGGNCAGTATGTTGATGCACCAAGCCAAGAAAATTTAGCTTACTATGATAGACCTCATAGTGCNACTTATTATGCTTATACNTTCTTNCCACTGCCATTTNTAGGTGCTGTTCAAGCAGGATTGACTGCATTTTATCAAAGTGGCTACCCNTATACTCCTATTATNTTNAAAGGGAAAGATCCANCTGAGGATAGTCGCAATCCTAATTCAAAAAGAGGGCCTGCATATCGAAATATAGATNTATCTTTTTCTAAATACTTACAATTTATGGGGCATGATTTTTCTCTNGGNCTTGGNGTTTATAATGTNCTTGATATTCGAAATGCCGTGGATGTCTATGCGATGACGGGTAAGGCAGATGATCCTGGGACATATTATACNAANTATGTTGGTTTACCTGGAACGGATCCTAATGGTGCTGGAGTTTACGCTGATAAGTCGAGCGCCTACTACGATCGACCATGGAGATATTCCACACCTCGTGAAATTAACTTTTTTCTAAGATTTGATTTTGAGTGATTATATGAATAAAAAAATAATACTATTAATCTATTGTTCTTTAAGTATCTTATTTTCTGCCGATGGTAGAAAAAAGGAATTAAATAATTATCTTCCTGATCCATTTCGCGAAAATGCTTCTGCGAAAATTGGAGATAATCCTTTTCCAACAAATCCAATGAGTGACCGGGCAAAAGGGTTCATAGATCANGGNAGAGTGAAAAGTGCAATAACAAATTATGGAAGNTTTATCAATTGGGATTTTCATCCNTCAGGTATCTGGGGAGATTATTCTTATTTGCCTGCTGTTTCATTTGTTGGTGCAGTACCGGGCAATAAAAGTTCAGCTCATTTTTCATGGCAATCTTTAGAAACCATTCAAGATGATGACGGCGTTCCAGTTTATAGTATTTGGGAATCTTCAGATGCTTATGATGACTGGTACCCTGTCNCNGGAGATACGGTTTATAAAGGGGTCTTATTCGATATGATGGATGATGNCGGTATCTACAATCCTGACAATGAGAGATTTTCAGCTGACCAAATTAACGGAGATAAACAATATTANTTCAATCATGATGATCGAAAGTTAATTGTTAGTACATTTGGTGATTTAGATCCAAATAAAACTACTGCCAGAGTGGGTCTCATCTATCCTTGGGCTCTTCGTCCAGCTTTAATTAGTCGTGANTCTCAGTTTGATTTTTATGATTATGGCGAAGACTTAGAAGAATGGACAGAGGATGATAACTATGTTTATTATGGAGCAAACGCTGCAGAATCTCATTTCATANATACNGATTATAAAACAGATTGGCATGCCTCGACTATGTCTAGAACAAACTCTCATCAAACAGAGTANAATTCAAGCGATATATTTGGTGATACCCCATGGGTAGCAGGAGATGATACTTATCCTGTCCTAGCACACTCTGCGTATTCAAATACATGGCCTACCGAGTATAATCCGATCACTGGGCTTTATGAAGCTTTTTGGCCAGGATGGTGGTCTCAGGACTTTAATATTAATTTACCAGGATGCTCACAATCAAGAAAAGATCCAGANTGCTGGGAAGAAGTACCAGGGCGNTTTGTATCAGATATGGATGTTTATATGGAGTTTGATGATCGNTGGGCGCATAGAGCAAATACTGTAAATACTAATAATAAATATGAACAGACTGGATACCCTATGGGCTTAAGAGTTATGGCAACCGCNCATAGCTATGGTGTCTCNTATGCTGAAGATATTATGTTTGTTACNGTTAAGGTTCGAAATGAAAGTGGAGATTGGGCTGCGACAGATGAAGATGGTAATCCTATTCTTGACAAAAATGGNAATCAAAAATCGGGTGAAGCAATGATTATGCCAGATGGAACAAAACTTAACCAAGGNAAAGGTTTTGATTATAGCGGTATGTCATTAGGGTTCTANATGGATGCTGATGTTTTAATGGGNGANTGGGATGGTTACAATGGAGGACTTCATACNAATGATGATGANTTNATGAAATATTATTGGGAACAGTTTGANGTAAANAATGAACGAATGCTGATAAGNATGGCNATGATAGGAGACCATGATGGAGTTTCAGGAGTGGGGGGATACATCCTAGATGAGCCCACATCAACTACTCACCCCGGTAATGAATTTGGTGTTGTTGCTACTCAACTTTTGGATTCACCGAAGGCTACAGACCCTGTAGATTTAGATCAAGATGGCACNATAGATGTTTTTCCAGGTGAACCACTCAAGATGACTGATTGGCATTGGGTAGACTGGTATCAAAGACCAGGAGTTGTATCGCCTGAATCTAATTCAAGTAGTTGTTACGCTGGTTCTGAAGGGTGCCCGGTTGCCAAAAATAAAGAAGAAATATTATATAAGTTAATGACAGGAGATACTTCTAACTTAAGTGAAGGAGAAAAAGCTTGGCATTTTCATACACCTAATCCTGGTACTGATTTGGGAGAGGAATTGAACCCACACTTTGACAGTGTTGAAGGTTTGAAACTAGAATCAGTATACGAAAGGGATCAGCCGGGTTTAGATTGTGTTTTAATTATGAGCTGTGGTCCTTTTGATCTTCCCGTTGGAAGAGAGGTCCCGTTTTCTTT
Organism: Fidelibacterota bacterium; assembly: GCA_002691785.1. Lineage (GTDB taxonomy): Bacteria > Fidelibacterota > Marinisomatia > Marinisomatales > UBA1611. Next base: position 7,834 of record NZIX01000081.1, on the reverse strand, counting down.
TTGCATTGTTTTTGGTCAAACTGAAGATGATTTAATAAATAATGCTCGATTTGCTCAAGTGATGTATAATTCAAAGTATCAAGGTTTTACTCCACCGACTCGACCAATCGTTAATGCTGTCACAGGTCAAGGAAAAGTAGATATTTATTGGGATGATGCTGCTGAAAACTCTAGAGATGTTGTAACGGGTTATGCAGATTTTGAAGGTTATAAAATATATAAAAGTATAGATGCTGGAAACTCATGGGGTTCAGCAGAGGATATGATTTTTGATACAGATGGAATTTTTGCTGGATGGAGGCCTTACAGGCAATTTGATTTATCTGCAGAGGAAGATTCACTTCATTGTATTTATAATAGAGGTACAGATTGTGGTGAAAATGAAAAAAGAAGAGGGCATTCTATAAAAGGTCAAGATCCTTATTTTCCTTGGTTTAGTTTAGGTGATGATACTGGANTTGAAGCTATAAGAATTGCAGACACATTGATAAATGGGGATACCATGAGATATCGTTATACAGACNNTCNNGTTANTGATGGTCTNGAATATACTTACTCAGTATCTGCATATGACATGGGTGTTGAACCNCCTTTCAAAACGACCTACAACAAAAATGAAGATGGGCAATTTGAGGCATTAGTAGATACTAATTATTCAAATCCCGATCAATGGGCTAATCCAGATGGGTATGCGTCAATAGAAAATTCAAAAGGAACAACTGTTTTAGATAGAAACTTTGTGCANGTATATCCNGGTGTTAAGCCTGCTNTTGATATTAGTAANATCNGNGTAGTTCCAAACCCNTACAGGGTGAANTCTGGTTTCAAAGAATCAGAGCATTTAAGACAAATAAGATTTACAAATTTACCAGCTAGGTGCACTATAAGTATTTTTACTCTTAATGGNGAGGCANTNAGTACAGTCTTTCATGATGATGAAGAATCAGGAAATGCTTGGTGGGATATGCGNACAGTTAATAATCAAGAAATTGCACCTGGGTTGTATTTATTTCATGTAGTCAATGATGATAACTCAGATAGCGAACCTTTTATTGGAAAATTTGCGGTGATACGATGAAGAAAATAATTTTATTACTTTTAATCCCTGTATTAGCTTTAGGTCAGTATAGAGACATACCAGATGTTGTTACTAAGGTAGCCACTGCTGCTGGAGGCTTTTTAAAACTGGAGACTTCAGCCAGAGCGATTGGTATGGGTGGTTCACATGTTGCTTCAGGGCGCGGTGTCTCAGGGATTCCATATAACCCTTCAAGTATTGGCTTTATTGAAAAAAGTGAAGTTTACTTTTCTCAAGTAAATTATTTAGCAGGGATTACACATGGTGTCATCACATATGGCACACGTCTAACACCCAGCGATTTTTTAGGGTTGCATTTATTTTATCTAGATAGTGGTCCTATGGATGTGACAACAGAACTTTTTCCAGATGGAACTGGTGAGGATTTTAAGGTAGTATCCCTAGCTGCAAGAGCAACCTATACTAGAAACTTAACGGATCGTTTGAAATTAGGTGGAACTATTAATTACATAAGAGACCGTATTGCTGAAACAAGTATGCAAACAGTTTCCTATGATATTGGTTCAAATTTTCAAACAGGTATTTATGGTACAAACTTAGGTATGAGTATTACAAATTTTGGTCCAGAAGTTCGATACACGGGAGAAGATTTATCAGTCCCTGTTGCAGATACCATTGATGTAGATGGAAGTCTTCAAAGAGTTACTGATGAATTTCCATTGCCTTTAACCTTTAGGTTGGGTGTGGAGAATCAATTATTAGGTTCAGAAAGTTCATTTGCTAAGAGTGAAACGCATACNCTNATTATNAGNATGGATGGTATTAAACCNAGNGATTATATTGTNTATGGNAGCGCNGGNTTNGANTANGGTTGGAAAGANGTNGCNTTTGTGCGAGNNGGTTCNCANTTTGGNCATGATACCGCGGGTATGAGTGCNGGAGTTGGCGTGAATATTCGCTTAGGNACTATGGCATTAAGTGTTGATTATGCGTTTGTNGACTACAATATCTTAAAGCATACCAATCAAATAGCCATTGGATTGGAATTCTAAATAATTTTTATAAGTCTATTGCTTATTTCATAAATAGCAAAGTATTTTCATTGTCTTACATATCAACATAATAAATATAGATCAAACTCTAAACAAGGAGTCTTTATGAAAAGATTAGTTAATATTTTTTTAATTATTGGTTTACTTACACCTAGCTATGCTAGGGTAATAAAATCCAATAAGAAACTCATTAGGACTCCTGGTAAAAAACCAGCTAGAGTCGTAGAGCCAGTATATATACCAACTCATGGTGCTGATCATGTATTTGGTCCAAAAACACAATACAATAATAGAGATAGTGATTTTGTTACTACCCTCATCGATTCATCTTTAAATGGTTATGGGTGTTATAATCCTACTCCTAACCCTCTTGGCTATGCATTTGAAGAAGGTTATTCTGCTGTATACAGACAGTTCCAAGGCCTTTACACAGAAGGTGGAACTGCTGGTTATATCGGTGCTTCACAATCAGAAGATGGATTAGAATGGTTTACCGAACAAAAAATAAATACCCGTTATCCTTCAGGGGAAGAAGACCCAAATCTTCCAACAGCAGATGGGCTACCTCAAGGACGTTATCCTAGTGCGGGATTTGGCCCCGGTGGATATCCTACTGCAATATGGAATGAATACACAAATGCTGATCAAGGTGGAGGTACCTATGGAGGTATGCCTCTTTATACCTATGACTCGCAAGGTGTAGGAGAATTTTCTTCTTGGGTTAATCCATTTTATGTTAATAACGGATGTAATACTACCCCATGCGATCCTGCAGATTTATGGGTAGGAAATGTTTATGTCAACTCAGGAAATGGGAATCCTAGATTAACTGCACTTTATGATGGATGGGCAGATACTCCAACAAACTATTACTTCATCACAAGTAACTTTCATGCGAACGGATATTTTCTCATGAATGATGCATACATCATGGCATCCGATGGTGATCAAGGTATTGGTGGTGACTATTTATGGTATGATTTTGGAAACTATACATCAGCTCCTGATTATCATTTGAATGATGATGGCGTTGGCTATATGGCTCAGGTTAGTTATTCTCTTGGTAGTGATGAAGAAGAACCTTTTTTACATACCTTTTTTTACAAAAGAACAGATGACTTTGGCGAAACTTGGACATCCGAAGGTGGATATCTTGGATCAGGGTATAGTTACATAAATGATGCAACTCTCATAAGGTTATCGGATTCTTTGCATACTATGCACTCTATGGATCCTAACAGTTATCCTGAGCAGCTGTGGTATCCTTGGGCTGTTTGTGATAGTATTGATGCGAATACAGGTGATACTCTAGAAATCAATTGCGGTGATTCAATATATTATTCAAATGTTGAAGGTCCAAATATTTTAACACCAGGTTGGTTTTTTTACTATGATTTTGACATTAGAACTGATGTAAATGGTGGTATGCATTTAATTACAGAGGCTGTACCGATGGTATGTCCAGATTCGATTGGAGGTTGTGTTGATAATGATAATAATGGATTAGCTGATTCTCTGTACAATGAAGCTCGTTATGGAAGTGCTGGTCACTTGCATCTTTTCAACCCAAACCCAATTGATGAACCCAATAATTGGACCGCAACTCTTTTAAATGATTTATCAGAGACATATTATGCTGATTGGGGAGTTTCTGATATTCCTCATATCAATTCAGATGCTTATCCAGCTATGTATTATTTCTTCCCTGAAATTACATTGAGTGGAGAGGAAGATAGTGAGGTTATGTGGTATGGAGGTTTTGAGGGATCAGGTTTTACTTGGAACGAGGATAGTACGCTCTATTTTCCAACAGACATTGACTTATATATGAGAAAATCAGTAGATGCAGGTAAAACATGGACTGAATTAGAAAATGTAACGAATACTCCCGGAGGAATCTATCCAGATAAATCATTAGAAGTTAGTTTGCATTTAGCTCAGTCAGGCTCTGATAATGAGGTGGGACTATTTTACCAAGTACCTGATTTTTACACAGAGACTTTACCTCCTTCAACTGGATATGAAGATTATATGAATCGTGTTTATGTGGGAATATATACTAATGATGCAGCAGGTTCTGGTACCGTTGGGCTTGATTCAGAGAAATTAAACCCNGATAAATTTACTCTTAAGCAAAATTATCCAAACCCGTTTAACCCTGTTACACAAATTCAATTTGACTTAGCAAAAGCAGGTAATGTTGTTCTGGATTTATTTGACATAAGAGGTGTTAAAGTTAAGACGCTTATGAATGAACAGCGTACTGCAGGTACTCATAAATATACTTTTGATGGAACTCAGTTAGCGAGTGGTGTTTATTTTTACAGTATGACTAAAAATGGAATCACCCAAACTCGTAAACTTGTTTTGATGAAATAAGTATTTTACCTTATAAAATGTAAAAATAAAGTGGGAACTTGTGAGGACAAGCTCCCACTTTATCGTTTTAATTGTAATCATGGAGAAAAAAATGCATTATTTAATTTCAATAATTATATCAATTGGTCTTTTATTTTCAAAGGATATGTCATACAAAATCAAAAAAATTAAAGATAATTCAAAAAAAGATTATTCAAATAATGAAAATCAAAATCGTTTTATGTCTGCTAAAGATGGTTTAGCTGCTATGGGGAGAACTTTTCAAACTACTACCAATAGAANAACTAGAGATGATACCTCAACTATTTGGATGGAAGATTTTGAAGGTGATGTTTCTGAATGGACAGTTGGTGAAGGCTGGGAGTTAACGGATACTGAATCGTACAGTCCATCTNATAGTTTTCATATTGATGATGATAATTATGGAATTACTTCAGGTTTGATTTCTCCAATATTATCAGTCCCTGAGTTAAATTCTGAAAATGAGCTAATGAAAATGAATTTTGCTCTCTGGGCTGATTTGCCAGATTATGATGGAGATGGTGATAACTATCTTGAAGATTATTACTGGGTTGATATTGCTAATGTNAGCGATGTCCCTGTTTACTTTCATCAATCATCTACNGATTCTTATGAGGGAAATAGTTGGTGGTGCGCTGATCCAGATGCTGGTGGTTATGCGGATGCATGGGTACAATTCATTCAATCGCCCTCTATCTCTATTCCGGCTGGTGGTGCCTCAATGTCTGCAATGATGAAATGGGCCATTGAAGAATATGCCGGTGCAAGTGTAGCTGGTACATGCACAGATGGATGGGATGCAGCAAATGTTCGTATTTCATCAGATGGAGGTTCAACCTGGAACCTTTTAAACTCAAGTAATGATTCTTATGATTTTTATTATGGTTATGGGTGGATATACAATGATACTGAGTATGATTGTGGAGGCTCTCTGGAGCAAGTTGCCGCAGGTTGGGCCGGTCAGAGCGATTGGCATGAAGTTCAGTTTAACTTAGATAATTATTCAGGACAAGATGTAATTATTCAGTTTGCTTTTGGATCTGACCCTGCATACTCTANAGGAGATGATGGCTCTATTACTGGTTTTAAAATAGATAATATTGAAATTGTGGATGCAAGCGGTAATATCCTTTTTGAAGATAATGCAGATGATGAAGTTGGGATGACACCCATGAATGGACTTGAATTTGCATGGGAGCAATATTTTTATGATTATGGTGATATTACACAGCCTGGAAGTTTAGATTGGGAAGTTTATCCTCCAGGAGCTCCTTTTAATGGGAATACTCAATTAGACATGGCTGCTTATGCTGGAGCAGATATAAGAATTAGATTCACCGGAAATATGGATGGAGATGATGATGGTGGGAATGGTAATGGATTATTTATTGATGANGTCCACATATGGAAAGTNTCNGTTAACAANCTTCCTCCAGTTTCTAATTTAAATTCAATNGCTGAAGATGCNAGNGTNACCGTTNCATGGGATNTNCCACCATCAGAGCANTATGATAATGANGAANTATATTATCATGATAACTCTGCTGATAATGCATATTATTGGGGAGTGGAAGGTGAAATAAGATTTGGATCCATTTTTACCATTCCATTTGGAGCAGAGACATTTACTGTGCATTCAGCTATGTTTGCAGCTGAGAGCAATAGTGGTTCAGATATTAATACGGTTATCGAGGGGTATAACGTGTCTTCTACTGGGCTTGCAGAGACAACTCCAGTTTATTCAATGAATGCCTCTTTAGTCAGCGGTGAATTATCAGAGGTTGATCTTGGAGGTTGGGTTTTTGAAGGTTCATTTTTGATCTCTATGAGTGCAGATTCAAATGTCTCTATGTATGTGGATGAATCAGCCGAAACCTTTAACTCATACTTTGCAAGTGCTGATTTTGGTTCGGATAATTGGTACGAACTTGTTGAAGATGGAGGGGGATTGGGAGAGTGGATAATTAACGTCACAGCTTCAACCACTGGAGATATTGTTCAGCCTGAATTTAATGTTTACAGAAGTGTTGATGGGGATGATTTTAATGCAACTTTTAATGGTATGGGGCTCACAGACAATATATATGTGGACAATTTTGTTTCTAATGGTGTTGAATACTGCTATGAGGTTGAGGCCGTGTATGCTGGTGAAGCTAGTGATTTAGCCGGTCCAACTTGTGCAATGCCAGAAGCTCAAACTATTTATGAAATTTATTATGATGATGGTACAGATGAAACAAGTATAAATTCAGGTTTCATGAATCCCCTGTGTGTGAAATTCACTCCTGAGGCATACCCAGTTGACCTTTATAGAGCTAAATTTTATTGTTTTGGGACTTCCACAGGTGATGCGTTTGTCACTATCTGGGATGATGATGGCGTTGATGGAATGCCTGGTACTGTTTTATTAGAAAACTTGCCAACAACCTTCATTGGTGGTTACTGGACTCCTGTTTCTTTAAGTAATCTTGGGATTACGATTACTGAAGGAAGCTTTTATGTTGGTTGGGTTGAATTGAATAGCACGCCACCAATTGGAGTAGATTCAGATAATTCACCGGAAAATAGTTTTATTGATATCGGTTATGATTTTGGATTAGAGCCATTTGGTAACTATTTTGATGGAGCTCTTATGATTCGAGTTGAGGTAGACTCAGCAAATGTTTTAGGACTTCAAGAAAATCTAGATCCATCAATTCCAAAGGAGTTTGCTCTTAATCAGAATTATCCTAACCCATTTAATCCAACAACGACTATAGAATTTGCAGTAGCATCAGCTGGAAATGTATCCTTGATGGTTTACGATGTTAGAGGCAGGTTAGTTGATAATTTAGTTAATCAAAACTTGAGTCCTGGTCTCTATTCATTTGGAATGAGTGGGGCAAATCTTTCCTCTGGGATGTACTTTTATAAATTAACGGTCAAAAATTCTAGCGGTTTTTCAATTTTCTCAGAAACAAAGAAACTAGTTTTAATGAAGTAACTTTTTAATACATATGGGGCTTATTATGATCCCCTAAAAAAATGAGTGTCTTATGAAAAAATATATTTTAACCTTAACAATGCTCACTAATTTGGTTTTTGGAGAATATTACTCTGATCGATTTTTGGTCTATATTGATAATTCTCAAATTGATTTTATGTTAAATAACTCTTCAAGTACAAATAATAAACAATTAAACCAAAAATTAGATCAATATGAGGCTCTAAATATTCATCAGTGGTTACATAATGCGAGACCAACAGACAGAGATGGCGATATCTATCTAAATCGGTACTATGTAGTTCAATTCCCGTCTTCAAGAAATGATCTTGAATCTTTAGTTAAATCTTTCTCAGAGCT
>NZIX01000080.1 GCA_002691785.1 Fidelibacterota bacterium | reverse complement strand
AATATTTTTGGTAATCCTAAATACGATAAACTTCTGAATCGTAAGGCTTATCCACCAGGACAACATGGACAAACAAGAAGATCAAAGTTGTCAAATTACGGAGTTCAGCTNCAGGANAAACAAAAAATTAAATTTACTTATGGACTATTAGAAAAACANTTTCGAAATAATTTTGAAAAGGCTGANAAGATGGTTGGTGAAACTGGAATTAATATGCTTCAATTATTGGAAAAACGNTTAGATAATGTGGTATATAAATTAGGATTTGCGCCCTCAAGNCCGTNTTCNAGACAACTTGTNACTCACAAACACTTTCTTGTGAATAATCGAATAGTAAATATACCTTCNTANAAAGTNAAACCAGGAGANGTAATACANGTTAGAGAAAAAAGTAAAAAATTAGATATTATTATTGAATCTTTGCGGAGAATTAAAGGAGATATAGACTTNTCTTGGTTAGAAATAAACAAAGCAAAAATGCAAGGTGTCTTTCTGTCAGTACCAGAAAGAGATGAAATTGAACTCACATTCAACGAGCAATTAGTTGTAGAACTTTACTCAAAATAAAAAATAATTACATAATAGGATACTCACTTTATGGCTACGAAATCTTTAGAATTAGACGTTTTATTTAATGAAACCGCAGAAAACACCAATGTTGGTTCATTCACACTTCAACCATTGGAAAGAGGTTATGGAATAACTATTGGTAATGCTCTTCGCAGAGTTTTACTTACAAGTATTCCAGGCGCAGCAATCACACACATAAAAATTGAAGGTGTTCAACACGAGTTCTCAACAATTTCAGGTGTAAAGGAAGACGTTGCAGATATTATCATGAACTTAAAAAAAGTTCGTTTTAAATTAATGGATAAAGCACCTGATAAAATATCTATAGAAATAAAAGGTAAAAAACAATTTTTAGCAAAAGATATTCAAAATGCAAGTGATCAATTTGAAGTATTAAATCCAGAAGAATATATCACTGAAGTAAATTCTAAAGGCAAGTTAAATATTGAAATCATTATTGGAATAGGTAAAGGATATGTGCCTTCGGAAGAAAATAATATGCCCAATTATGCTGTTGGAACTTTATCTATTGATAGTATTTTTAATCCCGTAACAAAGGTAACTTTTAATGTAAACCCTGTTCCTGGAGCTAAAGAGCCAATAGAGGTTTTGAATTTAAATGTCACAACAGATGGCTCCATTTCTGCGAAGGATGCAATTTCTTATTCATCAACATATTTAAGAGATCATTTTAAATTTATTGAAGCAATATCTAATCCTTCTGTATTGGAAGTCTCTGATGGTGTTTCTGATGAAACCATGGCGTTAAGAAAATTATTAGACTTAACTATAGATGAGATGGAACTATCAGTCCGCAGTTATAACTGTTTGCAAGCTGCAGGTATCAAATATATTCATGAGCTTGTGAGTAAAGAAGAAAATCAAATGTTAAAATATAAAAATTTCGGAAGAAAATCCTTAACTGAATTAATTGAAAAATTAGATTCTATGGGCTTGGGATTTGGCATGGAAATTGAAAGAATAATGGCAGTGGAGGGTTAACTAATGAGGCATGCTAAATTAGGAAGAAAACTTGGAAGAAAAACAGCTAATCGGAAAGCTCTAATGATGAACCTAGCTTCATCNTTAATTGAACATAAGAAAATTAAAACAACAGATGCAAAAGCAAAGGAACTTCGTAGGTTTATNGAACCTTTAATTACATTTGCAAAAAAAGGAGATATTCACTCACGAAGACAAGTTTTAAAAAAAATCCCTCATAAGTCCGTTGTTAGAGAACTCTTTGATAAAATAGGGCCACAATATGCAGAAAGAAATGGGGGTTATACAAGAATTATTAAACTGGGCTTTCGCGAGAATGATTGTGCTCCAATTTCATTAATTGAACTTGTTGATTTTCTTAGTAATTCTGTTGAAGCAGGTTAATTAAGAAGTTTAGTATTTATTAACAGGTTTTGATACACAACCTTGTGAGTAAAGGTTTTAGAAGGGTGACATTCGTTACCCTTCTTTTTTTTCTTTCAGACTCTATTATTGCCGAAGATGCAAAAATTAAAGCTTTATGGATCGTTAGGGATGACATGGTNTCCAAAAAGTTAATTGACGATGCTATTTCTTTTTCTGTAGAGGGAAAATTTACTGATGTTTTTGTTCAAATAAGAGGTAGAGGAGATGCATATTATAGTTCTAATCTTGTTCCAAGAGCAGATCTTATATCAAAAACTGACTTTGATCCACTAGCTTATATAATCAATAAAACCAAAAATCTAGATCTAAAAATTCATGCATGGTTAAATGTTTATTATTTATGGTCATCTCCTGAAAAACCAAAGCATAAAGACCATCTATTATTAACACATCCTGACTGGATAGATACTTATAATCCTGATAGAATGGATGTTAATGGTATGTTAAGAAAAATGAAAGTTAACAGATCAATCAATGGAGAAGGTTTTTATCTAGCACCTACACATCCTGAGGTTGAGGCACATCTTCAAAATGTAATAACTGAATTATTACAAAATTATAGGCTTGATGGGATTCATTTTGATTATATTCGATTTCATGACTCNAAATCCGGAATGAANCCAGATGGTCTCAAATTATTTTTAAATTATAATAACTCTTTACCAGGTTTACCATCGNTGGAATTAAATAAAGCTCCTTCTTTTNCAGATTTTAAAANGGCATCAATAACAAGCTTTNTAAGAAAAGCNTCCTTAAGAATACGAGCTTATCAACCTAATTGTANNATATCTGCTGCTGTNAAACCTAATTTAAATGATGCAAAAAANGTGTTTCANCAGGAATGGGATGAATGGNTAATAGGTGGATANATTGATTGGGCAATCCTAATGAATTATACCTCAAGCNCAAGAAACTTCGAAAATAATATTCAAATTATTANAGACAATATGCCAAAAAANTATTTAAACAAAATATTAATGGGAATAGGGGTATACAATCAAACTTACAAATCTGCATCAGAGAAAATTAAGATTACAATTAAAAACAAATTNGCAGGTTATAGCCTTTTTTCTTATACTGTTTTTAAGAAAGACANAGACTATATAAAAAAACTTCAACAANTACAGGAAAAATAAAGTGAGAAAAAAAAATATCATACCGACTGGCAAAAAAATAACCTGTAAAAATTGGCAAATTGAAGCAGCTTATCGAATGATCCAACATAATTTAAGTTCAGATGTTGCAGAAGTACCTGAAGATTTAATTGTATATGGTGGAAAAGGTAAAGCTGCAAGGAATTGGGATTGTTATCATTCCATATTAGAATCTCTTAAAAATCTAAATCCAGATGAAACCTTACTNATTCAATCTGGTAAACCAGTAGGTATAGCTAAAACACATATATCTTCACCAAGAGTTTTAATTGCAAATTCTAACTTAGTACCAAATTGGGCAAATTGGGATCACTTTAATTATCTAGAGAAAAAAGGCTTNATGATGTATGGTCAAATGACAGCAGGGAGTTGGATTTATATAGGTACTCAAGGAATTCTTCAAGGAACTTATGAAACCTTTATGGCTGCAGCAAAGACCCATTGGGATACTGATTCCTTAGAAGGGAAACTGGTTTTAACGGCAGGTCTTGGAGGTATGGGTGGAGCACAACCTCTAGCTGTAAATATGGCNGGAGGAGTCTCAATTTGCGTAGAAATTGATCCTTATCGAATAAAAAGAAGATTAGATACCAAATATTTAGATAAATCAACTATAAATCTTGATGAAGCTATNAAAATGGCAAAAAGTGCAATNANATCAAAAGAGTCTTTATCAATTGGCCTCTTAGGNAATGCNTCTGAAATTATTCCAAAGTTTGTAGAAAAGGATATTATCCCAGACATTGTTACAGATCAAACCTCTGCACATGATGAATTAGTTGGTTATGTACCTAATAATTATACATTGCAGGCTGCAAACGAATTAAGAATCAACAATCCAGAACTCTATAAAAAAGAATCAATAAGATCAATGGGAGAACATGTACAAGGTATTTTAGAATTAAAAGATAAGGGAGCAATAGTTTTTGACTATGGGAATAATATTAGAGCACAGGCTTTAAAATCAGGTGTTAAAAATGCATTTGACTTTCCAGGTTTTGTCCCAAAATATATAAGACCTTTATTCTGTGAGGGTAAAGGGCCATTTCGATGGGTTGCTCTTTCAGGTAATAAAGAGGATATTTTTAAAACAGATAAAAGAATTTTAGAATTATTTCCTGAAAATAAATCATTACATCGTTGGATAAGGCTGGCAAAAGAAAAAGTAAAATTCCAAGGTTTTCCTTCAAGGATATGTTGGTTAGGTTATGGTGAAAGGGCAAAGTTTGGATTAGAATTAAATAAAATGGTAAGAGATAATGAATTAAGTGCACCTATTGTAATAGGTCGTGATCATTTAGATTGCGGTTCTGTAGCTTCACCAAATAGGGAAACAGAATCAATGCTGGATGGGAGTGATGCTGTGGGTGATTGGCCATTACTAAATGCTCTTTTAAATACTGCAAGTGGAGCATCTTGGGTCTCATTTCACCATGGAGGAGGTGTGGGCATGGGTTATTCATTACATGCAGGTCAAGTAATTGTCGCTGATGGAACAGAAGAAATGAATCAAAGAATTAATGCTGTTTTAACAAATGATCCAGGAATGGGGATTTACAGACATGCTGATGCAGGTTATGAATCAGCAATTAAAAATGCTAAAAAGTGGAATATGAATATTCCTATGAAAAAAAGTTAATANATTCTTACTTTAAATGAAATCCACTAAGTTATATAATATTGGNCAACTAGTATCATTTAATTCAACAAAAAAAGAAATGATTTGCATGAAAAATGTAGAAATCATTTTAGAAAAAAATAAAATTGTTGAAGTTGGAAGAAATCTTAATGATGCTGATAATATTTTTAATTGNNAAGGNATGTTAGTAACNCCAGGTTTTATTGANCCTCANACCCATCCAGTTTTTTTAAATTCTAGAAATGATGAATTAATGATGCGNTTAAATGGTGATACCTATGAAAATATAAATANAAAAGGAGGGGGTATTACAAAAAGCATAAGTGATGTTAGAGAATCCACAAANGTAGAGNTAATAAANAAAGTAAAAAANAGAATGGANCAATTTNTAAAATTAGGTACAACGACNATTGAATGTAAAAGTGGGTATGGTTTAAATAAAGAATCTGAGCTNAAATCATTAGAAATAATTNAGAATGTTAATAAGAATCATGAAATTGATATGATTCCTACTTTTATGGGAGCTCATGCAATTCCTCCTGAATATAAATCTAATCCTGATTCTTATGTAGAGGTAATTTGTAACGATATAATACCGGCTATAAAAAAACAAGGGATTGCAATTTTTAACGATGTTTTTTGTGAAAAGGGATATTTCAATGAGGAGCAATCAATAAGAATTCTGAATTGTGGAAAAAATCATGGTTTAATCCCACGTTTACATGCTGATGAGTTTGAAAACTCAAATGGCGCCAAAGTTGCATATGAAACCGATGCAATTTCTGCGGATCACTTAATGGCAGTCTCAGATGAAGGTTTAAATTTTTTAAAAAAAAGTAACACAATTGCAACACTTTTACCTGGGACAACTTTTTTCTTAGGAAAAAATACTTACGCTCCTTATGATAAAATTAGGGAAATGGGAATTGAAGTAGCTTTGGCAACAGATTTTAATCCAGGTAGCTGTTATATAAAATCAATTCCATTTATTATGTCTTTAGCTTGTTTATATTTAAATATGCCTATCTTAGAGACATTAAANTCTGTTACATATGTATCTGCAAAATCATTGAGATTGGAAAATAAAGTTGGATCGATTGAAAAGAATATGGTNGCNGATATATTAATATGGAATGTAGAATCTTTAGAAAAGATTGTTACAAAAATTCCAAATCCAANTATTTATCAAATAATAAAAAATGGAAAATTCTTAATTAAATCTTGATTATTCTCAAAGCAATAGTGTAAAATTATAGCATCGAATTAAACACATAATATGAAAGCCAAAAATAACAAATTAATCTTNATATTTTCTTTATTTATATTNTCCAACAGCTTATTTGGAAATTATGCTTTTAAAAAGAAAGTAAAGTCTGTTTGTAGCTCNTATAGAATAATTGTTCAATCATCTCAGTTTTCATTAGAGTCAGATCNNTTTACNATTAATTTAGAAAGTGGAAGGAANAANTTTGAGATGTTNATGCTNGTAGGTTTTGCNTCAGCAGGACAGGCTATTTCACATCAAAAAGAAATGGGATTAACAAATGCATACTTACCTAAAAATATNAATGTAAGTGTCACTGTTCCTATNGCAAAGGGAGAACATAATACGTTTATGGCTAATTGTAAATCAAATGTGGCTATTTCGTTAGCGAATGGAACATTAGATTCCTCAGAATTTATGCAACAAATCATGAAAAACATGGAAATACAGTAAGGAGTAAAAATGCTTCAAGATCCTAATTCATTAATGGGTATGTTAACTCAATATGCAAGAGCAATTGGGTGGTCTATCACTGCCGCAGTAGGTTTTGCCTTTGGCATAGGTATTGCACTAAAAGTATTCGATATGCTATCGACTGAAATAGACGAATGGGAAGAAATAAAAAAAGGAAACATGGGTGTTGCTCTTATTTTTATTTCTCTAATTGTAATGGTTGGATTACTAGTATATAAAGTAATTTAAATAAATATCTAATACTTAATAGGAAGGTTTAAGAAAATAAACCTGCCTATTAAGTATGCATACCCATAATTGTAATTAAATAAAAGAGAATTGGACTTATAAGTGTATTTATAAAATTCACCATATTGTTATCTATTAATTCAAATCCTGATATTATCTCGCTTCCCTTTTCTTTAANCTTCCACNAATTCNCCAAGTNNNTTTTNATATNTTNCTTGAANGGTTGCNCCNATNATTGAATCTAGGATTGACCCTANAAAACCAATAATTATTATTAATAAAAATAGTTTCANAGAAAAATGNTATGAAAGCCAACANNAAAATGTAAGTAANGTAGGTCCTAAAATTGATCCTAATAANCCTAGAAATGTTANNCCACCTGAATAGCCTTTATTAACTTTTTTAAAGTTAATAATTGAAACTGGATCTGACTTAGAAAATTTGCCAATTTCAGTAGCCCATGTATCGGAAATAGCAGCACTGATTGAACATAAAAATAAATAATAATTCATATCAGTTGGATTAAAGTAATTAAAACAACAAATTAATAATCCAATACCTCCATTTGCATAAACTTGTATAATATTTCNTTTTGGTTTTATGGAAAGNTTCTTCTCAATTGATAATACTGANAATAAAGAAGATAAAATAAAAAAGAGNGCTAGNGGGATTAAAAATTTAAGTCCTCCTAAAAATGTAATAATTGNAGCCATTAAAAAGCCTGANTAATAGCCNCTNNNAGATAAAAAGTTTAAATAGTANGCNAANCTAAATAANATAGATACTATNATAAATAATGTTGNATGGTTTACAATNATNAGGTTTGGAATATTTAAANTAANTGTATNATGATTATCAAATGNGAACATAAATAGTATACTGANAAATGGTATAGAAATATTATCNGAACCNTTATTGCTNATTATTTCAGNNANAGTAGATCCAAAAGAAATNAATANAGAAAAAAAGATTNNTTNATAAAATGGTATATTAAAANANANATAACTANACANAANNGATANGGTAAAACAACTTAGAAAAAATGCAGATGTTCCGATTAATGTTTTTGAATCTTCCCATAAAGTAAAATGCTTATAATTGTTTTTTTTATTTCCAATTATTGAAGCAATTGGGTCACATATTGCTAAAATTAAAAATGATAAGGCAAAATATTCTTTATAACCCCAAAAACAGATTATCTGAATTATATAGCCGATTGGAAAATATATTAAGCCATAAGAGACTCTATCTTTAGTATGTATTTTTTCTAAAAATTTTTTATTGAAAAAAGAGAATATGATTATTGAAAGAAATATTACAGATATTATTAAAGGGAAAAGAGGTGTTTTAAAGTGATAGGGTGATATTGAACATAAAATTCCAACTGAAAAATGAACGAACTTTCTTGATTTTTCAGAATTTGGCTTTGATGAAATTTTAATAAGTTTTGTAAGATAAATAAAACCTAAGATCAAGAAAGTGAAAAATAAAATAGTAAATAATTCATTTTGAATAGCTGTCTTATACAAGTATTTCATTTAGTAAATTATACTNACTTAATATTTAGTTCAATCATTCAAGTCANAAAAAAATATTTATTTTGAGGTAATAATGAANGTTTCAGTAAATNANTTTGTAAGAAGACAGATTAAAGGATCTGGGAAAACATANTCNCANAANTTAAGTTTTGAAGAAATAGNAGATCATGCNAANGATCAANTNAAAAAAGGATGTTACAAGATTGGATATAGAGANGGCATTNTAATTGTNTTTGTNGATAATTCNNTTTTGAAATANTTNAAATGTCCNNTNNTAAAAATTAACCAAANATCAANNCTNATATCAANANTNGTTAAAAGAAGAGATTNTGANCAAGNATANATACAGACAAGAGTGGNAAATGGAAAATACTCACTACCTAGTAAAGTTGANTTAATTTTATATAGTAATTCAGTGTTAAATGAGAATAATGAAAACAGTTCAGATTCAGATTGGGAACTTGTAAGTATAAATTCTTATCCTAAAGGTGTGAAGTATTTACCTATGAAACCAGTAACCATGATGCGTAATCAATTAGAATTAGAAGGCGGTACAAAAGCATTTTATTCTTCCAAAGAATGGGCTGAATCTATTTTATTTTGGCAAAAATATGCTTCAATTCATATAGAAAATGAATAATNATAAAAATGTTTACTATTGTTGTATGAATATTTAAGTTTAGAGCAGGATGTCAATTAAGTAATCCAGTGTTTAATTGACTCCGATTTAAATCGAGGTAAAATGAAGCGGAAAATTTCTACTCTCAATATATATATGTATAGGTGTTTACTTATGCTGTTTTTCATGGTAAATACTACTATATTANTTTCTCAAGAGTATNCAATTAGTGGTAAAACACTAAATGAATCGGGTAAAAAATTAGCAACTAGAATTGTACTATATGACAAAGATAAAAGATTTATAGAGACTTTATCCACCCCAAATAATGGAAAGTTTAAATTTAAAAAAATNCCTAATGGAAGCTATTTATTAAATCTTTATGGTGATGATGGACATTCTGNNACNGAAAAAGTTTCTATTGATGGAGCTAATGTTTCAGGTTTAGAGCTTCAGCTTTCCATTGTTCCAGATCAACCTCAATTATCAGTAAAGTCAACCGGGGAAGGGGCTGAAATAAATTGGCGCCAATTATCAGATATACTTGAATACGTAATATATAGGGATAATAATGAAATAGATAGGGTTACNAATACCAAATATANCGATAAAGTNATTCCNGGAAAAACCTATGCNTATAATATCTTACCCATAAAAAATGATCAATCTAATGGAACTAGGTCTGTTACTGAATACGGTAAAAGATTNATGCCATTTCCTCTNAATATTAAAGCAGAAGCAAATAAAAATATGGTAACATTATCATGGGATGAAGTAAAGGATGCTACCGGTTACAAAGTATACCGAGATGATGAATTAATTCAATCAGCTCCTGAAAATTTNTANGCTGATTACAAGCTGAAATTTGAAACAGAATTTAATTATTCAATTTCTACCTTGGATCATCAAAGTGAAGAAGGGGAAAAATCTAGTAATACCTNTATTACAACGCATCCAGAGATAAAGCGACCAAAAGGTTTAAAGGCTGAGGGTGGTGAAAATGAGGTTGTATTAACTTGGAAGGAAGCAGAAAATAGTATAAAGTACTATGTTTATCAAAATGGAGTTCTTGTAGATTCAACGAATAGCCTAACAAGTTCTATTAACACGGAAGCTGGAAGTGAAAATTGTTTTTCAATCTCAGGAGTGGATCAATATGGTTCAATCGGTCCAAGATCGGATGCGGCTTGTGATAAAAGTGTTTTTTCTGCTCCTGACACTGTTCTTACTTCGAATGATAAAAGAAATAATAATACCATTAGTTGGAATTTAGTAGAAGGGGCAACTACTTATAATTTATATAGAGATAATAAAATTTTAATAAACACTAGCAAATTAGAGTTCGTTGATAAGTTGTTAAAATGGGATACAGAATATACTTACCATTTAACTTCTCTCACTGATGAAGGCTCTGAAGGGCCTAAGTCGTTAGACTATATACAAAAAACACCTCCGATTTACGTTGTGAATGGAACCTTAATCGATGAAAACGGAGAAAAGGATAATGTAGATCAGGCCAAAGTTTTTCTCTATGATTCTCTTGGAACGACTTTATTAGAAGAATTTGTAGTTGCGAGAAACGGAAAATTTAAATTCGAAAATGAAATCATATCTGGCGATTATACAATTATGGCATATGGTAATGGTAGCGGTAATGGAGGAGGTCGTGTTCAGGTTATTGATCAGGATGTTACTGATCTAAAAATAGATTTATCAACAGAAGGTTTAAGGTCAACAATTAGAGTTGATAGAGGTATAGGAGAGTTGACAGTGCATTGGACAGACATCCCCCAAGCAAAATCCTACAACGTATATAAAAATGATCGGCTAATACAATCTATAACTGGAGATACTTCATATCTTGATATTGTTGCACCTGGAATAGAAATGACATACAAGGTAATGTCAGTTGATATTTATGATTTAGAAGGGCCTGAATCAAATAAAATAACTGAAAAATCATCATTTGGACCTCCAGAAACAACCATATCAATTCTAGCTGGAGGTTATACAAAAG
>NZIX01000079.1 GCA_002691785.1 Fidelibacterota bacterium | reverse complement strand
CTGAGTCCTCTTTCTTNACTGAGTCCTCTTTCTTAACTGAGTCCTCTTTCTTAACTGAGTCCTCTTTCTTAACTGAGTCCTCTTTTTTGACTGAGTCCTCTTTCTTGACTGCTGATGATTTATTTGCTGCTTCTTTATCAAGTTCCCACTTTTTAAGTTCTTTTTCAATAGCAGATTCATCAAGTCCACTTTGAATTAAATGCCATTTATATGCCACACCCATTTTTTTAAACAATTTTTGAGCAGCATTAGTTGGTTGTGCCCCTTCTTTTAACCAATGAATAATACGATCGGTATTTAACTCACAACTTTTTTTGACACCTATTGGATTATACCATCCTAACTCCTCAATTGAAGCTCCATCTCTCTTTTTTCTTGAATCCATTACAACCATTCTATAAAAAGGTCTATTTTTGCGACCTATTCTCTTTAATCTAATTTTTGTAGCCAATTTTCACTCCTTATCGCATCCTAAATAAATTATTTAAACTAGGAAGTTTATTATTTTTAAAATTGCCCATTTTTTTCATCATTTTTTGCATTTGGGAGAACTGATTCAATAGGGCATTCACTTCATGAACCGGTCTACCGGATCCTCTTGCAATACGCATTCGCCTACTTCCATTAAGGATATTAGGACTTTCTTTTTCTCTTTTTGTCATAGAATTTATTATTGCTTCCGTCCAGATAAAATTTCGATTATCTATTTTTAAATTTTTTAACATCTTGTTTGAAGACCCAGGTATCATTCCTATTAGATCACTTATGGGACCCATTTTTTTGATTTGTTGTAGTTGACTTTTGTAATCTTCCAACGTAAAAGAATTCTCTTTTATTTTTTTTTCTAACTGTTTAGCNCTCTTTTCATCAAAAATACTTTGAGCCTTATCAACAAGGGAAATAATATCTCCGAAGCCTAANATTCTATCAGCAATTTGCTGAGGATTAAACAATTCCAAGCCTTCAACTTTCTCAGATGTACCTATAAATTTAATCGGCTTTCCTGTTACTTCCCTAATAGAAACTGCAGCTCCGCCCCTACTATCTCCATCCATTTTTGTCAATATAACCCCAGTTATATCGAGAACTTCATTAAATGATTCAGCTGAACTAATGGCATCTTGTCCCGTCATTCCATCAGCAACATATAAAATTTCATCAGGTTTAGTTACTCTTGAAATTTCTTTTATTTCAAGCATCATTTTTTCATCTATATGGAGCCTACCTGCCGTATCTATTATAATGGTATCTATATCTGTTGATAATGATTTATTGATTGCATTTTTACATATTAAGATAGGATTTTTGATATTTTCAGTATAAACCTCTACACCAATACTTTTTCCAATCGTATTTAACTGATCAATTGCACCTGGCCTATAGACATCAGCTGCAACCAGTAATGAAGTTTTTTTATCTTTTTTTAACCAATTCGCTATTTTCCCAACAGTTGTTGTTTTTCCTGCACCCTGAAGACCTGCTAAAAGAATAATAGTAGGACTATTATTTAAATTTAATGACTCAGATTTACCACCAAGTAATAAAACTAATTCATCACGTATAATTTTAACAAATTGTTCTCCAGGTTTAATCGACTTTAATACTTTTACACCTTGAGCCTTTTCCTTAATATTATTAATGAATTTTTTTACTACCTTAAAGTTAACATCAGCATCTATTAATGCTCGTCTAATTTCACGAACTGATTCATTTATGTTCGCATCATTTATAACACCAACACCACGAATAGTTCTTAAAATAGAGTCAAATTTATCTGTTATTTTACCAAACATTATTTTCTAACTAAAAATTAGCCTGAAAAATAGCAAATAAATACGAATTAAGTAATAAACAAAAGTATTTTATTGATTTTTAGAAATTATAATTAAAACTTAAACCTGATTGCCTAGGGTCTCCAAAACTTTTAAAAAGTTCATCCTCAAAATTTGGAGGCTTTAAACCAAAGTAAAATCCTCTAGTTTCATAAACTTTATCCCATAAATTTCTGACCCATAGATTAATTTCAATATTATTAAAAAAATATCCAAATGATACATTGGTTAAATTGTAGGCAGATGTTTTATAATCATGACTATCCGAAAAATAATATTCTGACTTATATGTGTTTATAATATTGATATATAAATTTTCTTGTAAATAACCTAAAAAAGATATCGATCCATTAAAATTTGGAGACATAGCCATTTCTCGTTTACCAGCTTTTTGACTAGAACCAATGCCTAATTCAAACTCAAAATCATCAACCCATGTTTTTAAATGCCCTAGGTTTAATCCTATCTCATATTTTTTACTGTAATATTTACTTTCCAACTCTAATCCAGAAACCCTACCTTCCGTAGCATTTGATTTATAAAATAAAAATGAATTTGGATCACTCGGATATTGTTGGCTAGAAATTGAAACTTGTTGATTCAATCTTTGACCATAAAATATACTTAAATTGTTTCTAAAATTACTTTTATATGATTTAACTCCAAGCTCTCCATTAATAATGTATTCTGGGTCATAGATTCTATTAGCTCTTGACAAGTTTGGTTCTTGGTTAACTCCTCCAGCTTTATACCCTCTCGATATAAACGCGTAGTAGTTTATTGATTTATTCATCGAGTAGCTAAGCACAGATGAATATCCTACCATAGATGACGGCATTTCTGTATTTACCTCATCAATGGGTGTATAATAATAATTATCTTCGGATTGTGATTCATATGATATATCACTTTCTTCGTACCTAATATTTGCTTTTAATTTTAATTTTTTTGTAAGCATGAATTCATATTGGGCATAAGTAGCACTTGATAAAAAGTTATACATACTTTCAGAATCTGTTGCTAGTCCTCCATAAAGATAACCACTAGCTTTATCTTCCTCCTTTAGATTCTTTAAATAAACACCTAAAACTAATGACCCTATGGAAGTCCTTAACTCCTGTGTAAAATTTTTCCTTTTTCTATCATTATTATCAAAAAACTTGTATTCATAATACTCTAATTCAGGATCAAAACCATGCTCATTAAGCCAATAATCGTTATTTGCCCAATCNCCATCATAGGAATGGTTAAGTTCAACATTTGAAAAAGACGTAATGCTCGTGATTTTCATATCATCAAATAATTGATAATTAGACTCTAATGATAACCCTCTCGTTAATTGACTATCAAATCCTAAACTATCAGAATAGGTAGTGAATTTTTCATTATTATCTGGTGCCCAAGCATCATATCCATTATCCTGATCAACATAAATATAAGTTCCTAAAAAGCTTAGATTTTTTAAGGGTTTATAATAAAACTTAACCTTACTGAAAATTTCATCTCTTTTGTTAGTAGTTTTGGATTTTAAAAATATATTTTCCCTAAAACCATTTGAATAATTTTTTGATGAACTTATTCTTAACCCAAGTTTTTTAGACAAGCTTAGATTAAAAGTCGCTCCAACATTATAAAATCCATCACTTCCCACTGAAGAGTTAAATCTAGCTTCAAGTTTTTCAGTTGGATCATTTGAATTTACGGATATAAACCCACCGATTGAATTAGCACCAAAGATAGTTGATTGAGATCCTTTGAAAACTTCAATTTGACTGATATCATGAGTAAAACCAACCATACCAAGACCGCTTAAATCTATGTTATCATAAACAAACCCAACAGAGAAGTTTGGAGGACCTTCTCCAAAGTAATGACTATTTTCTCCAATACCCCTTATTTGAAAGTATCTAGGTCTACTGGTACCTCCAGCCCAATTTAAATTAGAGATTTGATCAGTTAATCCTTGAAAATGCTTAACCCCAGATTGACGAATGTCATTTGATTTAATAACAGTAATACTTGAATGTAGACTTTGGATTGACTCCTCAGATAATCCTGAACGAACAATGACTTCTTCTTGTTGAATAAATAATATATCCATTTTGACATTCATTTTCTTTTCAGCATTAAGAGTGATATTTCTATAACCAACATGAGAAAACATGATTTTAGAATCTAATGGAATATTTATAATAAATTTTCCATTTTGGTTTGATGATGTTCCCTCTTCTCCAGAAAGAATATTTACACCCTCAATTGGTTCACCAGAATTACTATTAACAACAAAACCAGTGATTTGTGAAAAAAGGTAGTTTAGAAAAAAAATAAAAGTAAAATATATAAGCTTGAAGTTCATTTTAGCTCCCTACGCTAGTATTATCCAGATCAGGTCAATGGGTTTATTCTCAGCTATATTTCATAATATAGCACCCCTGAGTTATCATTTAACTTAGTCATTTAATTTTAATAAAAAGAATATTACTTTTACATTAAAGTAAATAAAACCAAAAGTTCANTATATAAAAAAGTTAATTTATTTATATAGTGAATCTAAATTTATTTTTTTCTAAACTAGTCTACTATCAATGATNAANTAAGACTATCCAATGAATAATATAACAAAATATTCTAATGAACTTAATTTAAGAACAATTCTAATTGGTTTAATTTTATCAGTTATAATGGGTGCTGCAAATGTGTATCTAGGGCTCAAAGCTGGCATGACAGTTTCTGCATCGATCCCTGCGGCGGTTCTNGGAATGCTTNTTCTTCGNATGATTTCAAAAAAATCTTCAATATTAGAAGCAAACCAAATTCAAACTGCAGCATCAGCAGGTGAGTCGCTNGCAGCTGGAATTATTTTTACAATGCCCGCATTAATTATCATAGGTGTTTGGAACGAATTTGATATGGTTTTAACCACCGTAATTGCATTTACAGGAGGGTTATTAGGCATATTATTTATGATTCCGATGCGAAAAGTCTTTATTGTTTCAAATGTAGAAAATTTAAAATATCCTGAAGGTATTGCATGTACCTCGGTTTTAAAGGCAGGCCAAGAAAGCAGTGATTCTAAAGATGCTATGTCCATTGTACAAGGTTCCCTAATTGGTGGTATTTTTAAAATTCTTATATCCTTTTTTGGGTTGTTTAAAGGTACAATTGAGGGTGCTATTTTATCAGGAAACCGAATTTTCTTTTTTGGTGGAGATATTTCACCTGCTCTTTTAGCTGTTGGCTATATTGTAAGATTAAATGTTTCAATATTAATATTTATAGGCGGATTTATAGGTTGGCTTATTGGTATTCCACTTATAGGAAATGGTTTAGAATATTTAGATAATCCCATTGAGGGAGCTTACAATATTTGGAGTAGCTCAATTCGGTATCTTGGAGTTGGAGCAATGGTAATCGGAGGAATTGCGTCAATTTTTAAGGTTCGTCATGGACTNATAGAAGCAATAAAAGTCTTAAAAGAAAAAAATAAGAAATCTAATCTCGATGAACTTTCTACAGAAAAAGATATTCCATCTAATTTAATTAATGGACTTTCTATTTTAGCAATTTTCCTTGTTGGTTCTGTCTACTATTACCTTACCGGGTCTTTTTCAATATCTTTTGTCACTACTGCTATAATGATTATAATGGCATTCTTTTTTACCGCAGTCGCATCATATATAGTTGGCCTAGTAGGCAATTCAAACTCTCCTGTATCAGGTATGACCATTACCGCTGTTTTATTTACTGGAGGACTTCTTTATATTTTAGGATTTGAGGGTGTTAATGGAATGGTTGCGACACTCGGAGTTGCAGCAATAGTATGTTGCGCAGCATGTACCGCAGGAGATGTATGCAACGATTTAAAGACGGGTCATATGGTTGGTGCGAGTCCCTACCGTCAACAAATTATGCAAATTCTAGGAGTTGCCATAGCCTCACTTATTATGGCTCCAATTTTACAATTACTTCATGAAAATACATCAGGGGGAATTGGTGGACGTGAACTTTCTGCGCCCCAAGCAGGACTTTTTGCTGAACTTGCAAAAGGNTTTTTTGGAGATGGTCAATTACCTTGGAATATGGTTTTGATAGGATCATTTATTGGCNTNATTATTTTATNTATGGATAGTTTTTTGGAAAAAAATAATTATAATTTTAGNTTACATCTAATGCCGATTGCNGTTGGCATGTACTTACCATTCGGTTTATCTACTCCAATTTTAATTGGAGGAATTATTTCTTATCTAATTTTAAAAAAGGATATACGAAAAAATTCCGATGTAGTTTTACATAAAGGGCTATTATTCTCATCTGGACTCATAGCAGGGGAATCACTTATGGGGGTTGTACTTGCATTGCTTTCAAGCATTGGAGTTGCTAGAATAACTCTAGATCTAAATAATGGTGTTGTAGTTTTTTTAACAAGTTTAGGGGCGATATTAACTATTATATTGCTTTACAAGAAAGCCAACGTTATACGATAAAAATTTTTATTTAAATCATGAAATTTTTCGATTCATTAAATGTAATTTAAACTTTTAAATTATTAATTCACAAAAACAAATAATTTTATAAAATTATTTTATCGATTAATTACTGTTATTTTTTCCATAATATTTTTTCCATTTGAACTATAGAGAGCTATTAAATAAACTCCACTTGATACATAATGACCATTTTCATCTCTGCCATCCCATAAAAGTTGATCTCCATTAATACTGATACCTTGATTAACTACTTTTTTTATTACTTTTCCATCTAAAGTCATAACCATCATATCACAATTATAAGGTAGTCCATCTATTTTTAAAGGAATCTCTGAAGGGATAAAAAATGGACTAGGGAATAATATTACATTTGAAAGATCTTTTTCATTAATCCCAAATGGAATTCTCAAGGTATTGATGCCTTTGCTAGTGGCTATGTAGGCTATTTTTTTATTTGGATCAAATGCAATATCTGTAATTTCATCTGATAATAGAGGACTATTAAAAGTTCTTAAGCCATTTACATCAGGCCAATATGTAGTATTTTCTAAAAGAATATGGACACCCTGACTTGGAGAGTGTGCCCAAATATTTGAATGAGAATCAACTTTTAATTCAGCTCCCTGTCCAAAGGAAACATTAGGAAAATAAGGAAAAATATTTTCATTAATTATGGGATTATTATTTTCATTCAAATCAAAATAATTGAGACCATTCGGTGTCAGATAATATAACCTGTTTTCTTTTCCAATTGCTAAAGACCAGACAGTACCTTGTTCTTGGATTTTTGACCAATCAAAGTATGATGGATTATAAGCATCACCTTCATAATTAAGCATAAAAATTCCACCATTGGGATATATACCTACGTTTGCTTCTTCTGCTTGAAATGCCGAGAACCATACCCTATTCCAATTATCAAAAGCAATTGAAACTGGTGATTGACTAATTTTCGTAGAAGTTTCATTTGAACCATAATGTTTCCATATTCCTTCATTAGATTTTACATGTATTGGTTCATTGCCATTGATACAGTAAGGATTAGCTATCCACAGGTTATCGTATTTATCAAATTCTATATCTAAAACCAACATATATGGATTAGAATTTGAGGATGTAGAGTGATAACTTAAATAGGTTGTATCAATTACTTGAACCATGTTAGGATTATCTATATCAATAGCAATAACCCCTCCACTTGTTCTTTCGGGATTAAATGATTTTGGATATGATCCTCTTATTGCACAGTATATTAGACCGTCAGGACCTTCCTCAATATCTGAGATATATCCCCCAAAATCATATGGAATTGTATCCGCAATAAATGTACTAAAATCATAGTTTGATTGGATTACAGAAGAGTTATTTTTTTTTATCTCAAGAATATTTCTCCAACCCTGATCGCTATAAATAGATAAACCATTTGAATTACCACCAACTAAACGACCATCACTTAAAATAGTAATTGCAGAAAACCCACTCTGAGATGGAGAATTTGGTACAAAATGTTGGTTTC
>NZIX01000078.1 GCA_002691785.1 Fidelibacterota bacterium | reverse complement strand
ATATAAACAGTAAATCTGAGTTTGTAATTAATCAAACATTGATCCCCGGGACCTTCAATTCAATTGCTATATTAAACTTGCCTAGTGGTTCAAAATGCAGCGTCATTTTGAGAGATCGTGTTGAAGATTATTCCGAGGGTTCCAATGTTTACTTTGATGCCATAAGGTTTAGCAACACAGAAACAACCAAGGTCATTAATGATAATAGCCATTACCCGATTCAAAATCATTTACTTGTATCGCCTGCTTATCCAAACCCATTTAACCCAAGCACATCTGTACATTATGAAATCAAAGCAAAACAAGATGTTGTTTTTCATGTATATAATTCTTTAGGAAGCATGGTAAGTTTTTCTTCAAAGCCAAACTTAAAAGCAGGTAAACACACATTTAACTGGACCGCAAAAGACCTTGACGGAAACCTTCTTCCCTCCGGTCTCTACTTTATTGTTTTAAATGCAGGTAAAAGAGTAAATATTTCAAAAGTTGCTTTCATTAAATGATTATACTTTTAGTTTAAAGGATAGCCAGATCAAGAAAAACGACCTCAGCCTATTTAAACAAAACGGCTTTCTTATAAAGAAGAGTCTGTTTTCAAAAAGTGAAATTTTGGAATATGTTCAAGATTACGATAAAATTATTTCTCAATTAAAAGGAAAATCTAAAAATATTAATGCTAGTTGGAAAAGCCCACTTACCAAAGACGTTGAACCAAAAGATTCTAAAGTTATTCATACTCATCATGTACAGAGCTATTCTTCAAAAATGCTATCAATGATTCAAAACAAGAAACTTCTAGATATCTTTGAATTACTAATTGGCCCGGACATTATTTTGCATCACTCTAAACTTTTTTTAAAACCTCCTAAGGTAGGAGCCGCTTTTCCTCTTCATCAAGATTGGTCCTATTTCCCAACAAAAAATAATTCAATGATCGCGGCCGTAGTTCACTTATCAAGCTCAACGGAGAGAATGGGTTGTTTTCGAATTATCCCTGGCTCAAATAAATATGGTAAACTTGAAAAATCTGATGGCCACTCATTTAACTCAAAGATACATAATAAATATACGCTGGAAAGTGCAATGCCTATAATTGCAAAAAAAGGAGATGTCCTATTTTTTGATGCGCTTAGTATTCATGGCTCACTACCAAACGTTTCAAACAGACCTAGAAAAACTATCTTAATTCAAGTATATTCTGGAAAAGATGAAATTATTTCTGAAAANAATCATACAAATATTCAATTAGTGCTAAGAGGTTTTAATTATCAAGCNACAAGAGAATCTGTTGACAATATTTANNNTAAGAAGAGTNTTTTATTTGCCCTTCTTTTTGATTATTTTTTTTAATTGTAACNATAANATTAAAAGGATGAANATGTCCAAAACAGANCTAANTGTAATTCCNAAACCCACNNACTCNTCTCTTTTANCAGGAAAAACAAATTTANNANCNATTAANACNATTNCTTTAAGTAACAACTCTAAAGNTGAAATATCNTGTNGAANACTATTTCAAANNTTTTTTTCTGAGTTTGNTTCATTNNANTTTGNNNAAAAANANTCAAATAAAAGTAAATACAATCCTTATTNANCTAGATAGTACCTTAAATATTAAAANTGANGGNTANTCTCTTAATATTGGAAANAATAANTNTATAGAACTNAAGGCAAGCAGTTCATCTGGTTTNTTTTATGGCTNTCAAACTTTCAGNCAGTTATGNGATCCTGAATTAGAAAAAAAAGTGACTAAAAANTTNTNNATACAAAATTGTAAAATTATAGATANTCCAAAATTTGAATATAGAGGTATGCACTTAGATGTTTCTCGNCATTTNTTTGANGTTGATTTTATTAANACCTATTTAGATATGATATCATTCCATAAGATGAATGTTTTTCATTGGCATTTAACAGATGATAATGGTTGGAGAATTGAAATTNATAANTATCCTGAATTAACTAAGACTGCTGCATGGAGAGTTGATCGAAGGCATGAACCTTGGAAAGANTGGTCTCCAATAAAAGAGAATGAAANNGCNACATATGGGGGNTTTTATACAAAGGAAGATATAAAAGAAATTATAAAATATGCCTCTGANAGACACATTAAAGTCATACCCGAAATTGAAATGCCTGGACATACATCAGAGGTNTTTTCTGCATACCCAGAACTATCATGCAATGGNAAGTATATTCCTGTGAACCCTGGATCTTATTGGCCAAACCTGGATATTTTTTGTGCTGGTAANGATAGTGTATTTNCATTTCTTGAAAATGTTTTNAGTGAAGTAATCGAACTATTCCCTAGTAACTATATACACATTGGNGGAGATGANGCAGAAAAAACAAATTGGAAAAANTGNNCTAAATGCCAAANNAGNATAAAAGAAGAAGGGTTAAAANATGAGGCTGAATTACAAAGCTGGTTTATAAAACGGATNGAAAAATTTATTTTATCAAAAAAAAGNGATTTGGTTGGATGGGATGAAATTCTGGATGGTGGNCTTGCTAAATCTGCAACAGTCATGAGTTGGAGAGGAACAAANGGTGGTGTTGAAGCAGCCAAGATGGGCCACGAAGTNATCATGTGTCCTGTAACACATTGCTATTTTGATTATTATCAGTCAGATCCNGAAAAAGCNCCAAAAGCATTTGGGGGATTNATAACNTTGAAAAAAGTNTANTCATTTGAGCCTATCCCAAAAGAAATACCCAATGATAAGAAACATCTTGTTTTAGGTGGACAAGGAAATTTATGGACTGANTATGTTCAAAATAATAAGATTGCTCANTACAGAGTGCTTCCTAGAATGACNGCANTATCAGAAGTCTTATGGTCTGGTTCNTCNAGNGGNTCNTACGAAAATTTTTATAAAAGACTCCTGGAATTACAAAAGAGGTTTGATGTTTTTNATTGGAATTACTCAAAAGGTTCATNTGACTTAAANATTGAGNCATCTAGAAATAAAGAAACCAAAGANCTTACAATCANNATATCATCTGAAAAACCTGGAGAACCAATTTATTATACATTAGACAATTCAAACCCAACAATAAACTCATTTAAATATAGTAGGCCTATTTTGCTTAATAAATCCTCTATAATAAAGGCTGCTCTTTTTATTGATAATAAAATAGCGGGGAAAATATTGAATCGGACCTTTAATTTTCATAAAGCAATTGGCAAAAGCCTTTATTATGAAAACAAGTACAGTGATCGATACCCAGGATCTGGTATTTCAAACCTTATTAATGGTGAAAATGGTTCAGAAAATTACAGCGATGGTAAATGGCAAGGTTGGCTTGGAGAAGATGCAGAAGTTATTATAGATCTTGATAAAAAGACTAAAGTAGATAGGGTTTCTATAAGTTTTTTAGAATCTCACAATGTTTGGATATTTTTACCAAATCAAATAGACTTGTCTTTTTCAAATGATCAAACTTCTTATGATCAAAGCAAATCACTTATCATAAATCAAAGCGAATATGAAAAAAAGCCAAATCGAAAGTCATTCTCTATAGAAAATCTTGACGTTAATTGCAGATTTATTAAGGTTATGGTAAAAAATCAAAAGGTGTGTCCAGACTGGCATACTGGCTCAGGAGGTAAAACATGGCTTTTTATGGATGAAATAAATGTTAATTAAAAGAAAAAATTACTAATTATGCTTTAATCACCGATAAATAATTTGTTGTCCCTGTAATTCCAACTGGAACGCCTCCTGTCATAACAAACTTACCTCCGCCTGGAACAACTCCTTTTTTGATTAAAACACTTTTAGCTACTTCTGGAATTTCATCTGATGAGTCATAAGCAGAAACAACAAAAGCTTTAACACCCCAAATGATTTCAAGTTGCCTAGCGATAAATTTGAATGGCGTCATCGCTATTATTCTTGATTCAGGTCTATAACGAGCAACCATTCTAGCTGTACTTCCGCTATGTGTCATTGTTACAAGAGTATTAATACCTTGATCTTNGGCCACCGAGCACGCGGCATGACTAATTGCTTTTGCAGTATTTAGTATTTTATGATCTTTAGATATAAAATAGTTTTTATAATCAATACTACTCTCTGTCTCATTCATTACCTTAATTAGAACTTTAATTACCTTTATTGGATGATTTCCAATAGCCGTTTCACCTGTTACCATAAGCGCATCAGCCCCATCAAGAATTGAGTTTGCTATATCGCTTATCTCTGCTCTAGTAGGAACAGGCCTTTCAATCATTGAGTCTAATAATTGAGTTGCAATGACAGCTGGTTTACCGGCCTGTCTTGCCTTCTCAATTATTTTTTTTTGAATTACAGGAACTTTTTCTCCAGGAACCTCAACACCGAGGTCTCCTCGTGCAACCATAACAGCATCAAAGTTTTCAATGATTTTTTCCATGCTTTTTACGGCTTCCCATTTCTCAATTTTAGCCATTATGGGAATATTATAGCCTAATTTTTTTATCTTTGATCTAACAATATTAAAGTCCTCTGCCGATCTAACAAATGAAAGCGCGATCCAATCAGCTCCATTTTTCAAAGAAAGCTCTAGGTCTTCTTTATCTTGATCTGTTAAAGTTGGGATATCTAAAGCAACACCTGGAAAATTAACCCCTTTTCTATTTTCAACTATTCCAGGAATAATTGTTTTGCATAATAGACTCCCTTCAGAAACTTGCTTTATAACTTCTAAAGATATTAAACCATCGTTTATTAAAATTTTAGCCCCATCCTCTACTTTTTGAAACTTTACCCCTTTAGAAACCGGAATAATATTTTCACCTTTTTGATCATTGCTTATGGTAACCTCATCTCCTTCATTTAGATCAACCTCTTTCTGTAATCCACTAACTCTAATTTTAGGCCCTGAAAGATCAGCTAATATAGTGGGTCTCAACCCCGAGGGTGCTTTTATTGATTTTACAAGATCAAAAAGATCCTTTTTTTCGGCGCGCGTACCATGAGATAGATTAATCCTAAAGCAGTTTACTCCAACGTTTGCTAACTTTGAAATTATCTTTTCCTTTGAGCAACTTGGACCAATAGTTGCTATTATTTTTGTCCTACGTTTCATTGGTGCTTTTCCTCACGATATTGAGTTTAACTTGAAAGTGTTTGTTTAATATTTGTTTAATTAGATATTTCAGGGACAGACAGTTTAAAAGTCTTTATTTCAATATCAAACTCCTTCTTTTTATCATCAATCATACAGAATTCTCCTTTCATAAAGCCTATCGGCGTTTTTAAGGGACAATAACTCATATACTCAAAGTCTTTACCTGGTGCAATTATAGGCTGTTTTCCAACCACACCGGGACCATAAATATCTTCAACCCCACCGTGCGCATCTTTAATATTCCAATGTCTACTTAATAGTTTAATTGGAAAACTATTGTTATTTATAATTTTAATTTCATATGAAAAAAGGTAGTATGACTTTATAGGGTTAGATCGGCTAGCGATATATGTAGATTTAACCTTAATTTTTACATACTTATGCATATTGTAAAACTATTACCTTTTTCTTTACGATGTAATTATTTACATATAAATTTTAATTGATCATGAATGAAAACCGAAAAGCTCTAATCACTATTCTTTTTATTTCCATAATTGGGTTCTTTCTCATTCAATTAAATAGAGATTCGAATAAAAGAGCAAACTCTTCTTTTGAGATCACAGAAAATGAAATAATGAATCATATTAGGTTTCTTTCAAGCGAAAGTAAGAAAGGTCGATATCCTGGAAGTAGAGAGTCCAAAGATATTATTTCATATTTAATCAAAGAATTTAAATCTTATGGTGTTAAACCAATCATTGAAAATGCATCCTATGTTCAACCTTTTGAAATAAAAAGTGATATTGAGTTGAGGGAATTAAACTATATGATTATTAATGATGATAGTTTAAAAATTAGAGAAGATTATATTCCTCTTTGGTTTTCTGGAAATAGAACTGTTTCGGGTTCTTGTGTTTTTGCTGGCTATGGTATGGAAATTAATGAAGAAAATATTCAATGGAATGATTATAATAATATTGATGTAAATAATAAATGGGTAATCGTTTTTAGAAAAAGCCCTGAACCCGAAAACGTTCACTCTCCATTTACTAAATATTCTAGTTTCCATAAAAAAATGCTGCTTGCAAGAGATAAAGGCGCCATCGGAATTATTTATATCTCTCAAATTGATGATACAGAGCTATTTCCTTTAAAATACATTTCTGGATATACAAATGATGGAATTCCAGCAATACATATTTCAAATAAAACAGCTAATACTATTTTTAAACCACTTGGTTGGACTCAAGAAAAGATACAAGAGACTATAAGTCGTTCAATGGAAACTATAAACTTTGAAATACCTAATAAAGAGATTCATGCTTCGGTAAAACTCAATATTAAAAAGGACAGGGCTGCAAATGTGGTTGGGGTTATAAAGAGTGGAAACAGAAAATATCGAGATGAATATATTGTTATTGGAGCACATTTTGACCATCTTGGTCAAGGAGGTAAAGGATCTGGATCTAGACAACAAGATTTAATTGAGGTCCATCCTGGTGCAGATGATAATGCTTCTGGTGTCTCTGGATTACTTGAAGTTGCTCAAAAGATCGCCTCACAAAAAAGCAAGCTTAAACGAAGTGTTTTATTAATCGGCTTTGATGCGGAAGAAAAGGGACTCTTAGGCTCAAAATACTTTATAGAAAACTCCCCTGTACCAATCGAAAATATTATCACTATGATCAATCTAGATATGATTGGAAGAATGAAAGAATCTACTTTTACTATTGGCGGAGTCGGCACATCTCCTAACTTTGTTAATATCTTAGATAGTATTTCTTATGGTAGAGACATCAAATTAAAAATGACTTCTCCTGGGTTTGGACCCAGTGACCATGCCTCTTTTTACACAAAAGACATACCTGTGTTATTCTTTTTTACTGGTTTACATACCGATTATCATACCCCTAAAGATACATGGAAACTTATAAACGTAAAGGGAGAAAAGAAGATTTTGGATTTTCTATATGACTTTGTAATTCACCTATCAAAACAATCAAAAAGACCTCGTTTTACAGAGGCTGGACCTAAAACGGGACAAATGTCAAGAAACGCTCAATTTAAAATTACTTTGGGGATTCTACCTTCCTATGGAAGTACAAAGCTCGGACTAGAGGTAGATGGGATATCAAAAAAAGACGGCCCCGCCGCGAACGCTGGAATTAAGAAAGGAGACGTCATTAAATCGATTGATGGAAAAACAATAAAAGATATTTATGAATATATGGATAGACTCAGCAAACTAGAAATAGGAACAACTGTACCGATTACTATTGAAAGAGATGGTAAAATGCTCACTCTTTCTATTTCCTTTTAGTTTTTTACTCTTTTTCGAATTTCTTCAGCCAGCTCTAAAACAGCCATTACATAGTTTTCTGAATGGTTATATGCATAAATTGATTTCCATATAGATCCACCTTTTTTATAATTATCGCTGTTGGGNGAGTATCCATTTCGCCTAAGGTAGTTTGCAATACTTGCTAATACATCTGGCCATGCATAGGGTTCACGAATACCATCTTCATTAAAATCNACCGAGTATTGATTAAAACTTGATGGTATAAATTGCCCGAAACCAAAAGCTCCGGCGTATGAACCTCCTATTTCTTGTGGGTCTAGTTGGTCTTTGTAACAGTACTTTAAAAACTCTGATAACTCTCTTGAGGCCCATTTTGACCTTTTTGGCATTTCTATTATTTGGGTGTATAATGAATTAAATACCGAGTATTGAGAATGATGAATTCCGTAGTTACTTTCAATTCCAGCAATAGTTACAAAGATAAATGGGTCTACTTTATATTCATTTTTTATTGTATTAATTAAGTCTAGGTTTTCATTGTAGAATTTTGCTCCACTTGAAATTCTTGATTCTTTAACAAATATTTTTCTATATTTTTCCCAAGTTTGTTTTTCATAGGGCCTTGCAAACCTCTCAGGTATTATTTTATGTATTTTTAGGTNTTTGTGTGCAAAAGCTTGCCTAACATATGACTCCGGAATAGATCCTTTTAAGTTTTCCATGACTTTTCTAAAAGCAAGATTTTCACTTATTGGTTGACTTTTGATTATTATTATTAATAGAAAGAAATAAATTATATTTTTCATTAGTTTATCCATTCACAAATAAAAATATTTGTGTCTCCTTTTTTTAATTGATTTCTGTTTGAGGCAAACACTAGATACTTTCCATCAGGACTAAACATTGGAAACCCATCAAACCCATCAAAATAGGTCAGTCTTTCTATGTTGTCACCATCAAGGTCAATTGCATAAAGATCAAAATCTCGACCTTNAGGGTCATGCATATTTGATGAAAAAATAATCCGTTTGCTGTTTGGAAAAAAGTAAGGACCAAAGTTTGCAGATTCGTTATTTGTTACTTGTCTTTTGTTTGATCCATCTGAGTTCATTGTCCATATTTGAAGGGCCATTGGACGAATTGAGTTTTCTGATAATAAACGATTGTAATCTAAAATTTCTTTCTTAGTTTTTGGATAATATGCACGCCAAACTATTTTTTTTGAATCATAACTAAAAAAAGCACCTCCATCATAGCCTAGTTGATTTGTTAACTGCTTTTTATTACTTCCATCTTTATTCATTGTCCATAAATCTAGGTCACCACTTGACATTGAAGTATAAATTATTTTGCTTCCATCAAAAGCTACGGTTGCTTCAGCATCATAATTTTTTGAATCTGTAAGTTGGACAATAGAGTCCCCATCTATTGAGGAANCAAAGACATCATAATCTTGATAAAGTTTCCAAACATAACCCATTCTATAATCAGGCTTTGGAGGACAATCTTTACTACCTAAGTGGGTAGAAGAATATATAATGTTTTTACATGCAGGATAATCAAAATACGCACAAGTCGTTACACCATACCCTGTGGAGACTAATTTTGATTGACCTGTTTCAATATCCATAATATATATCTGATCACACAAAGAGTCTCCATCATGAGATTGAAAAATCAAACTTTTACCATCTTTAGAAAAATAAGCTTCAGCNTTTTCTCCTGAAAATGTTAATTGTCTTAAATTATTAAAATGGCGTTCTCCTGGCTGAACCAACATATTGTTAAAATATTTATATCCTATAGATTTGCTTTTCATTTTTTTTAAAAAAAAGAAAAATATAATAGATATAATTATCCCAACTAAAATGATACTTTTAAAATTATTCATTATTTACTAACAAAATTTAGAATAAAAAGTAAGTATATATTATTATTTAGATATAAATAAAATTGTTATAAAAAATAAATGGGGACAATTAGATATACTGTGTTTTTATTCACATTACCAGACCCTCATTAACCGGCAATTTTTATTGCCCCCATTATTATTTTTCAATCACTCATAAAATGATCTATCGGTTTAATCAGAATTATAGCAATATCTTTTGGTATGTCAACTTCCCAGACCATGCTTAGCATAATGTATTTATTAGATTTCCCATGTTTCCATCTTTGAATTGTACTATACTTTGATTTTGATATGGATTCTGATTTTTTTAAGGTTTGCTGTATTTTTTGAACTTTTTTTAACTCATTAGGGTGGATTAAATCCTCTCTATCGTATCGTAAGCCTGTTAGTTGGTCAGAGTCATAGCCCATTATTTCACTCCACTTACCATCAACTTGAGTTATAATACCATCTGAGACACGTCCAGCAATTAACAAAGAATCAGCCATAATTTTGTTAAATAAATCTCCCTCTGGAATAAACGAACTATCGTTCTNTTTTTCATTTTCCAGAAGCTTAATTTTTTCTTTTAGCGCAACATTTTCACGCATTAAATAATCTATTACTGTTTTTTCTTCTGTTTCTTGATCTAAGTTTTTTGATGACATGTGGGTTGTTGTTTTCATAGTAGTTTCTTTAGAAATTTTTAATAGATGTTTAGGAGGAATCTTATCTTTTGCAATCCAAAGACTTAATGCTTGAGGGGTAACCCCAAAATACTCAGCAATGTCTCTTTTTCGCCTAAACCCCTTCCCTAACATTAGGTTATCGAGAATATCAGATGTTTTTGATTTGGTTTTCATTTTAATTAATCAATTATAAAAAATTAATTCTATTTTACTTATTCAATTATTGTATTATATTCAGCATAGCTTAATTAAACTTAAGCAAAGCTAAATCATTTTACAATAAAAATTNTGCATTTTACAGTTTAAGTTGTTAACTTTGCATGCGGAGATTTNAAAAAAAACAAGAAGGGGTTATCATCATGAATTTTAAAAACCATTTTATCATCAGTTATTTTATTTTGTTTGTTGTTCTAAATGCTCAATCAATTTTACCTGGTCAAAAAAAAGCCATACAATCATTGGCTAATTCATCAGGATTTACTTCGAAAGAGCTCAATTCCTATTTAATNCAGAACTATGGCAAATCAATGAATGAACTATCTAGAGACGAGGGCGCAAACCTTATCAAAGGATTTCAAAACAACACCATCAAGAAACCTTCCATGTCAATTAAAAGCGATGAAGAGCTGAATATTGCTTCTACTTTAGAGCCTGGAATGAAAAAACGATTTCACTTTACAGATGGCACAGTTAAAGAGGGTGAAATTATANCTATAACAGATGGCAAGGTTAAACTGAAAACGCAAAGTGGGACTTTTAATTATCCTGAAAACATGTTTCTGTCTGAAACTGCTGAAATAATAAATAAAAAAGGAGAGTCTTTTAAAGGTGTTGTATTAGGTGAAACCTTAGAAGAGTTTATTATCCGAACCCCTTTTGGAGATGCAATCGTTCAAAAAAGAGATGTTCAAAACATGAAACGCTACCATGGTGGAATTCTCGATAAAAAATCTGATGAGAGAAGACAGTTCTATCAAAGCGAGGCTCAGCTAATAGGTGTCTTTACCGACCCCACCGCCTTCCCATTAATGGGGAACACTTTTTATTTAAGTGGTTTCTCTATGGGTTATGGTCTAACAGATCGATTTATGCTAACCACTAAGTTTGGTTCTAACTTTAGCGGGGATCTTAACCTGCACCCACGATTGCGCTTTTATCATAAAAAGTCTGCTACCAAAGAGGTTGCTGCNTCATGGGGNTTTGGCTTACATCGTAAATATTCCTCAAAAAATATAATNGGNAAATACTCACATGCAATTNATTACACTNNTCCTACTGGTGGGANNGAANNTCNTTTCAACGAGCAAGATCTCTTTGCNGTTGAAGATATTGTNGACTCAGATAACGAAAAAGGNATCTATGCTGAAACCTATCTTGTTTTTTCATCCAGAAGAGTAAACCCAACTGGTCGGGGTAAGGTTGGATGGACCCTTGGAACTAAAATTAGTAATGCTTTTGTTGATAGACCTAATATTCTACTTACAGAAAAGGATGTAAACGGTGAAATCCATCAATTTTCTTGGAGTGAAGAAGGTAAGTATAAAGTTCCTTTTAGAACTTGGCTAAGTATTGAGTACGACCTTAGAAAAGACTTAAAGTTTGTTTCATCTGCGTGGATAGATAACGGATACAAAACAATGGCACTTGACCAAACTATCGATGACTATTTCGGAAACGATGGTTCACCTTCTTTTTCGATTGATTCTCCAAGGGGAGAGGCAAGCTTAATAGACTTTGACTTTGGAATTTTATATGCCGTGAATGATAATTTCCGTTTTGGAGTGCACTTTCAGCAACCATATATAGACATTTATTGGGAGTTTTTTGAATTTTAATTGATAACTCTTTAGAGGGCGCTATGAAAAAACATCTACTCATTCTTATAATGTTTCTCGCGTACGGAGCAGCACAATCAAATACAAGCATCGATGCTATAAGGAAAATTCGATTAGACAATCTAGAAAGAAACTACTTAAATAAAACTATTCGCTTTTATATTCCTGGTTCTATTTCCGTTGAGGGTGAACTTTTAAAAGTAACGGACAAGAGTTTTATTGTTTCAGAAAATAACAGTCCTTCTACCTACAGCCATGAAGATGTAAAGTATGTTTTTATTGATCCAAGTTTCAATGATTTATTAATGGTTTTTGCAATCTCCGCAATTGGCGGAGCATCAAGCTATATGGGTGCGCTCATCTTAAAAGATAAACCTGATGCTGCGTTCAAGGGCGTTGCAACTTCAGCAGGTGCTGGTATTGCAGGTCTCTTTGCAAAAGCTGGATTTTATAAACCAATTAAAATAGACATATCGGGTGAAGCAAAAATATAAAGCTTCACTATTAGTTCTTTTAGTTTCAAATTTTCTCCTTTG
>NZIX01000077.1 GCA_002691785.1 Fidelibacterota bacterium | reverse complement strand
GTTGATAAAAAGGGGTATATTGATAAAAATCACCCAGTTCAAAAGTATATATTAAAATATATAAAAACTTTAAATGTTGCCGAGAGTTTGCCTATTGAAATAGATGGGTGCTCGGTGCCTACTCCATTCATGACATTAGAAAGCATCGCTAAATTGTATCAACTGCTTGCAAGTTCCAAAGAAAAGGAACTCGGTAAGGTTTTTGATATAATGTGTGAATTTCCAAAAGTTATCGGAGGTACAAATAACTTTGATTCAATGTTTATAGATGCTTTACAAGGTCGAGGTATAACTAAAATTGGAGGAGAGTCTGTTCGAGGAATTGCATTAAGGAAAAAAAATGGTGGATCTATAGGAGTGGCTATAAAAATTTTGGATGGAAATACACGAGCGATGCCTGCTGCAACGATTAATCTATTGAAACATTTAAATTTATTAAAATCATCTGAATTAACTAAACTAGATCAATTTAAATTTAAGACCTTAAAAAATCATAATGGATATAATGTGGGTAAAATTGAAACAATTATTGAGGATTAAATGAAATATTTAACCTATTTAATTATAAGTGGATTTATCTATGCCTCCAGTGCACGGATTATGACTTATAATATATTAAACTATCAGGATGATAATGAAAGAGAGGATCATTATATTGAAATAGTTTCAGACATTGATCCTAATTTGATAGTTGTTCAGGAGCTCATTGGAAATAATGGCTATGAAAATTTCAAGACAGATGTCCTAGATATTATTGATCCGACTTTATGGTCAAGTGCGCTATTTACGAATCAAAGTGCACAGCAAGATATAGCGCTCTATTATCATCATGATATTTTTACTTTTATAGAAACAAACGTTATCCCAACCGCTCAATCTTCAGGGACTAGAGATGTGATAGAGTGGGTTATGAATCATACCGAATCAAATGTACAGTTTTACATTTATGGTGCACATCTTAAGGCAAGTTCAGGAAATTCAAATGCACAACAAAGATTAGAAGAAACTATCGTTATAAGAGAACACTTAAATAACCTATCAGATGGTTCATATTTTATTTTAGCCGGTGATTTAAATATATATTCAAATAACAGCTCTTCTGAACCTTGTTTTGATATGCTTACTGGGAGTACTGATAATAATAATGGAAGATTATTTGATCCAATTGATCGTGTAGGAAATTGGCATAATAATAGTTCGTATTCGGATGTCCATACACAATCTCCCAGAACATCTAGTTTTGGCGGAGGAGCAAATGGAGGGATGGATGATCGTTTTGATTGGTTATTAGTATCAGAATCAATTTTAACTGAAACTAGTCAGATGTATTACATAGAAGATTCATATACTGCATTTGGTAATGATGGTAATCATTTTAATGATGCAATCAATAGTGGGAACAATAGTGCGGTTAGTAATGAAATGGCTGATGCATTGCATGACGCATCTGATCATTTACCTGTTTATATGGATATATGGTATGACGACTTAGTATATAGTGATGAAATAATTACTATTACAGAGGTTATGCCAAATCCATCGGCAGTTTCAGATTCTTACGGTGAGTGGTTTGAAATACATAATAACCAAGATACTGCAATAAATATTTCAAATTGGGTTATTAAAAGTGGCAATAATGAAGAACATATAATTTTTAATAATAATATCCCGATTATAGTTCAGCCTGATGAATATTTTGTCTTGGGTAAAAATCAAGACTTTGAAATNAACGGTGGTTTGGACGTTAATTATGAATACAACAATATTTCACTTTCAAATAATGAAGATCAAATTATTTTAATTAATAGCTTAGGTGCGATTATTGATGAAATACATTTTACAAGTTCATGGGCATATGATAGTGGCATATCGATGGAAGTTCATGATACTTTTAATGATAATAGTATTGCTTCAAACTGGTATAGTTCTACACTAGTATATGGAGATGGAGATAATGGTTCTCCTGGAACGTATTATAATGGTTTTATGAAGACAAGTTTAGATGTAATACCAGAATCATTTTTTTTACATTCACCATTTCCTAATCCATTTAATCCCAAGATTACATTTCAGTTTTATGTGCCTAATAAAGAATTTATATCTATAGAAATATTTGATAATAGTGGTCGTTTAATTCATACTATGATGAGAGAAATTATTGCGCCTGGTGAACACTCCATGTCTTGGAATGCGATCAATCAATCTAGTGGTGTCTATTTTATTAAGTTTACATATCAAAATAAATTCTCAGTTAAAAAAGTTATTCTAATAAAGTAAATGAAGTCTTTCATAGCAAGTATCTTTTTAATCAATATAATAT
The DNA here is from genome assembly GCA_002691785.1 of Fidelibacterota bacterium. GTDB lineage: Bacteria > Fidelibacterota > Marinisomatia > Marinisomatales > UBA1611. The sequence continues at coordinate 6,765 of NZIX01000077.1, read as the reverse complement.
TTGCTCAAAGCAGAGCTTCAGGTAGATTATACAATGCGCAGGATGAATATGATAAATATTCTTCTGTGGGCAATCTAGGTTTAACAGTAACTAATTTTGGTATTTTGGGTAATGGATGGAATAGGATGGAGAATGGCAATATTAATCCATCGTGCCAATACAAACAGAATACAGAAATCATTCGTGAACAAATAGAGCACTTTTCATATTGCGGTTTATGGATTGGTGGAATAGTAAATGGGCAACGTAGAGTTTCAACTGCAATTGTTGATGGAGTCTTTGAATCTGGTAGTGAGGGTTTCGAGATGTTTGCAGAAACGCCCATACGTATTCAATCATCAATTGCTTCTACAACCCAAGATTCAATGGCAAAATATTATTCTCCCTATGCGGTATCTCATCAAGATATGATATCTAGTTTTAAAGATTATAGTGATGTTATAATTCCTAATCATACACCATTAGGTCTAGATATTCATCTAGAGGCCTATGCTTGGAATTATTCATATGCGGATGCTTTTGTTATATTAAATTATAATTTAAAAAATGTTTCAGAAGATACGATCAAAAATATTTATGCAGGAATTTGGGCTGACGCCTCAATAGCAAATTTTAATTATACTGATTATTATACGCCTGGTGGTGGATTTACATGGTATGATAATTTAAATGGATTTGACCAAAGCCTAGATATTTCTGGTTTTAAAAGAGATATTGCATATCAATATGATGCTGATGGAGATGATGGATGGGCTCAGTCCTATCTAGGTATTTCGGCTTTAGGAAGTAATGTTCCAAATCAAAAACTATCAACATATTACAATCAGTGGGTCTGGACTAACTCAAGCAACTCAGATTATCCTGCATATAGCATGCCACTTAATGACGATGAAAGGTACGATAAAATGACCTCAAATGTGCCACTAGGGGATGGTGAAGGTTATACAAGTGATGGTTATCCCTCATCAGAAAATAGCTGGATGTTCCTTGTCTCTGCAGGGCCGCTTGGATCATTAGCAAACGTGGACACGAGTTCATGGTCTCTGCCTCCTGGAGACTCCTGTAATATTGCCTTCACGGTTGTGTGTGCTCTTTGGGAACCTGGTTCAGGTGAAGATTCTCCATTACGCAGGAATAACTTGCACGTAAATTATGATTGGGCACAAAAAGCTTATAATGGAGAAGATAAAAACCGAAATAATATTTTGGATGAAGGCGAGGACACTAATGATAATCAAATTTTAGATAAATATATTCTTCCTGCACCACCACCAGGACCTAATATGCATGTAGAAGTTCAATCAAAAAAAGCAACACTGTATTGGCAAAAAAATGCAGAGTACTTTGTAGATCCCATAAGCAGAGAGCGCGATTTTGAGGGATATAAAATTTATGGAGCAACTAAAACAGCGAACGATAGTCTGGGAGAGTTCTCTTTACTACTTGAAGTTGACCTGGAAAATAATATTGGTTACAATACTGGATTGTCAGGTATTCAAATTAAAAATGAACTAGGTCAGCCGGACAGTACTTTTATAAACAATACATATTACCATTATAAATTTGAAAATATAGATATAAAAGATGGATGGTTAAACTATTATTCGATTACTGCCTATGATAGAGGCGATCCTGATTCAAACTTGGAAAGTTTAGAGAGTTCAATTTATTCAAATCGTGTTTATATTTACCCTGGTTCAAGTGAAATATCAGAATCAATTTGGGAAGGTATGCCCTCAGTATATCCAAACCCATACAAGGGTCAGGCTTTGTGGGATGGATACAGTAGTAGAAGTAATATGATCTGGTTCAGAAATTTACCCAATAAAGCAGAAATTAGAATTTTCTCATTAGCTGGAGACTTAGTTGATGTTATAGATCATGATGAATCGTACAAAGGGGATGATATTTTGAATATCAATTCAAAAAATAATCCTTTAATGTCTGGTGGAGAACATGCCTGGGATATGATAACGATGCATGACCAAGCTACAGCATCCGGCTTATATTTGTTTACTGTAGAAAATAAATATACAGGTGAATTTAAAGAAGGAAAATTTTTAATTATTAAATAAAATAAATAGGAAGTCAAAATGAAAATAATATTTAAATCAATCTTAATAATAAGTATGTTATTTGCCAATTCTGGTGGTCCAGGACAAGGATATGCTCATAATGCACCCAATTATAATAATTGTACCTCATGTCATAGTGGTTCAGTTAATTCAGGAGACGGAGAAGTTGTTTTTACAGGGTTACCAAATTCGTACATACCTGGCGAGACTTATTCCATTGGAGTAACTGTTACAGGGTCAAATGATAGGGGTTATGGATTTCAAGCTATTGCTCAAGCAGGGAATAATGTAGCTGGAGAACTCTCACTTAATTCAAACTCTAGTAGTCTAGAAGTTAATGGTGACTTTATCCAACATAGTTCTAGAACTACATCTGGAGAATGGATATTTGAATGGTTAGCTCCAGATTCAGATGTTGGTGAGATTACATTTAGCGCTTCTGGTTTAGCGACAGGTGGTGCTAATGGTAATGCAGGTGATGAAGTGTACACTGAAGATATAACTATTCCAGCATTAGTGCCTGTTGATTTTGAAGGGCTTTTTTTTAGTGAATATGCTGAAGGCAGCTCTTATAACAAGTATCTAGAAATTTATAATGGAACAGGCTCAGATCTTGATCTAAGTGATTATTCTATTTCGAGTTGTAATAATGGATGTGACTCTGAAAATGAGTTTGATTATCCTGAAAATATAACCTTTGAAACAGGAACGATACTCTTATCAGGAGATGTTTATGTTATTTATCATCAAGATGCGGATGACGCAATTATATCTGAGGGAGATCAGACATTTACTTATTTAGGGAATGGAGATGATGCCTTCGCTATAACTTTAGCTGGGGCAACTGCAGATAATTACACTATTGTTGATATTATTGGTGATATGGGTGGTGATCCAGGTGATGGCTGGGACGTCGCTGGTATTTCAAATGGAACTAAGGATCATACTTTAGTTAGAAAATCAAATGTTTTACAAGGAAATACAGGAAATTGGTCTTCCTCTGCAGGTACAAGCGAAGATAACTCAGAGTGGGTTGTATTAGATAATAATACTTGGGATTATTTGGGTTCTCATCCACATGAATTTGGAGGGGGTGAGATCACACTTGTAATTACTTCTCCACAAAATGGTTCTACGATTAATGATGATGGATTAAGTATTGAATTTTCAGTTTCTAATTTCACAATAGGATCCGATGNAGATGGAGTAGATGGGCATATCCATTATAGTTTAGATGAGGGTGACCCGGTCATGTATTATTCTACAGAGGCTATTGTTCTAGATAATTTGACTGAAGGCGATCATTCTTTTCATATGTGGTTGGTAGATACAGATCATGCACCTCTAGATCCATCGATAGAAGCTAATTTAGATTTTACTATTTCTGGTGAAGTAACCATAACATCNATNTATGATATTCAATATGTTTCAGATCCAGACTCAGATGATGNGAGCCCATATAATGGTCAAGAAGTNACTATTAATGGNNTNGTTACTGCAGAATTTTGGGGATCAGATCAGTATAGATATATGACTGTTCAAGATGCAGAAGGTCCCTGGAATGGTATCGTTTGTTTTGATTATAATGGATGGGATCAATTTAGTTGGGTAGATGAATTCGGGGATGTACATCCTGGGCCAGGAGAAGGTGATGAAGTCACCCTTACTGGTACAATTGAAGAATATTATAATCTTACGGAACTTACTGATGTAACAACTGGTATTGTTCATAGTGGTTTTGGTCCAGAAAATTTAATTAATCCTTCTGTAATTAGTGTTTCCGATATNTCAGAGGCTTATGAAGGTTGCCTATTGAAGATTGAAAATATTTCTGTAACAAATCCAGATCTTGGTTATGGTGAATGGGAATTTAGTGATGGAAGTAATACTGGGATATGTGATGATAAATGGGATTATTTTTATTATCCTTCACAAGATCACAATTTATTAGAAATTGTTGGTGTGCTTGATTATAATTTTAATAATTACAAAATCCAGCCAAGATTAGCTCGGGATGTAGTTGGAGCAGGAGGAATAACAAGAATACAACGCGTTCAACAAGTATTGTATAGTGATCTTATGAAAACTATTGAAGATGCAAGTTCAGATACCTCTTATATGAGTCAGCAAACAGTCACCCTAGAAGGGGTAGTTACTATGCCTTCAGGATTAAGTTATGCAGGATCAGGAGTTAAGTTTATTTTTGCAGATGTGAATGGTGGCCCTTGGAGTGCAATTTTATCTTATGATCCAGACAGCTCAGCTTTTCCTACTCTTTTTGAAGGTGACCTGATTCAGGCAACAGGCTACATTGCCGAGTATACTACTGGTTCTGCAAATATGACTGAGTTATTTATTACTGAACCTATAAATATTATTGATGTTGAATATGCGCTTCCTGTAATTGATACAATCAATACAGGAGATCTTAGACTTCCGACAACAGCAGAACAATGGGGTAATGTAATGGTTCGTGTTGAAGAGGGGATTGTAACCGAAAACGATTTCCAATACGAAGTTTTCGCATTAGATGATGGCTCAGGGTCTGTTTTAGTCGATGATGATTCGGATAGTATTGCTGCTTATTTTGAATCAGTTGGTCCACCTCCAGTGGGCTCATTATTACAATCTTTAGAGGGTTGGGCCTACCATCACTATGGTAGCTATGAAGACTCATCTACGTATAAATTGTGTCCACTGTATGTATCAGATATGGAATTTGGATCAGGACCTCCTTCGATTTCAGATCTTAGTAGAGATCCTTGTGCCCCTGTTTCAACGGATAGTGAAGTTGTAGTTTCATGTGCTATTCTTGATAACTCTACAATAAGTGAGGCATTACTCTATTATTCTATTAATGGAGGTGAATATAGCTCTGTTGCTATGTCATCAACAGAAGGGGATATTTTTTCAGGTGTTATTCCAATTTCAGANGGGGATGAAGTGTTTTACTACGTTTCTGCTACAGATGATGGAACCGATCAATCAGAACCAAAAACGAGTATTTACCCTTATGATATTGAGCATGAGCAATTGGGGTTTCATGTGTCAGATGTGTTGACAATTAGTATGATTCAGGAAACACCTTGGGCAGCAGGAAACACACTCTATCAAGGATGTAATGTGACAGTAAGTGGAGTTGTTACAGCTGACACGGCACAGTTCAACAGTTCTTATGGGGCCTATGCGCTTCAAGATGGAACTGGACAATGGGATGGTTTAATCTTTAGCACTGATCAGTTAGAATTAATCACAAGAGGAGATAATATTACCATTACAGGCCTTGCAACTGACAGAGCAATCGGAGATGAGTATGGCTATAAATTAGATGGGAATACTCGTTTAATTAATTCGACTATCACCGTTAATTCTTCAGGAGAAGATTTATCTGACTATCAGCTTGTAAGTTGTGAGGATTTGCATCAAATCGCTGATGAAGTAGAGTCTTATGAGGGAGTTTTAGTACAAGTCAATAATGTGACAATCTCATCTATTGGGGATTATGATTGGTCAATAACTGACGCATCTGGTTATGAAATTCTTATTGATGATGATATGGCAAATATGGAAGCTGATATCCTAATGAACTCGCTTTCAGAAGGTCAAGAACTGGATTATGTGAGAGGTATATTCAATTTTAGTTATGGTACTTATAAAATTCAAACTAGAGATGTAGATGATATGGGAACTACTATGGGTGTTAACGATGATGTAGCAGTTAATCCATATGATTATGAACTTCATAACAATTTTCCAAATCCATTTAATCCAGAAACTCAGATTCGATTTTCAATCGGTAGTTCAGAAATAGTGAAATTAACTATCTATGATATGATGGGTCGTCAAGTACGTTCTTTAATTAGCGGAGAGTCCTACGGGCCTGGATTTCATGTCGTAAACTGGGAAGGGTTAAATAATCAAGGTGAAANAGTNCCNTCAGGTATGTATATATATAGAATTAAGGCTGGAAATTTTATAGCAGATAAAAAAATGGTGTTAGTAAAATAATCAAATTAAATAACGCAACCAGTTTTTATTGGTTTAGAATAATTTAAATGAATATAAGGTTAATTTGTTTTTTACTTTTTATTTTTTCATGTAGTAGNTGGGAATATGAGGATATGGATAAAGAACCTNTATCCTCGTATCCGGAGACTTACTTATCGCTTATTGCAATGGACACNGTTTATGCTTCGATAGACTCTCTTGGAAATATGATTTATGCAATAGGAGATTCTCCAGATTCTCAATTTATTTGGGATACCTTAGATCAAGCTTTCAGCACAATATCAACTAGCCGGCAGGAGTTACACTGGTGGGGAGAGGATCCTGATGGAAGTGTTGTTGGATACTACTATAAATGGAGTAGTGATTCNATTTGGACTTATACTNNCTATGAGAGTGGTATTTTTTATGTCCCAATTCGATCGAGTTTAGATGTTTTTACCTTTGAAGTAAAGGCGGTTGATAATAGTGGCTTAGTTGATTCAATCCCTTCTAGGTTAGTACTCCCAATAAAAAANTCTGCTCCTGAAATACAATTTAGATATCGTTCCAANCCACTNATAGCAAATCAAAATAGTGATACAAGCTATACATTTCCAACGAGANCNTTTATATGGGANATCTATGATCAAGATGGGAATGAAACCATTACAGATNTTTATTACGCTATTAATGATACTTGTGA
>NZIX01000076.1 GCA_002691785.1 Fidelibacterota bacterium | reverse complement strand
AAAAATCAGGTAGCGGAAAATAAATCTAAAATAAATAGTGCTCACAAAATGATGGATGAAAAATTTAGAAATATTTACCGATACCTTGGAGAAAATTGTCCATGTTTTGATAATTTACCTGAGGCTTTTTAGAGGTTATTCATAAGTTTAAGATTTGTTCTTAAGAATCAAATAACTCAATAATAAATGAAAAAGACACTTTATTTTCTGATAATAATACGATTTGTCTACTCACAAGATATTTATGTTGATGGTGATATGGATTATGAGAAACAATACTATGCTAAATTTGATCGATTTACCAGGCATGGAGGTTGGAATAATTATGATAATAATTCAAGTGATGAAATAAAACTTCCAGATAATTTCCCAAGTTTAGGTAGTACTTTTACTCTTGAAGCTTTGGTTTATTCTAATGATTCCACAAGTGATTATCACCAAAAAATAATCGGAAATTTGATATTTAGAGGTAATCAGTATACTAATTCTTCACCTCATATAACATTTATTAGAAATGATGCTATTTATTATGGTTTTTCAAGTAATGGTCAAATTAAAAACAAAATAGTAGATAATGTCAGAACTGCAAAGATATGGCAACACGTTGCATTTAGTTTTGATGGAGATAAAGCAAAGTTATACCTGGATGGTATAGCAATTGATAGTACTCGTAACTGGTCAGGTTTAATTCCATCATTAATTCCAATTACATCAATTGGAACAAGGTTTTCTGGNAAAATAGATGAAGTTCGNATTTGGAANATGGCAAGATCAGCATCAGAAATAAGTCAAAATATGATTGGATCTGTGGATGAAAATTCAGTTGGNTTATTAGCTTATTACAAGATGGACACTAATGAAGATTTTAAAATAATTGATGTCTCCTCAAATCAGTATCACGCATCTATAAATGATGCAGAAATATTACCTGAATTTCTTAGCTCCGAATTCTGTNCGGAGGGTCCTGATGGTTCTTTTNNCTGTCCCTACCCAACTATTTTAGGTGCTTTGGAGAATGCCCAAGGAGGTCAAAGTATTCTAGTTAAAGAGGGTAGGTATACAGATCTTATTTTTGCTGATTATATAAATCATTCAACATATCAAGAGGGTCCCGTTATTGAAGTTATAGGTGAAAATGAGAATACTTATATAGACGGTACCGTTGAGGTAAATGCGAATTGGGAACAATATAATTTAAATGGACANNCAGTTTATAAAGCTATCTTAGATATGGGGCAAATTTCTAAAAGAGCNAATACTCAAATAGATACAATCTACGGGGTATTTGTTAATGANAGATATATGATNCCTGCTATGCCTGTAAACTTTAAAAACCCNACAGACCCNACCTATGGNAATAAGGATAATCAAGAATCNAATACTGTCTTTTCAGTAAACCATGGTGGAGCTCCCTATGCGGGAGGGTATGANCCNGGAGATCTANATAANCTAGACACTCTTGAGGAATANGGTTTTGATAAAAATACAAATACCTTGTATATATATCCCGGAAATGAGGTCCCAAATTCAACAAATGTTAGAGTACGTGTTCGAACATACAGTTTATATTTACACAACTCTGACAACATAACTTTTAATAATTTTCATTTTTATTCTGGAGCCATTTTTTCAAGAGATGCAAGTTATATTAAATTTAAGAATTCAAGTTTTAGTCACAGTTGGGAAGTAGGTTTGAGACATCGACAAATGGTTGGAGCGGGTATAGATATGCGTCATAGGGGTAATATGATGGTGAATGGTCTACATAACACAGTACAGAATTGTATCTTTAGATATGTAGTGGATGGATATATNTTTAGAACTANNAGTGTACGTTGGCCCGTTTATGAGAATATTTTAGCTGAAAATAATGGNTGGTTTGGAAGTGAATATTGGAANTTAAAAGTCGATGATAATTGTGTTAATTGTAATCAAGANATCATGAATGATGAAAATTANTTNNCTGATACTTTTAGATACATAACTATGCGTCACAATCGCTCGGGTAATATNGGTCCTGGACAAAGNTCNCTTGTNGAGTATGCATGGATTGAAAATCATTATCAAGATACTGATGGATCTGGTATAGGTAGAGCCTCCGGGCTTGCAATAAGATCTACAACTCGNTATTGTTGGTTATTTAATACNAATAGAAATGGTTTTCGCTTTGATGGGAGTTGCGCAGGACAGTACGGTCTTGTCCATCATATAATTTCTAGTGGAAATAAACGCGGATTTCGAATTAAGGGTGATAAACATGATGTATACCATGTTGCTGCCTATGATAATTACGATAGTGATGTGAATATACGACCTGATAAATATTGTGGAGACTATGGTACCGATGAACATGGGCAAGGGGTNGCAAATGGANAAGGAAATTATAATACAGACGTTCACAATGTCATTTCAGGAAGAAGTTTTCCTTGTTCTTCTTATGACTGNGGCGANCCTTCNNTCACTAATAATGGAGCAGATGTAGTTAANACAGATTCAGAATTTTTATTAAATGAATCAGGTAATTGGTACGGAAGGCAATTTCCTATTGATAATAATGAAGGTAGCTGGTCTCAATCTTTTCCGCAATTAGAAATGGAAAATCCTTGGGTCGATAATAGGAACAGATCACCGCAACAATTAATAGAAATATTTGGAGAAGATCCATTTCAAAACGACCGTGCTCAGTCATATGATTTCAGACCAAAAAAAGGATCTATATTTATAGANAATGGTAAAATTATCGAGGGCATTAATGATGGACAAGANGAAAATTTTTATCATGGNGAATCCTTTCCTAATCAGAANAGAGAATTTATAGGCAATGCACCTGANATTGGTCCTTATGAGTATGGTGATTCAGTCTATTGGATACCGGGATTTAGATACAATTACCCCAGTATTCCAATTCCAAGGGATGGCTCTGAAAATGTCCCTTTAGAATATGGACTTGCATGGAATTATCCATGGTCAGAAAATTATAACGGTGTCAGTGCTACGNTAATAATAAGTGGTCCTGGAATGAATGAAACTCGAACNTTTGATTATCCCAATAACGTTATGTTTGTCAATTTATTACCTAACAGTAATTATAGTTGGTCTGTGTCCATTCAAGGTATCAGTGGTAGTGTTAATGGAGAAAATTGGACTTTCACAACTNCCGATAAAATTTATCCTATCAATGATAGATCCATTGATATAAGCATACAGGACAGTACCTATTTACCATCGCATATTCAAAATTTAGAAGTTTCAAGAGATAATTATACTTTTATAAAATTTGATATTCCACCAATTCTAGATAGTTTGAGTGCTCTGTATCTAAACCTCACACCCTCATCGGTTGAAACAGTTTCTGAAGGTGTAGTTTTATATAGATTCCAGGATTTAGCATGGAGTGAAAAATTAAATGAGAGTAACATTGGTCTGGCAAACTTCGAGAGCCTTATACCATTAGATACTATATATCTTATAGAGCAAAATGTTGAATTAAATATAGATATAAAACCCTTCATTATTAATGGAGGNTTATANTCATTTGCATTGGGTGTGATTGATTCTGGAGATCNTGTATCTTTTTATAGTAAAGAAAATTTGATACTTGAAGGTGGTTTTAATTCTACAGTACCTAATCATAATTCAGGTTATGCAACTAAACCTGAATTGTGGCCCTCAATATCATTACAATTAGAAAATAATTTGTCTTCAAAAAATAACTCACTTCCAAAAGTATTTGCTTTNCATCAAAATTATCCTAATCCCTTTAACCCTAAAACAATAATACGATTTGATTTACCCAAGGAAAGTAATGTAAAAATATTAATTTATGATATTTTAGGACGCNTAACTAAAAAATTAATNGATAATANACAAAGTATAGGATTCAAATCTATCCAATGGGATGCGACAAATAATTATGGTAAGAAAGTTTCCGCTGGAGTTTATTTATACAGAATAGAAGCTGGAGATTTTAGGCAAACAAAGAANATGGTTCTTCTAAAGTAACCTTNANTNTAAAATTTAAATAAATTANTTTTAAAGGNTATGAAAAAAGATAAATATTTTAAAATNATAAAACNAATTTTTANANTAATGATNGTNTCGATTTCGTTATCTCAACCNGACATGGTTCGTTTTGTGAAAGANGTATGGCCTGAAAATTCCTGTGCTTCTCTTGGTGGAGTAAAACCAACACTTGATGGTGGCTACATTATACCAGGCTGTAAAAGTGACAGTGCATGGTTAATGAAGGTCGATATGTATGGAAATAAAGAATGGGAAAATACTTATAATTTAATGGATTATTGGGGTAAGAAAACTGTAATTCAAACAAGCGATGGAGGATATTTATTTGCAGGGTGGGTAGGTATTGTAAAAGTGGATTCTTTAGGCAATAAAGAATGGAAGAATCAAAATCATCCTGCCGGTATGGGGACATATCCCTATTATGAGGATATTATTGAACATAGTAATGGCAAATACTATGCAGTAGGTGGTCCAGGTAATGGTGGGCTTGCGTTAATTGTAAAGTTTAGTAGAGATGGACAAGTTTTAAAACGAAAATGGCATGGTGGAAATTGTGANAACGATCGATTTAAATCTGTGATAGAATCTGCTGATGGAAGGTTGATTGCCGTTGGTGCAAAAGTTCATGGAAATTCAGGTTATCCATGTTCCTTTGAATGGTATGATGATTTTTGGATTGTAAAGTTAGGATTAAACGGAAGTAAAGTTTGGGAAAAGACATATGGTGGAGATTATTACGAAGAGGCTCATGATATTGTTAGAATCGAATCTGGGGGCTATGGAATTATTGGTGAAAAATGTCCAAACACACCCAGCCATTGTACAAATGCAACCAGAGTAATGTATCTTCAAATAGATGAGAATGGAAATCAGGTTTCAAGTGATATATTTAATCGAAATGGGTTTTGTTCTGGTCATGCTATAACCACTACTCATGACGGAGGTATTGCATGGGTTGGTGAGAGAGGTAATTATAATCTTTGGATGTATCAATGGGATTCAAACAATCAACCTCTCGAAGTTACTGAACAACTTGGGCCAGGATACAGCATTGAAAAAACTCATGATGGAGGTTTTGTAATAAGTACAGGCAGTAATATTATTAAAACTGATGCAGAGTTTAATTTTAATGAAGATTTATTTACAGAAGAGATTATTGACGAGGTTCCTAGTGAATTTAAATTATACCAAAATTATCCCAACCCCTTTAATCCTAAAACCTTAATACGTTTTGATTTGCCAAAAGAAAGTAATGTAAAAATATTAATCTATGATGTTTTAGGACGCTTAACTAAAAAAATAATCGATAATAGACAAGATANAGGGTTCAAATCTATCCAATGGGACGGGACGAATAATTATGGTAAGAAAGTATCAGATGGAGTTTATCTATATAGTATAGAAGCTGGAAATTTTAGACAAACTAAGAAAATGATTCTTTTTAAATAAGGCTTTGTTAAAAAAAGTTAAAACTTTTAAGGTATAAGTTCTCCAATCAATACATTACTTAAATGGCTTTTATTATTAGTGNTAGTCTTCTTATGTGCAGTCGTTTATTATATTTATCTTTGGTATAGTTTTAACCCTAATTCTGATTCTTCAGATACTNTTGCTTACTTTTTATAAAGCGCTTTGAATCCCCCATCTAGAAAGATGTCGAACCAGCCATTTAAATACATAGCCGAAAATAAAATACCTGCAAAACATAAGAGAGTTATTGATAAAAGGATAATAAATTTCTTACCATTCATAATAAGAAATTAATCACTTATAAGTGGTTTTTTGATGTATTAATTTTAGTTATTTAATCTGCTTTTATAATTATCTATAAAATATAAAGAAACTAAAAATTGTTTAATCTGTATTATCATCCTATTTATACCTATGGTATCGATGAAAAATCAAANTTTCCAAGAGATCGTTATNAGCTTATTAAGCAAGAGCTTCAAATGCATTTAAATAAACACTCTATNGAAATAAAAAACTCACCCATTGTAGATGAAAGCATTATAAATAAAATTCACGATGCAAACTACGTGAATCGATTCTTAAATCAAAAATTAGATAGTAAAGAAATAAGGCGAATTGGTCTCAAACCTTGGAAAAAGGAAATCATAGAACGTACTCTTCGAATAATTGGAGGAAGTATCGCTGCTATGCAAGATGCGATTGTGACTGGCGGAGTTTCTGGCAACATGGCTGGTGGAACACATCATGCTCATAAGGATTATGGCTCAGGATTTTGCATTTTTAATGACATTGCGATATGCGCTAAAATTGCTTTAGAAAAGCCAAATATAAAAAATATTTTGATTATTGATTTGGATGTTCATCAAGGAGATGGGACCGCTGAAATATTAAAAAATGACAAGAGAGCATTTACTTTTTCCATGCATTGCTCTTCGAATTTTCCATTTCAAAAAGCAAAAAGCGACTTAGATATTAGCATACAAAAAAANATANAAGATGCTGAGTACCTTGATANATTNTCAAATGTGNTNAAAGAANTAGATAAANACCCAAGTGATTTAATTTTATTTCAAGCAGGAGTAGATGTTCTTTTTAATGATCGATATGGAAATTTAAAATTAACTAGAAAGGGAGTGAAAGAAAGAAATACCATGATATTTGATTTTGCAAAAAAGCGCAAAAATCCTGTATGTATATTTATGGGAGGGGGATATTCAAACCCAATTGAAGACACCGTTAAATCCTTNAAAGATTTATTTATTTCAGCAGCAAATTATCATGAAACAGTCACCTCAAATGATGCGTAAAATAATTATGACTTTTCTTTACTCTATTTTAGCATTATTATTTTCTGGTGGTTTCTTTTTAGTATTCAGTCCTCAATTTGGGGATCCTCCAAATCAGAAAAAAAGTCTATTCTATGAAAAATATGANAATTATCTGGATGGTGAATTCAAAAATGAAGAACGATTTGATATGATGACAGGTGACATGTCTATGAGAGAATTTATTTCAGGAGACAGTGGACGAATGAAACCAGATCCAATCTTACCGCTAAAGATTGATTTTGTAAATTTTAAAAATTTATCAAATGATGAGATACAATTTAGTTGGCTAGGGCATTCCGCGTTTTTATTAAAGGTTAATGGAAAAATTATAATGTTAGATCCTATGCTTGGTAAGTATGCCGCCCCTGTTCCAATGCCTATGNTAAAACGTTATAGCCCTGAAATAGCTATTTCCCTTGATAATATTGATTCAATTGATATGGTGCTTTTTTCTCATGACCACTATGACCATTTAGACTATAAGACTATAAAAAAAATAAGGGATAAGGTGAAGATGTTTTATGTTCCTCTTGGATTAGGAGGGCACCTAAATAGGTGGGGAGTTGATGAAAGTTCAATTACAGAATTAAATTGGAATCAATCTGTTTTAAATGATAACATTAAATTAGTTTGTTTACCTGCGAGACATTTCTCTGGAAGAGGATTATCTGATCGGAATAGTACTTTATGGAGTTCTTGGGCCATAATAAGTGATATAGGGAAAATATATTTTAGTGGAGATACAGGATATGGTAAACATTTTAAAAGAATTGGCGATGAATATGGACCCTTTGATTTAGCCTTGTTGGATTGTGGACAATATAATGATGCATGGAAATATTCTCACATGATACCTGAAGAAGGAGTTCAGGCGTCATTGGATTTAAAAGCTTCACAGTTTATGCCAATACACTGGGGTGCTTTTACACTTTCAACACATGATTGGGCAGATCCTGTGAAAAGAGCTTTTAAATTTTCTGAAAAAAAACGATTAAATATGATCTATCCTGAAATTGGTGAGATAGTGATTCTAGGAAATAAAACTGAAAAAAAATGGTGGAAAAAATATTAATTTTTAAAAATTAAAAAGTATTTTATCGATAAAATAATATTTGAAAGGAGAATAATATGTTTATAAAAAGAACTTTATTATTTGTGCTCTTTATAATCTCAGGATGTACAAAAGTAGAATCAGAAGAAAACTTATTAAATAAAAAGAATCCATTTGGTAGTTATGGAGCATTAAAAAAAGAATCAAAAGTAATTACATTTCAAGAGTTATTTGAATTACCACAAAACTATATTGGAAAAGAGGTTGCTCTTAAAGGAATGATTACTGAAGTTTGTCCAATGAGAGGTTGTTGGATAAACGTTAAAGATGAAGTAAGCGATCTCAAAATTAGAGTTAAAGTCACAGATGGAGAAATTGTATTTCCACTTTCAGGTGTTGGAAATAAAGTATTTGTGGAGGGAGAATTTTCAAAATTAATTTTTTCTGAGGATCAGGCTAAACAATGGAAAATTCATTTAGCTGAGGAGAAGGGTCAAATCCTAGATCCTGATAATGTAATAATAAAGGATTCGGATCTAGTTGAATATAGAATTATTGGTAAAGGAGCAGAAATTTACCCCTTATAACAAGGTATTTAATAGTTGATGATTTTATTTTCATGTATAAAAAGTGGTATTTTGGGTCTTTGTCCTAACTGTAAAACTGGGAAAATTTTCAGAACAAGATTCAAAATGAATCATGAATGCGAATTGTGTAATATCAACTTTAATGAAGAAAATGGAGATAATTGGTTCTTTTTATTAATCATTGATCGGGCTCTCTTTATTTTTCCTATTATTGTTGCATATTATTTTGGGTATGGTCCAAAAATAATTATAACTATTTCACTGATATTATTGTNCTTTTTTATACTATTTACCCCAATTCGATTAGGTATATCTTTAGCATTTGTTTATTATTTAAGGACAAAAATTAATTCTTAATACTGTTTTTTTATAAATGTTGATCAATAAAATTAAAATTAATAAAAAAAGTAATGTTGGATCAAAATATTGTTTTTTATTATCGTTATTTTTTTGGAGTTGTAATGATAATGAGACAGATGGTTATCCTAAATCATTGCAATTGTATAATTTTCAATTTCAAGAATCTTCATTAGGTGTTCAATGGGACAAAAGCAATGAATCCGAAGATGATTTTTATTGTTACAAATTTTATGGCTCAAATGATTCATTAATGATTGATAAAAGTTTGATCTACGAGAGTTTTGATCAATCAGACACGCTTTATCAAATGAGTTATAGCCAACCATTTACATACTTTCGATTAGATGTAACNAATNGANTAACGGGTTATANCCCAATTTATTTTACAACTCATTCCAATATAGTTTACTTNAATATTAATGAATGGGTTTATTTATGGGATCAATATTATTCTGTTTTTGAAACAAGGTTGGATTTAGTTGAGAGCCAAATAAACTACATTCCAGAGGAAATTCAGTTACTGCANAATCTCAAACGCCTTGATTTAACTAATAACCTGCTAACAGGGGAAATACCTTTGGTTATATTTAAATTAAAGAAGCTAGAGACACTTATTTTAACAGGAAATCAATTCAACGGAGTAATTCCTTTAGAAATTGATAGTTTACAAAATTTAAAAACTTTATTTCTTAATGATAATTTTTTATCAGGACAAATTCCAAGTAGCTTTTGCACCATGGGTATTAATTTTGGAAACCCCTATCGTTTTAGCATTGAAGACAATCAGTTTTGNCCACCATATCCTGATTGTCTTCAGTCTCACATGGGAGATCAANACTTATCAGNTTGTGAATAATAAATAAAAATATATATACTTTTAAGTGAAATTATGTATCTTTAAATTTTTAGTGATAGAAAATATTTTTAATTAATAAAAGATTAAAAAATTTATTATAATTAAATGCCGCGGTGGTGGAATTGGTAGACACGCCAGATTTAGGATCTGGTGCACATTGTGCGTGAAGGTTCGAGCCCTTTCCGCGGTACACTTTATTTAATGTAAAGTTAATAGATCTTGTACATACTAGGAATTTCTTCATATTATCATGATAGTGCCGCTTGCCTTTTAAAAGATGGTGAGATTATTGCAGCAGCACAAGAAGAACGTTTTACTCGCAAAAAACACGATCAAAACTTCCCCTCAAATGCTATAAAATATTGCTTAAGTGAAGCAGGTATTAATTCTTCAGATCTTGAGATTGTTGCTTTCTATGATAAACCCTTCCTTAAGTTTGAACGCATACTCGAGACCTATTTAGCCTTTGCTCCTAAAGGTTTAGGCTCTTTTTTAAAAGCAATTCCACTTTGGATTAAAAAGAAACTATGGATTAAAGAGCTTATTAAAGATGAACTAGATTATTCAGGTACTATTTTGTTTCCTGAACATCATGCTTCTCACGCAGCCTCTGCTTTTTATGCTTCTCCATTTCAAAATGCAGCCTTTTTAACCATGGATGGAGTGGGTGAATGGGCGACTACAAGTTATGGTATTGGAAATGGAAATAAGATGGAGATGTTAGCTGATATTAAGTTTCCTCATTCTTTAGGTTTACTTTACTCTGCTATTACATATTACACCGGGTTTAGAGTAAACTCTGGTGAATATAAGGTTATGGGGTTAGCGCCTTATGGCGAACCTAAATACAAAGATTTAATCTATAAACATCTTATAGATGTAAAAGATGATGGTTCATTTATTATGGATATGAGCTATTTTAATTACAGTGTTGGCCTTACAATGACTAATCAAAAATTTGATAATTTATTTGGAGGATCTCCTAGGGAACCTGAATCAGAATTGACACAAAAAGAAATGGATATTGCTCGATCTGTACAAGAGGTCACTGAAGAGATTGTAATGAAGATGGCAAAGCATGTTCGAAAGACTACTAAGAAGAAGTACTTATGTCTAGCTGGTGGTGTCGCCTTAAACTGTGTATCTAATGGTAAGCTTCTTAGATCAGGATTATTTGACGATATTTATATACAGCCTGCGGCAGGAGATGCTGGTGGTGCATTAGGTTGTGCTTTAATTGCATGGTATCAGCATTTAGGGAATGAACGGCATGCTGATGGAAAAAATGATTTTATGAAAGGTGCTTATTTAGGACCAGAGTTCAGTAATGATGAAATCAAAGAATATTTAGATAAAAAAGGTTACTCATATCAAAAACTTGAAGATAAAGATCTCCCTGAACATATAGCTGATTTAATAGCAGATCAAAAAGTAATCGGCTGGTTTCAAGGACGGATGGAGTTTGGTCCAAGAGCCTTAGGAGCACGAACTATTATTGGAGATTCACGTTCTGCAGAAACTCAAAAGACTATCAATCTCAAAATAAAATATAGAGAGAGCTTTCGTCCTTTTGCACCTTCCGTGAGAGAAGAAAATATATCAGAATACTTTGATATAGATAGACCTAGTCCTTATATGCTTTTAGTTGCGGATGTGCATAAAGATAAACAGTTAAAAATGACCAAAGAGCAAGAAGGTTATTTTGGTTTAAAAAAACTTAATATTGCTCGTTCGGAAATCCCTGCGGTGACCCATGTTGATTATTCAGCTCGAATACAATCGGTGAGTAAACAAACCAATCCACGTTATCATGAGATGCTTACCCAGTTTAATAATAAATATGGCTGTGCTGTTGTAGTAAATACTTCTTTTAATGTCCGTGGAGAACCGATAGTTTGCACCCCAAAAGATGCGTATTTATGTTTTATGAGAACCGAGATGGATTACTTAATTTTAAATAATTATTTATTAAAGAAAGAAGATCAAAAACCATTAGATAACGATTCAGATTGGATGTCTGAATTTGATTTGGATTAGTCATGTTTGATGAAATAAAAAATATCAAAACCAGTAAAAAAGATTTAACAAGCTTTGGGGTTACCATTGGAATCATTCTTTTATT
>NZIX01000006.1 GCA_002691785.1 Fidelibacterota bacterium | reverse complement strand
ACTTTTTAATACTTTTTATAACCCCGATATATCGGGGTTATAAATTATAAAGACTAGGTTTAATTATGGATGAACAAGAAAGAAAAACAACAAGACGAGACTCTTCTGAAAGAAGAGCTGAACACCGAAGAGTCTCTCATAGAAGAAAATCAAATATTCCTATTGATGTAGAAAATCGAAGCCAGGTTGATAATAGAGTTAATTATCAAAGAAAAGGCAATCGTCGGATAGAAGAAAGGCGACATTAAATATAGTTAGCTAGTTCTTTAAGTGCTTTTAAATATCCTTCTTTACCTAGGCCTGATATTTGAGATAAGCAAACATCTTTTAACACCGATTTTTTTCTGAACCCTTCCCTAGAGTATATATCGCTAAGATGCACCTCTATTGTTGGTGTTGAAACAGACTTTATTGCATCTCGGACAGAGTATGAATAGTGAGTAAGCGCTCCAGCATTTAAAACAATACCATCATATAAACCTTCAGATGCTTGAATTTGATCAATTAGGTCTCCCTCATGATTTGATTGAAACCATGTTGTTTTGGTATTATACTCAATTTGTTTATCAAGCCATTCTGCTATTTCTTGCAGAGACTCTTTCCCGTAAATCTCAATTTCCCTAGAGCCTAATAGATTCAAATTAGGCCCATTAAGAAATAAAACTCGGATTTTAGTTTGGCTCCTTTGAAAAGTTATTTGAGTCTGTTAACAGTAGACCCTTTCCATGCCTGTGAGGAAATTATTTAATGATTCTAATGCAGAATCAACAGCATTTAAAATTTCATCTTTCTTTTTTTCGGTATTGCTAACTTCGATTAAAAGATTTCTAACTACCTCTCTATGCCATTTGTCAGCATGCATGTGAACTGTAAAGAATTTCAATGTATTCTCATCCGTTATCCCATACATTTTTTGTAGTCCATCTTTTTTAGTTTCAGAAATTTCAGGTTGCATGGATTCGTAGCAATACAAGGCAGCTAGGCCAATATAAAATTGATCAGATTTTGATAAATTCATAAATGTGTTAACCAGATCATCTGTTTCTTTAATCGCTTTAGTATTAATTATATTTTTTCGACTGTTACCCATTCCTTCAGCAAACCGCATCCAGAGTTCGGGNTGGTTTTCNTTACCTTTTTCTTCATCGTTNANNTTCTCNNGTAAAAANTGTCTAATCNTAATATCTTCGCAGTTAGAGTGAATTGATGATAGGTATCTTGGAAAAGCAGAAACATGTTTAAAATATTGAGCAGCATATTCCCGGATAGTTTCATTCTTAAGAGCACCAGANTTCCATGCTTGGTAAAAAGAGTGATTAAGTAGGTGTTTTTCTTGTATTTTAGCATCTACTTTTTCAATAAAAGATGAATTTTTCATAAGTATCTTCCTATTGTTAATGTTTGTAAAANNGTATANGATATTAAAATATGATTCCAATACATAAAAAGAATATTATAAAAATATTTAAATAAANATTTNACAAGGTNTTGAGTACACCCACAAAACAGGTAGCATTCCATACGCTTGGTTGCAAGTTAAATTTTTCCGAGACATCTGTAATTTCAAAGGAATTTATCAAATATGGATTCGAGCAAGTTAAGTATAAAGAAAAGGCTGATATNTATGTAATTAATACTTGCTCAGTTACAGAAAATGCTAATAAAGAAGCAAGAAAACTTATNCGCCAAGCAAAGCGAACAAACCCAAACTCTGTTATAGCAATAATTGGATGTTACGCACAACTTAAACCAAAAGAAATATCAGAAATTGAAGGAGTAGATATAATTTTAGGTGCAGAAGAAAAATTTAACTTACTTAAGCATCTTGATAAATTAAGTATCAGCTCAAAAGCAACTATTATTAATTCAAAAATTGAAGATATTAATGAATTTATACCATCTTTTTCTTACGGCGAACGAACGCGCTCTTACTTAAAGGTTCAAGATGGGTGTAATTATAACTGTACCTTTTGCACGATACCTCTAGCTCGAGGTATAAGCAGGAACAACTCAATTAAAGAAACCTTAAAAGTCGCTAATAAATTAGCAGAAAGCGAGGTTCGCGAGATAGTTTTGACAGGTGTAAATATAGGAGATTTTGGGCAGGGGAAAGACGAGACATTTCTTCAGTTAATCACAGAGATGGATAAGATAAAAAATATTGATAGAATTAGAATATCATCAATAGAGCCGAACCTTTTAAATGAAAAAATAATAAAATTCTGCTCAAAGTCTAAAAAATTTATGCCCCATTTTCATATACCGCTTCAATCAGGTTCAAATAAAATATTATCTATGATGAAAAGAAGGTATAACCTAGATTTATATTCCAGAAGAATTAAAACAATAAAATCTANTATTCCTGATTGTTGTATTGGAGTTGATGTTCTAGTTGGTTTTCCNGGAGAGTCAGANAGTGACTTTTTAGATACTTACCATTATTTAAATGAACTGCCTGTNTCTTATTTTCATGTTTTTACNTATTCAGAAAGAGAANATACNGANGCNTTTAAATATGGAGATATTGTCCCNNTAAAGANNAGATCTAAAAGAAGCANNATGCTTCGAATTTTATCNGAGAAAAAAAGACGCCATTTCTATAATGAGCAGTTAGGTCGAAAGAGGCCAGTTTTATTCGAGAGTATAAAAGAGGGTTATGTAATTGGGCATACTGATAATTACGTAAAAGTAAAATTAAAAGATAAATNAAAAATAATTAATACAATCAAACATGTAAACTTACTAGAGATTGAAAATGCAGAGGTGTTTGCTGAAATTGNTTAATGATTAGATTAGACTCTATTAAAAAATCTTATCCAAATGGAGAATTGTTCTCAAATGTAAATATTTCAATAAAAAGAGGAATGCGAGTAGGCCTTGTTGGGAAAAACGGATCNGGTAAAACNACGTTATTAAGAATAATGCTAAATAAAGAATCACCAGATTCTGGGCATCTTCAAATTGAGAAAACTGTAAATATTGGATATCTAGCTCAAGAAATAGTAACAGGCTCTAAATTATCTATTGTTGATGAAGTAAAGGGTGCCTTTCCTGAATTATGTAACTTAGAAAAAAAAATTAAAGATTGTTCTCTATCTATTTCTGAAAACCCAAATGATGCAATGGTTATGGAAAAACTTGGAGAATATCAATCAAGGTATGAGGCACTTGGAGGGTGGGCTCTAGATAAAAAAATTAAAAAAATTCTTGGAGGTCTAGGGTTTAGAGAAAACCAATTTAATTCACAAATGGAAGAGTTCTCTGGTGGATGGAGGATGAGAGTTGCCCTTGCAAGAATATTAACACAGAAACCAGATGTGTTATTTCTCGATGAACCAACAAATCATTTGGATTTAGACGCAACAATTTGGCTCGAGTCATTTATCTCTAAATGGGAAGGAAGCTTGGTTTTAATAAGTCACGATAAAGAATTTTTGGATCGATCTGTAAACACAATATTGGAGATAGAATTAAAAAAGGTTGTATTATACAAAGGAAATTATTCTGATTACAAAAAAAATAAACAAATTAGGTTGGATCAGCATCGTTCNAGTTATAAAAATCAACAGAAGCAAATAAAAGAAACAGAGAGGTTTATTGATAGATTTAGATCTAAGAGTACAAAGGCTATTCAGGTTCAGAGTAGAATAAAACAATTAGAAAAGTTAGAAAAAATAGAAGCTCCTGAAGAAGATAAAAAACAGATAGTTTTAAATTTACCACAACCTAGTAGGTCTCCTCAAATAATTGCCAAATTTAAAAATATATTTAAAAATTATTCGAAAATAGAAGTTTTTAAAAATATGTCATTAACTATTGAAAGAGGTAATAAAATCGGCCTTGTCGGTAGAAATGGGGCAGGGAAGTCGACTTTAATAAAGTTATTAGCTGGAGTAGAAAAAATAACACATGGGAAAATAGAAATTGGTAATGGAATTAAAACAGCATATTACGCCCAGCATCAATTGGAGATTTTAAAATTAAAAGATACGGTATATGAAACTATAAGTCAAAAAGGCGGAGGATTAAGTGAAACTGAAATAAGGACATATCTAGGTGGGTTTTTATTTTCAGGTGAAGAAATTGAGAAAAAAGTAGAAGTTTTATCTGGAGGTGAAAAAGCAAGATTAGCATTAGCATCAATTTTAATAGATCCAGTTCATTTACTTTTATTAGATGAACCAACGAATCATCTAGATATGTTGTCTAGAGGCATAATTGAAAATGCGCTAAAAATTTATTCTGGAGTTATTGTTTGTATTTCTCATGATAGGCACTTTCTTAATCAAGTAACAAATAGAACTTGTGAGGTTGGAGGAGGAAATGTAAAGTTTTATGAGGGTAACTATAGTTATTATGATTGGAAGANCAATAAAAATAAATCTAAAGAAAATAAAAGTAGGGTAATAAAAAGTTCAAAAAAGAAAGATTCATTTTTAGTTAGAAAAAAAAAGAAGAATAGATTAGCAGCAATTTATAAAAAATTAAAATCTCTTGATTCGGAATTAGAAAAAATGAAATTAATCACNAATGATCCACTTAACTCTGATAACTACATAAAGTTAAATGAGGCAATGAATGCTATAGAATCATTGGAAAATAAATATATTGANCTAATGGAGGAGCAAGAGTCTTTAGAATTGGACCTGGTAAAATAATTACGTTTGTAATTTTTAATTTATCNACGATGGNNCCATNNNCTTGTAAATTTNAAAAAAAATTACAATTNTAAAAATACAATACNAAAATANGNAANTNTTAAAATATNNAATTAAAATNAAATCTNTAATTTGTTTAATNTNNTTATTTTACAAATATTTAAATTATAGTTTATTTTATAACNATCTTAGAAATAATNATACAGATCTGTAATAATAAACAATGCTTGTAATTTACAGTTCATATACTATAAACTTAGCAGATTACTTTTTCCGAGGTAATAAAGATGTGGAGTCTTTTTTATTAGAGGATTTGCGGCCCTAATAAAAAATATAGTGAAAAAACTGGCTCTACTGTATTTAACATAGATGTATGAGCTAGTATGAGTCTNACACAAAAAAAAGTACTCAANATTGAAGACCGTAAGGTTATAAAAGTTTTAGAAAAACCTTTTACAAGGNAAATTCTAAATATTTTTGATAAAAACCCTCTTACGGCCTCTGAAATAGCAGAAGCTATTTCTTTTCCAAAAGANAAAATTCATTATCATATAAAGAAATTATTATCTCTAGAGTTATTNTATATAACAGATGCTGAAATAATTAAGGGGATTGAACAGAAAAAATTTCTTCCTACTGCAAAANATTTTATNATTAAAGAAAAAGANTACGATGTTAATAAACCAACTTCAATTAAAAGAAATATAATTGAAGCAAAAACAAAAAANAAAGATAATNTAAATAGTGATGGTGATAAAAAATTAAGTTCCNAAAAAGAAATAATAAAAAATAAACGTCTAATTATTCAGAGAAGAGTTNTTCCAGATAGAAGATATTTTACAAAAGATAACTTTAAAAATATTGAGCGACGCTTCAAAATTAGACGATATGGGATTGAAAGNCGGATTAGNCAAGNAATTCAAAAAGAAGATATTAAACTTTCTATAAATGGTGTTATTCCTGATGANAATGNANAAACAAATAANCTTTTAAANTACAACCTTCAGTTAAATGGAGTAAAAGATGCCCTAAGTTTTGTTCACACAGGNTCACATGTTGTTTTTTCTCTTATCAAACTGGAGTTTTCAGGTTTTGTAGTAAAAAAAACAAAGAGATATTCATTTCCAATTAAAATTAATGGAATTCAAATTACTACACTCCCAGAGCTTATAATTAATGTCTATAGCCAATATTTTTCTGATAAATATAAACGAAAGGTTTACATAGCTATACATTCAGACTCTTACTCTTATAAAATGACATTTTTAGAATCAAATAAAAAAAGTAGAGCAAATCTGAAGAAGTCGATTATCAACATTTTTAAAAATTCAAAAGTATTTAAACCTCAGCAAAATATTTTTGATTATGTGTCGGATCATAAATCAAGTACAGTTGTTTGTTATTCTGATAATAAAGAACAAATAGCTTACGATTATAAAATTTTAAAAGAAATTGGTCTAAATCCGAGATACAATACTTCAATTCCTAAAATTTTATTAAATATTCATAACTATTATAATCTAGGTTTAATTGGAGCTATCTCTGTTGTGGTTTATATAGATCAAAGAAAGACTTACATGGTTTCAATATTTGAAAAGTCTTTGGTTTCATCTGTGGATATTTCTATTGGATTAAAGTCATTTACGGAGGTTTTAATTGCTAGGAAAACTGTAAATAAAATAGTAAATGAAACTAATGAAAGTAATGCAATTCACTATTTAGAAAAATTTGGAATTTTGCTAAAAGACGTGAATGACACAATCAAAGTCAATCATCTTAGTGAAAATAAAAATAACTCAATAAATGATATTTCAAATAAAATTATAATTGAAATTCAAAGTTTTATAAAAGCAATAAAACTTTATAATCATTCAAATAATTATAAAAATCAAAATATTAGCAGTATTTATATTGGAGGAGTTGGGTCTCATATAAAGAATATTGATAAAAAATTTAGCGATGGTTTAGATTTTAAAGTAGAAAGACTTGATAAAGTAAATTTTAAATCTATCAAAAAGTATTATGACTCAAAGAGAAATATATGGGTTCAAGCAAGAGAAAAAAGTTTACTTAAAAAACAAAGAAAACATTCAAGATCATTAGAAGACGTACAGAAAAAAATATTAAATCATAGTAAGGTTGTAGATACGGCAAAAAGCCCTGAAAGGGCAAAATATAGAATTACTCGTTTAGAGATTGATCAAAATACTAAAGTTAATTCAATTAATAGATTAACAAAAAAATTAATTAAATCAGCCTCTGATTTTAAGCTATTAAAAGATGAGTATATGAAAACTCAAGATTTAATTCAAACTGATACTGATACGATTACAAAGCAACTAGACTCAAAAAGAGAAGGTCTATTAATAAAGTATAAAGAATACGATTATCTAACTAAAAGAATGTCAGAGATTGATTTTGAAAATGACAATAAAAATACTAACAATCACGATGAAAAAGATAGCTCTAAATTAGAATATGCTGGTCAAATTAAAAAAGCGTCGGCACAGAGAAATAAATTAAATGAAGAAAAAGAACAATATGAAAAAGAATGTGATGATTTGCAACTTCAAATTTTAGGTAATCAAGAAAAGGTTCAAAAATTAGAATTAAAAATAGATTCAGGTTATGATGATGCAGCCATTTCAGAATACTTAATTAATACCATTCAAAATACAGCAAAAGCATTTGAAAGATCTCTTTTGGTTCATTTNAAAACAATTGATAGACTTAAAAAAGAAGATTTAAATGCTTTAAAGAGGGTTGGTTATTTATTAGTTCAAAACAANGAAAAATTAAAAGAAATAAAAAANAATTATGAAAATCAGAAAATTGAAGAATTAGAAATNTTAATAGATAAGCCAGGAGAAAAAGAATATGCGGTTGAAGTTAGAAATAAACTTATTCCAATTATTGATTTAATAATTGAGACTACAAATAATTTAGACCTGTTAAAAAGTTATACAGCAAATTTAATTCATATAAATATTGAACAATCTGAATTACAAAAAAAACAAGATGATATAAAAAACAAATTAAAAAAGAAAAATTTAAATAAAATTGAAGAAGAGCAAAAACTAACGTTATTAAAAACAGANCTTGAGTCAACTCTGCCAATTTTAGAAGATAAAAAGCAGAAAAGGTTAGAATTATTAAATGTTATAACTCAACTAAGAAGACAAATACTTAAAACTAAGGATATCGTAAATAATATTGATTTAAAAATCAAAGAAAATAATGCAAACAATGAAAAAAAATTAAAAATAGGAAATGAATTAAAAACAATAGAGGTTGATTTATCAGAAATAAAAGCAACAATCTTAAAAAATGGAGAGAACCTCGAGACTATTCAAAATAACTTTTTAAAAAATAATCAGGTATATGAAGAGAGGGTCACTGAATTTAAACCTCAAATTGAGAATGTTGAAGATAAAATCAACTCTATTAGAGAAGAGATTTCTGAAAATTCAATACATCAAACCGGGCTTTCTAATGAAATAAANAGTTTGTTAGAGCGGAATAATNAAATAGAAAAATTTAAAATTCAAAAATCAAATGAATTAAAAGAGTTAAATATCAAAAAAATTCCAGTTATCCAAAAATTGGATGAGGCTAAGAGGAATTTAAAGATTGAGTTGAACATTGATCAAAAAAATCTTAAAAAAGAAAGAGATTTAAGTATTAAGAGAGCAAGTAATACTAAGAAGGTTACTATAAAAACTTTTTTTAAAAAGGAGCTAGCATCCTTAGAAAAAAAACGCATCGCTGTTCAGGCTTTACTTTTAAAAAGTACAAAAGATATTGAAAAATCTTTTCAAAGTAAGAAAAAATCCGAAGAGATGCTTGATGAGAAAATTAAAAGCAAATCTCCGTTAATAAGTAAACTTGAAAAGGAAATAAAAACTTGGGAAAACTCTTTAGCTAAATCTAAAGCTATCCAAGATAAATTAAACAATCTAGAGGTTCAGCGTTCAGACTGGGAAGAATATCTTGAAAAAGAAAGGTTAATCCGTGATTCTAAAGTTAATGATTTACTTAAAAACGTTAAAAGAAAGGAAAAAAAGTCATATTTATTATTTTTAACCGAGAGTTTAAAAAGATCTAATAATGATACAGATGCAATTACTGTTGCAAGGTCAATTGTAAAAGAAAATATTTCATCTGATAAGAAGCAGATTAAAGATTTTGAAAATATATTTACTGATATAATTAAACGTCACAAATTATTTATGACAAATTATAAAAAAAGTCATAAAAATATAGTCCAGGAATTAAAACCTTATGGAGGTCAAGAAAAAAGTATAAAACGGAAAATTAAAAATGCAAATACTAAAATAAAAGACGCTCAAAGGGTAATAGACTCATTTCAAAAAAAATTAAATATTAGAACTAAAGCATTAGAAGAAAAAGAAGTTGAGTTTATACGTTTTAATAAAGAAGCACAAAAAAAATTAGATGATATTCAAAATGAAATTAATCAAATACCAAAAAAACAAGAAAGAGCAAGAGATGAAGTATCAAATAAGTTGATTAATAAATTAGAGCAGATAAAAGAAAATAAAGCTCAGTTAAAAGAAAAGTACAAAATAAACCTTATAGAATTAGATGCCGACTTACAAAATCATGATTTGATAATTAAAATAAATAAAATAAACAATAGGTTAAAAAATGAATCAGAAGAACTTTTGCTTAATAACATTAATCAAAAAAAATTAACTATAAACCTACAGAAAATAAAAGAAACAATTTCAAGGCTTATTGAAGAAGAAAAATCTTATTCGAATCATTATTCAGATTTAAAAAGAAAACTGGATGAGTCAAAAGCAATATTTGAATTAAAAGATAAAACGTTACATAAAGAACTTAAGGATGAGGAAAATGAATTAATCATAAATCAAGAAAATGAAGATAGGTATAATCAAAAACAAAGGAAGTTAAAACTTGAGAAAATTAATGTAGACAATGATATTAAAGGTATTTTAAAAGATATTAATAAGTTAAAACTGAAAGTTAAATCTCCTCTAAAAAAAGTAGAAAAACTTGTTGGGAATGTGGGGGAAGAGATTAATGATCAAGTTAATGAATCAGAGAAGTTCAATGATCTAGTCCAAATGGAAAAAGATTTTACTGTAAATATAAACCTTTATGATAAAGACATTAAAGATTTATATAAAACTCTAGATACTATTCAAGGTCAAGAATCAAGTATTATTAAAAAAGTAAATATCTTAGTTGAGGATATTAAAATTTTAAAAAATGATTTTTTAAAATTAGATAAAATAGTTGATTCAAATAAATCTAACAGGGATCAAATAGGTATAAATCATCTTAAAACAATAGAGAAGCTAGAGGAGATCCAAGACATCTATTTTCCAACAAAGACAATGTTGAATGATCGAATAGATAGTATTTATAACCTAGTAGAAAAAAATAAAAATCAAAAAAATATATTAAAAGAAAAAGTCCTTGAGCTAGAAAAGAGGTTAAAGACAAAAAGGGTAGAGTCAGCGAAAGTTGATAATGAACTATCACAAATAAATAGAAATATGAAAAAAGTCTTAGAGTTATCAATAGATGATAGTGAATCTATAAAAAGAGAGGAGGCTCAAGATACAGTAAAAGAAAAGATACAGAGTTATGTTGATTTGGTTGAGATGAAATCAAGGACAAAACAGTTATTTAACGAAATAACTGAAACTGAAAAAGATATTTCCATTCTAAAAGAAAAAAAAGCATCGCTTAATCGTTCTTTTACTGAAAATGAAAATATTAATAAGAAAAAAATTATTCGTCTAGAGGAAAACTGTGGTGTCTTAGAGAAAAAAATCATGATAGATAAAGAAGAATTATCTATTTTAGAGAAAAAATTAAATGAATTAAATAGAAATGCCTCTAGCTATGGAAGTAGAGTTGATATATTAGAAAAAGAGTTAGAAGATTTTAAGACAAAGGCAGAAGAGCACGAAGATACATTAAAAGACCTTGATCGATCTCTTGAAAAAATTAAAGAAAAAGCAAGTAAAGATAAATTAACAAATAATAAAATTATTGAAAACACAATTGAGCTAGACTATATGGCAAACCTAGGTTTATTGATGGATTCAAAAAATGAATTNAACTTAATACCAGAAGATGANAAAAATGATTTTAAATATTTTAAAAGTAATAACATTTTAAGAAATAGTTTTTTGGCATTAACCACTGTATTCGCATTTGCTGCTTATTCTCAAAAAGTAAAAATAGACCCTTTAGAAAATCTTGTGCCCAAAAAATCTTCAGAATTGACATTATTGAACATGCGCCAAGAAATGAAAAAGGAAATTTATGAAAAAAGTAGAGNTGTTAATGGATTAGACCTCCTTATAAAAGAAGATAAAAATCTCTCATTTAATATGGTTACTCTACTAAAATATCTGACTCAGGTAACCCCTAAACGATTTAAAGTAACCGAATTAAAGTTGGGTAATAAACCTTCTCGTTTTATAAGCAATGAGGTAAATAAAATAAACTTAGAAAATTCAAATATACTTGTTTCAATCAAAGGTTTTTATGGGCTTACACTAGAAGATTCAAAAGTTATTTCAGATAGTTTTATATTATTTTTAAAAGAAAGTGGAAAATTTAAATCAGTTGAAATTAGTAGTGCCCAAAAGATAAGTAAATGGAGAACAAATTATGAAATTGAACTGGTTCTTTAATTTTTAATGAAACAAAGAAACATATTTATGGTTTTATTTTTTTCAACGACCATTTTAATTATACTTTTTTTGTGGAATACTAAGAAGCAAAAAGTAAAATTGGTTCAATTAAAGAAACATTTAAATGAGATAAATATACAGTTAAATGATCATCAGGATATTCTAAAAGAGACTGTAAAAGTAGAAAATGATTTAATTTATAGAAGAGANACCTTAATTAATCAATTCTCTTTAAGTAGAAATATTTTTGAGGAGATAGAATTAATTAAAGGACTAGCTCGTGATTTTAAGGTCAATATTAAGGACATAAAAGTTGATCGTGAGAATACATTTATGCTGTCAGATCAAATCATAAATAAGAATGATTTACCCTTAGAACGACATACCCTATCTTTTCAATTATCAGGCAAGTTTATATCCATTGGAGAGTTTCTTGAGGATCATAATAATAAATTTAAAAATATATTTTTGAGTCAGTGTGAATTTAAAATGGACAGTTTAGACCCAAGAGGAGTTGTAGCTCATCTTGAATTTAATATATACGGTGATAAAAAATGATTAGAAGAGAAAAAATCATTCTCTACATTATAAGTTTTATTATTTTGATCATTTCTTATGATCTGATTTCAAATACTTTCTTTGATAATAGTACACAACCTATTCAAAAAAAAGAACAACAGTCGATTGCTGACAAAAGAAAAATAATAGCTAAAGAAACAGAACCGATTAGTTTATCGATAAACTCTTGGGGCAAAGATATATTTTACAATAGAAGTTATAAATATAAAAGTTGGTTTAATCTAACAGGAATTACACGATTTGAAGATGTCAATAAAGCTATCATTAATGGAAATATTCTTCATGAGAAAGATAAAATCAAAGGTTTTACCATTAAAAGAATAGCAAATAACTATGTTATTCTAAAGAAGAATAAGCATACAGTAACCCTTAAAATAAAAGAATAAATGAAATATATATTATACATAACAAAGTCATACTTATATTTACTTTTTGTTTCTCTTTTAATGGCAAAAGCAACACCTGAGCTTGTAGATGTCCATATTACATTAGAAGATGAATCATATTTAGCTTTTAAAAAATATTCCCTTATAATGGAATTTGATAATGGGGAATATGAATATATAATCAATGAAAAATTTGCACCACCAGGATTGATTTTAGAATTTAAAAATGTAAAATGGAGCAAAGGTGAATTCGTTAAAAAAAGTTCTTATAANCCTTTATATCAATTCGGAATTAAGGTCCCAAAGAATGTAAATCTAAAAGAAAAAAAGAANAGATTAGAATTAAAATTAGATTTTACTAGGATGCCTGAATATTTTATTAGATTTGAAGCTCCGCAAAATAAAAAAGATAATTACAAATTAATAATATCCTGGGAAGAGAAAAAAAAGAAATCACCCAGTAATTACCTTGCACCAAATAATCGTCTACCTGAGACAATTATTAGTTTAGATTTTCAATCAACCAAGTTAAGCAATGCTGTTAGGATGCTCGCTTCAAAGGATAATTTAAATTTAATAATGAGCGATGATGTTAAAGGTGAGGTCACAGTAAGTTTAAAAGAAGTTTCTCTAGAGACAGCTTTAGATGCAATCTTACATGTAAATAATTATGAATGGTTTTTGCAAGATAATATTATTGTTGTTCAGCCAATGGAAAAACGACAAGTCATGAGTGGAGAGTTGACAACAAGAATGTTTCGATTAGACTACATTACTGGCCGCGTTGCTCTTGAAGCAGTAAGCGAAGTTTTAACACCAAAAGGGAAGGTGAAAACATTATCTTCTACTGCATCATCGGAAGAAGAGTTAGGAGAAAAAGACATATTAATTGTTTCAGATTCTCCTACCAATTTTACTTTAATTGATGCTGTTATCAGTTCTCTTGATATCCAAAGTCCACAAATTAATATAGCGGTTAAATTTATAGAGACTACTTTAAAGCACAATGAAATAATTGGTATTAATTGGGATCTGCGGAAAAAAATGAATCTTACTAATAATGGATTATCAGATACCACTTTAACTTTCGGTGAAATGTTTTTGGGCGGCCAAACAATGAACTTTGCGACTTTAAGCAGTCCGGTTGTTTCTACGATTCTTAATTTATTGGCAAATGATAAAGATACAAAATTATTACAAGAGCCACAGGTTACAACAACAAGTAACTCTTCAGCGAATATCATGGTAGGTACAACAATACCAATTCTNGTTCCGCAAGGAGAGGGTAGTGTTTTTGGTTCAAATCCTTATACTTATGAAAATCAAAATATCAATGTATCTCTTGATGTATTACCTAAAGTTAATAAACAAAAAATTATTAGTATGAAAATAGATGCTGTTGTGCAGGCTATTATAGGTTTTGTTGGTAAAGATGAACGCCCAATGATTTCAACAAGATCAACTAACACAAATGTTAGAGTTAAGAATGGTGAAACTTTATTAATTGGAGGGCTAATTTTTGATTCAGATCAAAAAATTGAATCAAAAGTGCCAATTCTTGGAGATATTCCATTGATTAAAAAATTATTTCGATCTAGCGATAAAGACAAAGAGCAAAGAGAATTACTTATTTTTATTACTCCTACTGTGGTAACAAATAAAATATAGGATAGAAATATGAAGAGTAAATTAGAAAAAATATTAATTTTATTTTTAATGATTAAATCTATGTTGATTGCCCAGAGTGATATGTTTTCATCAGGTAGCAAAAGACCTCGTGCCAATGCTGGTCCAAATATTCAGATAATGCCTAATGAAAATATTGTTCTTGATGCTTCAAGATCATTTATAAGAGATGGGTCAAAATTGAAATTTGAATGGATTTTATCACCAGGTTTGGCATTAAAAATTGGTAATGAATTTNAAAATGAAATTTCAACTGATTTTTATAAAAATAAATATCTAAAAAGTGTTCAAACTNATAAAAAAATAATTGAAATAATACCAAATGAAAATAGACCAGGCACAAAATTAGAGGTTGTCTTAAGAGTAAAAGATCGAATAGGATTTGAAGATTTAGATACGTTATTTGTAGAATATATTAAAAATCCAAAAATTCAGGAAATTTCTAAAGATATAGAAATTGTAGAGTCTTCTGTAAATGTATCTGAAAAAAATGAAATTGTTGTTGACTCTTTAGAAATAAATGAGGTTGAAATAGTAGCTGAGGATGTAATTATCGATTCGTCTCAGATGACTTTTGGAATATTAATTGAAGGTATAAAAGATAATCAACTAGAAATATTAGATATGAAAATTATTAATAGTATAATGGTTGATCAGATAAAATTAATAGGTTATGAGAATAGAATAATTTATGATAATAATATAAAAACAGAGAGCATCGATCTTGATTATGATATTGATTGTTTAACAGACTCTTGTTTTGCTGAGAATGGGAAAAAGTTAAAGGTAGACTATATTCTTTTATGGAATATTGATGAAAGTGGAGAGAACATAATAATAAGGTTATTTAATCCAAAAAATAGTAAAGATATCATAGAAGCATATTCAATCTCAAATCCATTAGTANATATAACAGAATCTGGAGTTTATAGTCTGGATTTAGAAATTCGTAAAGCGATAGATCATATATTTTATCAAAAATTACTTTATAAACAACTCTCTCGATCTGGCAAATTACATAGATGGAACAAGCGGTTTGTTAAGATTGGTAAATACCCTTTTTTCTTAGGGGTATCTTATTTANTTATAGATAAAATATTTTTAGATNATNCANAATCGNAANCAATGANAGAACCACCGGNTTTTCCANAANANAATTCTTAGATGCATTTACTTTTTAATGATATTAAAGCCTAATAGGAGTTAATGATGAAGAAATTCACATTATTATGTATTATTTTAATTTCCTTTAGTTTGGGGCAAATAAAAAATGGTCCAATTATAGGGAAANCTAATAATAAANAAATAAAAACAAATAAGATTGAAGATTTATCTTCTGGGGTNGTTCCAAGAAGAATATCATATCAAGGTTTTTTAACNAANGCAGATGGNACACCNACNANNGATGGAAGTTATGAAATNCTNTTTAAAGTNTNTNANANTGCTGANGANGGAGANCCTNTNTGGTCTGAAAGTCANNNNGTNAATGTNTCNAATGGNATNATAAGTACNGTTNTAGGNAACACAATTCCNTTTTCNNTTATNCCTGAAAATGCATATTTAGAGTTNACNGTNGANGGNTCNACTTTATCNCCCCGNCANTTNTTNACATCTGTNTTTTATTCAATNTTATCNGATACATCTGGTTATGCAAAAACTGCAAATTATGANGATTTNCAAAATAAACCNGATTTACATGTNTATGTTCTAAAAGANTCTCTAGAAAGTTATACAACNAGCGCAGACTTATATGANACNCTATCATATTATCAGNCNTTAGATTCAAANTTAACNGATCTTACAGAAGATGGTNTNTTNTCNNCTGANAAAGTAGAGTATGGAATNANTTCTCCNGGCNNAACAGGACAATCNTGGATNTCTGATGGNGAAGGATCTGGTCAGTGGGGTGTTCCAACGAGTCTTTTATCNGANGGNGATATAAATATTATTCCAGGAGATAGTTCAATAATTAGATTGGATAGTAATCTANTTGTAAATAATGGAGTAGTTGGGAANGAGGATGANCCAGATTTNGTAACTTTTTTANCAGATACNTTAAAAGTTANCGGTGCTATNGTAGTTGANAANNTATCTGGAGANGCAGTGCTTGANGAAGATGANATGNTATCAGATTCNGANAGCAAGCTTGCAACNCANCAATCAATAAAAGCTTACGTTGATACTAAANTAAATANGGGNTCAAGNTTAGAAACAATATCAGATTTAGANTTATCNGATGGNAANTTTATTGTGGCTGATGGAGANGAATGGTCTGTTGAGAGTGATTCNGTTGCTAGAAATTCACTTGGTCTAGGGTCTATGTCAACTCAAGATTCAGTTAATATTAACATGGATGGAGGATTTATAGATGGTACAATAATTGGATCTGAAAATCCAAGTAGTGCTACATTTACAACATTGAATTCATCAGAGGCAACACTTGGTGAACTATCAATTATAAATTCAGAAATAATTTCTCAAGAAGGATCAATTTCATTTGATGATAATGATTTAACGACTTCAGGGTCATTAAATGCTGGGACGGGAGCAACAATTGGTAATTTAATCTTATCAGATGGTTTAATTACAGATTCAAATCGATCAATAGATTTTGTAGATAA
>NZIX01000075.1 GCA_002691785.1 Fidelibacterota bacterium | reverse complement strand
GTAATTGGATTATCTGTCCCTCTAAATTGAGGCGCCAAATTCCCATTATCTAAGGTCAAAATATTTCCATTACTTAATTTTTGCAAACTATGCTGAAAACTAAAGCCAATATCAGTACCCATATCAACATCACCTGATGACATTTCATGTCCAATATTCCACACCACATCTCCAGATGGATAGTCAATTTTTGTGATTCTTGATAAGTGCCTTACTGAAATATAAATAGCACTCTCATCCTCATCAAAAATAATTGCATTAGCATGTGTCCAATCATAATGCAAATCTATATAAGCTTGATTCCATGTCCCTCCATATTCATCATAGTCCTCCATATTAAANTGNTCAAACACACTCCAAGACCACACAATTTCTTTTGTGTCTTTNTCCCACTCNACTAACCTATCTCCAATCCAGGGAAATTCTACGGTANAACCATCAGCTTGGAATCCTAAATTTTGAAAGGATGAAGTCCAATCTCCAATNGGAATTACACCCAATGAGCTTTCCTCAATNATGCCCAAATAATTTCCATTAGNAANTTGAATTAAATCGTGATGNANGAAGTCATNATTTGGTTCANTCCATACCGTACCTTGATCAAATGTAAATTCAATACCNGGNAGATTGTTTTCTGANCCAGAGAGTAAATANCAACCAAAAATATCTCCAAATTTACTNGTACTGTANTATACAATATTTTCTNANCCAGANTTCCATATTTCTTTTCCTGAGTTATCTACNACNGCTGAAAAATAATTGAAAAATGCACCAAAAATAGTTANTCCTGAATAGGTGGANTTTTCATTATANATNATAGTTTCTACTNCNGAGATTGAACTCCCTGTCATAAAAGAAAAAGTTGANCCCCAATCNTCTANAATNTCTGAATTNTTCATNNNNCGAACNCGCCAAAAATAATTTTTACCCCATTCTATATTTTCTTTATCAATATANACTAAAGATGGGTGCTCCATATCAAGTATTATACTTNCAAAGTTTAAATNCTCAGATAAATGAAATTGATAATTATTTGCTTCTGGAATTTGTTCCCATTCAAATAAAATATGTATACGATTTAAAATAGATTCATCTAAGGGTAATATGGGCTCTCCATACATTAGCGACAAAAAAAGAATGATATATCCGCTATTTTTCATAATTTTATCAAAGTCAGATACAAGTAGATATTTTTATCAAATTTTAATTAAAAAAGATTCTGAAAATATTTCATCATTTAAACCCAAATCAGGTTTAAATGATTTTATTGTCATCACGGTTTTATTTTTACTATCTTCCATAGTCATAGATAAAAGACCAGGGGTAATATATTCATTTTTTATTATAAAATCAGAAAGAATCAGTGTTTTCTCTAATCGGAATTCATCTATATAAAATTCAATTTTTGTTATTTGCCAATTTGAAGTATTTATCCAAATTTTTCTGGAAAAATAAAAACTTAAATCATTTGGGTACGCCATTATAACTTCACATTTAGAACCATCAAAGTACTCATGGCCAATTAATGTAAGACTGTCTTGTCCTAATTCTCTATTTTCTAAATCTTCGTATCTGAAATCAGTTCCCATAAATTTTTTTGATTTTTCTTTTGCCTTTATTTCTTTTGCAGCTTTTAATTTCGGCAAAAAAATCCATTGATTAGTTGAGCCATTATTCCTGACCCAGCTAAGTAATCCAGCTCCTTTTACAATTTTTGGTTTATAAAACCTAACTATTGATTTTGATTTAAATTTCCCTGAATTATAAAATTTTTGGAATCGTGTGAATTCTCGAATTTTTACTTTCTCTTTATTTCGCTTATATCGACTTATTTCTAATTTAACTTCCGTAACTGAAGTATTTGGTTTAGGATTAAGTTCTATTTTTTTAATAATTTGTTCAGCAGTAAGATCCTCACCTTTCAGAAATGAGAACATTAAAAAAATTATATATCTAACTTTCATCTTTAGCTTCCTTATCAGTTATGATAAAAAATAATGAAATGGGACTTAAAAAAATACTCAACATGGAAACGGTTAAATAATCTTTACCATATTTAAGTTCCACATAACCACTTAATTGTAANCATATAAATAAATATCCAATTATTATTATATCAAAATAAGATTCGATTAAGAAAAAAATAATATCTTTAAATAACCAGTTTTTAAAAATAGACACATTATCAGATTCTGCTAATCCATAAAAAATAGCCATTAGACTAAGTAAATAAAGTATACTACTTAAGGTTTTATCTTTANATGCTGTATTCATTTATATAAAAACCTTGGATTAATTAAACTCGTTAANGCCGGTAATGTTGCAAGTGCTCCAAACAAACAAAAAGAGATTGATCCCATTACAAGTATTCCAAATATTTTAACAGGGACAAAAACAGAAAACAATAATGCTGAAAATCCAATGACAACAGATAGACCATTAAATAAAATTCCTTTTCCTGATATTTTTAATGTCTTAGTTATAGCATCATCCAGTGAATCATTTTCTCTTATATGGTCCCTTAAATGCCAAAGAAAATGTATAGTATAATCTATACCAACTCCAACTAGGATACAGGTTAAAAATGAAGTTGTCATGTTTAAAGGAATGCCTAAGTGCCCCATTAAACCAAACATCATTATTACAGATACAGCCATAGGTAACGTTGCCAATAAGCCACCAACAAAAGATCTAAAAACTAGAGTCATAATTATTAAAATAATTAACATTGAGTACAATAGGCTTACTAATTGTCCTTTTAAAATTAATTTGCTCAATACGCCTAATAAAGTTGCTGCTCCTGAAAGTTTTATTGGCTCATCGTCATAAAAGTTAGCATCTATAAACTGTTCTGTATCCTCTACTATATTACCAATTGTAAATGTTTGAACTTCTTTTAATCTTAATAAAATTTGCGTTGCAGTAGGTTCTTCAATATCATCTAAAATCATATCAAAGTCTTCACTATTTCCAGTGATTGAATATAAAAACATATATTGAGAAATTAATTCAGGATCATCAGGTATTATTTCATACTTTGGATCTCCTCCATTAAAACTTGAATTCATTTTTTTAATAATATCAACTATTGAATAAGATTTTGTCACAATATCATGACGATTTTTAATATGCGAAGTCAATTTTTCAATATTTTTTAATACTTTTGGATTAAAAATATCACCCTCTATTAAAATATTCATCTGGGTTGAACCACCAAATGCCTCACTTATTTTTGTATTTGCAATTCTTAATCTAGATTTTTCACTAAAATAATGATCTGGATTTGTATCAATCTTTAATTTATTTAGTCCTAAAGACATCCAAATACTAAAAGAAAACAAGAAGACAAGAACATAAATTCTATATGAAGTAAAAGTTCTACCCATATTAACTAAAAAACGGTTAATTCCAGAAAAGCTATTTTTCCTAGATAAATAGGTCGGCCTTGAAACTAGAACTAAAACAGAAGGTATTAAGAGAATACTTAATAAAAATGCACAAAAAATACCAAATGATATCAGTAAGCCCATTTCCCTTACTCTTGGAAGAGTGTGAGATAGTAAACTTAAAAAACTTATCATAGTAGTGAGACCTGCCAAGAGAATGGGAAGGCCTAATTTTTTAAGCGTTCTTTTTAATATTGCACCCCTTGTAGCCTCTGGATTCAATGAAGTATANTCAAANTAGTGTGATATTATATGAATACCATAATCATTAGATATAGCAATCAAAATGACCGGTATTAAGGTTCCTACGAATGAAACAGGCATTTCAAACCAAGCCATTATCCCAAAAGTCCAAAGTGTNGAAAACCCAACTACAAAAAATGGAAGAAAAACTCCNGTCCAGCTTCTAAATGANATCATNAAAAGTAATATACCAAGGCCTANTGCAATTGGAGTATANAAGCGCATATCCCTTTGCATATTTTCAATAGTCGTTGCTCTTGTAATAGGAAGGCTTGATACATAAAAATTTGCTGAAGAGTTGAAACGATTAACTATCCTAAAAATATTCTTTCTAAACTGAAATTCATCATAATCAAATGATGAAGTTATCTGTCCAATAAAGCATATTTTATTGTAGTCATAAGATACCAAATCACCCAGAATACCAGCATTTTTAATTTTTAATTTTAATTCAGCTTGTTCAGAAGAATCCTCTGGTATTTCAATCAGTAAGGGTTCAATCTCAAAACCACCATCATCCGGAATAATTTGCCTCTGAGAAAAAATAGACACTACTTTCCCAATAACATCAATCGATTCAAGAGAGTCTTGAAAAGATGAAAGGTCTTTTAATATNGATTNGGANAATATACTATCTGACTCTACGGCGACTATTATAATATCACTTCCTGAAAATAGATCATTAATTTTTTCCNTAGATTTCACAATTTCGTGATCTGTAGGAAGATTTGAGCGAACGCTTGGGTCCATTTCTAAATCAAATATTTTCCAACATAGAACAATAGTAAGGAAGAATACCATTGCTATTATTGTTCGCGGGTAGTGCGAGTCAAAATCGAAAAGTTGTCTAGAAAAGTGTTTTATCTTCATAACATTACTTGAGCTTAATTTACAATCATCAAAACTCGAATGGAATTCGTACTATTCTAATTTTACCTTTATTAATATTATCCATGAAAATAGACATAAATAAATACAATCCTCCTTTTACAATCTACGGGAATGGTCAAATTCCTAATCATCAAATACCTCTTAATAAATTAAAAAAATCTGGAACGATAATTTCAATAGATGGTGCCGCTGATAAATTAAAAAGTCTAAAACTNGATTCACACATTATTTTGGGGGACTTGGACTCTTTAAAAAAATCTAAATCTGATTATAAATGTTTTGTTTATGAACTAAAAGATCAGTCAAAGTCTGATTTAGAAAAAAGTTTAAACTGGTGTATACGAAAAAGAATTAATACGGTGTCTCTTATCGGATTTAGTGGAGGTAGATTTGATCATGAATTAACATCTCTGCTACTTCTTGAATACTTTTCAGATAAAATTCAACTAAATTACTATTCAGATCATTGCGAGATTCATTCTTTTAGAGGATTCAGAACTTTTGAATCTTTTAAAGGACAAATTATTTCCATTTTTTCTTTAAATTTAAAAGCTAATATCAGC
This sequence comes from Fidelibacterota bacterium, assembly GCA_002691785.1. Classification (GTDB taxonomy): domain Bacteria; phylum Fidelibacterota; class Marinisomatia; order Marinisomatales; family UBA1611. The sequence continues at coordinate 4,951 of NZIX01000075.1, read as the reverse complement.
ACCAGCGGCTTAAAATATAACCTAAAGAATGATCTANTGAACAGCCCATCAAATGGNGTTAGTAATGTATCAATGAAAGAAAAATTTTCAATCGAGTCAACTTCTTCTATTTTTGTCATTCAAAACTATAAAAAGTGAAATCTCTACATATTTTTGATTGGTTACCTATTATACTTTACCTATCTTTTTTAATTTGGGTTGGAATAATAAATAGAAAGTCACAATCATTATCTGAAAACACATTTATTTTAAGCAATAGAAAGCTAAGTCTTTTTAGTTTTATTGCGACTTTGGTAACTACCTGGTATGGAGCTATACTGGGCATCGGTGAAAATACTTATCTTTATGGAATTCAAACATGGTTTATTTTTTCATTCCCATATTATGTTTTTGCAAGTATATATGCTTTCTTTATTGCTCCAAAAATACGCGCTAGTGGTCTAGTTTCAATTCCTGATCACTTCCATAATCATTTTGGTAGACGATCCGGTATTTTATCAGCCATATTAATCATTTTCCTAGCTAGTCCGGCTCCATATATACTGAGTACANGAATTCTATTAAAATTTTTATTTCATATTGAACTTGGATTTTCATTGATAATTGCAACTGTTTTTAGCATCTTTTATTTGTGGAATGGAGGTTTTTCAGCGGTTATTCGTACTGATATATTACAATTTATATGCATGTTTTTAGGTTTTTTCATTCTTATATTTTTTTTATGGATTGATATTAGCAATCCAATAAAAATGATTAATTCTTTACCTCAAAAGTATATTGATCCCTTGGGAGGTAANAGTCTTCAATATGTTTTAGTTTGGTTTTTTATAGCAGCTTGGACATTTATNGATCCTGGTTTTTTTCAACGATCTGCAGCAGCTAAAAATCCTAAAGTTGCAAAAAATGGTATTTTAATTGCCATTTTATTCTGGGCTATCTTTGATATTATAACAATTACATGTGGTTTGTATGCAATCAATTATTTAAAAGCAAGTTCTGCATTACTTACCTATCCTCTATTAGCAATTGATTTTCTTCCCATCGGATTTCTTGGAATATTTTTTATGAGTATCTTTGCAGTACTGATGTCAACAATTGACTCACTTAGCTTCATAAGCGCTATCACTTTTGGTAGGGATATATTATGGCGTATTAACTCTGATAATAAAAAGACTTTAGTTATTTCTTATATTAAACTAGGGCTAGTTATAACCTCAATAATTTCATTATTACTTGCCTATTATATACCTTCAGTTGTGAACCTTTTATTTACCTTAGGGTCTCTTATTATTCCCTCATTGATTTTACCATTCATTATATCTTTAACAATTAAAAACTTTAATTTAACCGAGAAATTTTCTATTCAATGGATTCTTATGCCTCTCTTACTTTCTTTTTCATGGCTATTTCTTTCAAAAATTAATTATTCTTTTTTTGGAGAAGTTGAGCCATTTTATCCTGCTATAATTAGTTCAGTTTTATATTATTTATTNATTGTGAGGGCGCAAATTGGCAATTGAAATAGAAAAAAAATTTCTTGTAAAACATATCCCTTTTGAACAAATTGAATATTCAAATAAAATTACTCAAGGCTATATCGTTAGAGATAAAAAAANAGTGATCAGAGTTCGAGAAAAAGGTGATGAATTTTATATAACAATNAAAGGCAATAACATTGGTATTTCACGGTTAGAGTTTGAATATAAGATCCCAGAAAAAGATGCTAAGGATCTCTTTCAAAGTTTCTGTGAAATAGGTGTAATCAAAAAGACAAGACATTACGTACATTTTAAAAAGCATCTCTGGGAGATTGATGAATTTCATGATCAGAATCAGGGCCTCATTGTCGCAGAGATAGAATTAAGTTCAGAAGATGAAAAGTTTCACATACCAAATTGGATTTTTAAAGAGGTTACCACCCAATCTAAATACTATAATATGAACCTTATCAAAAATCCATATTGTAATTGGAAAGATAATCCTTAAGGTTCCTAATTTNTAATTCAAACCAGTTTAAATTTCAGTAATTAACTAAGATGCTAATGTTCTCCCTACAGAACCTAAATCTTGAAAAGCTTCATCTAAACGTTCTACCATAGATTCCTCTCCAATGCGTAGATATTTTCTAGGATCATATTGTTTTTTATATGGAGTTCCATCCTCTGGATCAATTTGATGCTTAAAGGCTTTGTGGTTTTCTTCAACATACCTTCCAATAGCTTTTGAATAAGCAAATTGAGTATCCGTATCTATATTCATTTTAAAAACACCATATGTCAGCGCTTCAGCAATTTTTTCTTTATCAGAACCAGAACCGCCATGAAAGACTAAATCCAGTGGTCTATCATCAGTAGAACATGTCTTCTTTACTAAGTCTTGAGAGTTTTTTAAAATTTCAGGACGAAGTTTAACATTCCCAGGTTTATAAACTCCATGAACATTNCCAAATGAAGCTGCTAAACTAAAATGACCTATTGGAGATAACAACTGATATGCCCTTAGGCAATCTTCTGGTTGTGTATATAAAAGTGGATTATCTGCTCCAATGTCATCATCAGATCCGACACCATCTTCTTCACCACCTGTGACTCCCAATTCGATTTCAAGACTNAGACCAATAGGTGCCATTCTTTTTAATAAACGCTCACATTCAGAAAGATTAAANNCAATATCTTCAGCAGAAAGATCTAGCATATGAGAAGAAAATAATGGTGAACCTGTTTTCTCAAAATGTTTTTCACTATATCCTACAAGCGCTTCTACCCATGGGATTAAAGCTTTATTGGCATGATCTGTATGTAAAACAGCACAAATTCCATATTTTTCAGCAAGNAGATGNACATGNTGAGCTGCTGAAACNCAACCTAAAACCTTAGCTTCAAATGCATCAGTCAAACTTTTACCTGCAAAAAATTGTCCTCCGCTATTAGAAAACTGAATAATAACATCAGATTTGTTTTTAGCAGCTGCTTCCATNACAGCATTGACAGAATTAGTNCCAACTGCGTTTACCGCAGGCAATGCATANCCACCTTCCTTAGCTGCTTTTAANAATGTTTTATAATCTTCTCCAGTAACCACACCTGGCTTTAGTGAATGTGACATAANAATCCTCTNTTTTTTAATTTTGTCCAATTTCTTTTAACATAGACTGATACCAGTCTAGCGANATATCAAAAGGCTTACCGCCTTTAATTCTTTCAAACTCTATGAGGCNAAGTTGATTATTATGATCATCATCTAATCCAACCAANCCACTCTTCTTTNCGAGAGCTTTCTCAGCTCCATAAAAAGCTGATTTCTTTATTAGTTCTAAATCTTGAGTATTTGCCTTTGCAGATCTAGCGAAATAACCACTCTTTTGCACGAGTGTTTTTTCAGCACCTAGCTCTTTAGCAAATTGCTTTGCAAACCATTGCCCAGGATTTATTTCATCTAACCGCACGTGCCCAAAAGCATCTCTTGGAACAGTTTTACCCGTTGATTCAAGTTCTCTTATAATAGCTTCTTGTCCAGCGCCTTCACTTAAAAAAATATTTACCCCGTCTTTTTCATCCATTATTATTTTTAAACGTTCCACTTCAGATTTAAAATCAAAATCCTGCTCAGGAATATATATAGCATCTACATCCCATTTCTTTTGCTCAACCAATAATTCAGGTAAAAAAAGTCTTTTCTTCATACGGTCTCTATAATCAAAAGCAGTTTTTGCTGTTAACCAACCACAATGCCTACCCATTACTTCATGAATTATTAATTGTCTAGTACTTGTAGTATTTTCATTTGCGATGTTTTCAAAAAATATAGCTCCTTGTTCAGCAGCAGTCCAAGCTCCCAAAGTTTGAGATACAGGGAAAACATCATTATCAACAGTCTTTGGCATTCCTACAACTGTTAAATCATAACTATTATTTTGTAAATAAAAGGATAATTGAGCAGCCATTGTATTTGTATCATCTCCGCCAATTGTGTGAAGAATATCAACACCATCTTTTTTGAGGTTTTTAGCTGCAACTTCAAGAGGATTTTCTCCATCAGAAACATATCCGCGCTTGATACAATCTTCAATATTTGTCAATTTTACTCGACTATTCCCTATTGGAGATCCACCAAAATCATGCAATCTATTGAAGTCTTTTTTTACGGAATCTGGAATTGCTATTGAACGTCCAAGAAGCAGACCTTGATATCCATTTAAATAACCTATTAACTCAGCATCTGGAGCAATTTCATTATATTTTTCAATCAGAGCACCTATTGAAGAAGAAAGGCATGGTGCAATCCCACCCGCAGTTAAAAAAGCAATTTTCATATTTGATTTAAAAAGGAAATGATTTATTTAATAAGAATAAGTTCTCCTAATATTACGTATTATTTATCTTACCAATAAAAACATATTTATGTAAAATTATGAATAAACCTCTTTGGAAACCTAAAAAACCCAAAAAATCTCAAATGTATGACTTTATTCAACTAATAAATCGTAATTATAATTTAAAAATCACTAAATATGAAGATTTACATAATTGGTCAGTTAATAATATCTCAGATTTTTGGAAAGAAATTTGGAATTATGGCGATATAATATACTCTTTTAAATATACTGCTGTAGTTGAAGATCTAAATAAAATGCCTGGAGCAAGATGGTTTATAAGTTCAAAACTTAATTTTGCAGAAAACCTTCTTCGTTTTAAAGATGATAAAATAGCTATCTATTATAAAAATGAGGAAAAAAGTGTTATAAGGCTGACATATAAAGAATTATTTATTGAAGTTCAAAAGCTCACTCACTCCCTTAAAAAGTTAGGTGTAAAAAAAGGAGATCGAGTTGTTGGGTTTATACCTAATATTCCAGAGGCCGTTATAGCAATGCTTTCAACTACATCGATTGGTGCTATATGGAGTTCAGCATCGCCTGATTTTGGAACAAAAGGAGTTTTGGATAGATTTA
>NZIX01000074.1 GCA_002691785.1 Fidelibacterota bacterium | reverse complement strand
TTTCAAAGGGTAACTCCACTGATTCATCTCGGACTTTTTTCAAATATTTTTTGACTTTTCGAACAGCAAGTTTGTAAATATAATTATATAGCTCACTTTTATTAACGAAATAGTTAAAAAGAGCACCTTTTGAAATTTTAGCTTCTTGAACAATACTATTCATTGAAGCAGACTCATATTCATTTTTAGAAAATTCTGATATAGAGGCATTCAAAATCCTAGTTTGCTTTTCCTTGGATAGTGTCTCAAATTTTGAAGTTTGAGATTGCATCATATTTTTAGTGTGACCATGTGGTCAATTTACAAACATACCACATGACTTTTCAAAATGCATTTTAAGATATTGGATAAAAAACTGGACGACTCGGAGCCGCATCTAAGTCCCAGTTTGGAGTGTTAATATATAAAAAACCTTCACTATCTTGAAGTTTTTCATCAATATATAACAACTCAGAAATAGTTTGTCCTTTTCTAAAAAATAAATGATGATTGCCTAATTGACCATCATCGTCTGCTCTGTCAATTGAGGGAAGATCTACCAAAAGATGTTTCACNCCTAAATCNAGTAAATNTAGGATAGCATTATTTGAAAAAAAAGGAGCTGGATTTTCATCATAATTACGTGTTTTTTTTTCAAGATTATTGGGCAAAGTCCTTATAATTATCGCATCAAGATACTGATCTTTGCCATCAATTGCATTGATGAGAGATTTTTCAGTAATCAAGAGGTCTTCTTTATTGTAGGGGACATGATAAGAGTCTTCACGACAGGTTTTTGCGCTATCGGGATGTACGGTAATTAGAGTGGATGATATTAATTTTTTTGGACAGGCCTCACTAATAAAANTATTGGTATCTTTGATGTGCCCGATGCATTCAGTATGAGTTCCNGTACAATGAATATCTAGATTAACACTGGGAACATTGCAGGTGCCNCCAGAAGCTATTTTTCCTTTAAATTNATCTGAANTCAGGTAAGATACTTTAGGGTTTNTAGCACNAAAAAAAGAGGGGTTTTTTGAATCAAAGGCATTGGGTATTGATAAATCAACTCCTTTATCCATGTCAATTTTTATTTTCTGACNNCNATGGTCAATGTAGAGAATCAAACTATTTTTTTTTCTACCAGATCTATTATTTCAGAATTTGTTGGGAATCGACCTGATGATTTTTTTGAAAAAATTATTTCACCATCAAGAGTCACTTCAAATACCCCTCCACCACTTGATATAAGTTTAACTTGAAGAGTCTCAAATTGAATTTTCAAACTTGCTTCCAGACTAGAAGCATGTGGTAAATAATTTCAAACCGAACANTATTTAATAGATAATANCATTAGGTTTACGATTTCTTTGTGGATTCATAAATAGTCAAAATATCAGTCGCATGTGTNTTAATATCAACAGAGTCAATGACATGAACTAATATTCCTNTTTCATCAATTAAAAAAGTTTTTCTCGCGGTCACAAAAAACCAGCTCACACCATACTCTCTTCCGACCACCTTATCAGAATCGGACAAAAAGTTAAATTGAATACTGTACTTTTCTTTAAAGGCTTTTAATGTTGATTCAGAATCGTAGCTTATACCTAGAATAGTAATATTTGATTTTTCGTAATTACTAAAATTATCCCGCAGACCGCAGGCTTGCTTTTTTCAGCCAGGCGTATCTGCTTTTGGGAAGAAGTATATTACTAGCTTTTTACCTTTATAATCCTCAAGATTATGAGAAATTCCATCTTGATCTTTTAAGTTNAAATTAGGCGCTAGTTGCCCAACTTCTGGTGTACTTGCAAAAATTGACATACCTATAACTCCTAAAAAGATAGATAGTTTTAAATTGTTATACATAAAAACAATTTATTGTTAAAAATTTTCATACTAAATATTATTAAATTTTTACGATGAATTCACGTAGAATAATATCAATTGCCAAAGAAGTCTTAAAAGTTGAGTCTGAGGCCATATTTCAATTGATTGATAAATTAGACTCAAACTTCGAAACCAGCATTCATGAAATTTTAAACTGTGAAGGAAGAATTATTATAATGGGCATTGGTAAATCTGGAATTATCGCAAAAAAAATTGCATCAACCATGTCCTCGATTGGCACTCCATCTTACTTTGTTCATCCCAGTGATGCATTTCATGGAGACCTTGGAATGATTACTAATAAAGATATTGCTATTATCATCAGTAATAGCGGTGAAACATCAGAACTCATTCAACTAATGAACCCCTTAAAACGAAAAAAAATTCCTTTAATTGGTCTGATTGGAAAGCATAGATCAACTCTGGCAGAGCACTGTACTATTTATTTAGATACATCAATTGAAAAAGAAGCCTGTTCTCTTGATTTAGCTCCTACAGCTAGTACCACAGCAACTCTAGCCATGGGAGATGCTATGGCTGTTGCCCTTTTAGAAACTAGAGGATTCGATGAAAAAGACTTTGCCGAACTCCACCCAGGTGGAACCTTAGGTAAGAAGCTTCTGCTTAAAGTGCGTGAGATCGCCCATCATGATTTAGATGTCCCTTTCATAAAATCATCCACCACTATTAAAGANGCAATNCTGATTATTTCTGAAAAAGGACTTGGAGTTACAGGCGTTTTAAATGAAGAAGAGCGAATGATCGGGATAATTACAGATGGAGATATCAGGAGAGGTNTANCNNANCAAGGNAATGAATTATTTGATCAAACCGCTNNAGATATCATGTCAAANGATCCTAAAAGTATTGATGAAAATATTTTAGCTATTACGGCACTTGAAATTATGGAAGAACATTCAATCACCAGCCTTTTCCTTTACTCTAAACCTAATTTACCAAAACCTGATGGAATTGTACACATTCATGATATTTTAAAAGTGGGAATACGATAAAAATAATAATCTATTCTGTTAGAAGTGGTCATCTTAAAAATCAATAAAAACCTCATAATTGCTATATCCATTATGACCCTTAAAAGTTGTGAAAAAGTTTCTGATTTAAATGTTTATGAGACTAAGGAATATCAAGCATTTTCTACCAATTTAGAAACTGAACATAATAATACATGGGAATCTAGCTGTATTAAATGCCACAATCTTAATACTGAGTACATCGGATATAATGTCACCAATTATTGGAATAAAACAGCAAAAAAAGGAATTGATACCCTTTACAAACATGTTTATCAAGGTTACAAGGGTGAATTAGGTATAATGCCCCCTCGAGGGTCATGCTACGACTGCTCAGAACTTGACATTAAAAATTCTATCTACCATTTATTATTTTTATCTGAAAAGTATGATATTGAAAATAATTAATTAGATTTAAAGTTTGAAAGTATTGATTTTTCAGTTGATTCTTCTAATCGTCTAGCCTCTAATAAAAATTCACTTACATTCATTTCCTTTAAATAAACGGCTCCATGAACTGACCTTAAATGAGGATTTTTATTGCGATACCAATAATCCCTTCCAAGTAATAGTTGTAGTTCTTTATGCTGTTCAACCCATATTTTTTGGGAAAGATCACAGAAAGGACCATCAAATTCATGACTAGGAAAAGAAGCTTCTTTTTGACTTAAATAGCAATTTAGAAAAGTTGATCTTAGAATAGACATTGAGTTGAGAGTTACCGGTACAATTATATCAGCTTCTGCAATATCAAATCGATACCAAACATTTCTGTACCCCCAAATCCTTAAATGGTTTAAATCAGTTTCTTTTCGCCATAATCGAACAGCATTTGCAATGGTTTGCAACACTTTATAGTGAGTATCTGGTCCACTACCCTCAGGGTCAAGAGCAAGACTGATTACAGTTGGTTTCTTTTCACGAAGTTGCTCTAAAACTGGCATAACATCTCTGAGTACCTNGGGTGTCTCAGTAAAAACATCACCTTGGTAAAACCCTAAACGAAGATGATAAATATCTCGGACACGGACACCATAATTAGCCCAAACAAGCTCTTCTTCATATTCTCTAATCATACCTTTAAATTTTTGAATTTTAGGTGAATTTTTTTCTCCATCGTAACAATCATTTAATTCTAAAATTATTTCATCAATAATTTTNAATAGANCNTGTTTNCTCTTNACTTTAAAAATATCAACTAGNATTCTANTNGTNCTGTGNGAAAGNCCTCTATTTTGTTCAATTAAATTATTNTTNGCTATNCTATCAAGAAAATGAAACACATCTTTGTCCCACTTTNTCTTATATCCTTGGCTAAAAAAATNAGAATAACGAATCATTTGAACTTTATCTTTTTTTATAAANCCANTTGTTTGAATAAGGATTTTTAAAATAAAACTNTTCGTAACAGATGTAAACCCTGANGTCATATTTGTAAAATAATGTTTATTACTTGGTTCTCGAATGAGATGAATAATATGGGGCATCATGCCTAACATAATATCATCATGATGAGGTCCAGTATGATAATAAATCTGATTTTTTTCTGTATCAATACCACGTTGTACTTTTTCATCAATTTTTTTTATAATCCTTGGAACTGTCTTATCATTTAAGTTTGGTATATTTTGACAAATAGAATCCTTTTTTAAATCTGAAACGGTTAGCTTTTTACCAAAAATATTTTCTTTTTTAGAAAGATTAAGCAAAGCTTTTTGTTCTTTCTTAATATTCCAATCAGTGCTTGTCCAATACCTATTGTAAGTATCTTTTAACTTTTTTGANGCGCCAGTGGTTAAATANAAACGACTNTTTTTTANTCGNGTTAAAACNGTTGCTGGATATTTAACATCTTCTTTNTTTTCTAAGGATTNTTTAACNATCCNTGCTTTTGCTTCTCCAGCAGCTAAAATAATGGCGACTGCATCAGGATTGTAGCTGATGGTCCCAAGTCCAATGGTAATCACTAATCGATTTCGACTTATTTCAATTCCACCTAAATCTGTTGCAGCAGCAGCTTGGGTCTCAAAGTTAGTTTCAAGCAGTCTCGTAGTCGAATTATGATTAGACCCTCTGATATTAAATGCGATATGACCATCTGGTCCAATTCCCCCTAGAAAAAAACCAATACCACCCATATTTCTAATCTTTTCTTCATAGTCAGCGCACCATTGATCAATCCTATATATAGCTTCTTGTTGAATGGATTCTTGCTCTGTTTTTGATTTTCTATAACGGAGAGTTAAATCTACCTTCATTGCAGGAAATACCGTTTTCCAATTTGAATGATTACCAAGATCAATTTTATTAGAATCTATTAATAGAGCTTTATCTAAAGAAAGACCAAAACCTTTTAAATAATATTTGTTAACGTAATAAAAGAAACTATTGTGTTGATTTGAATCCAATGGATAAAACTCATCAATTTGAACAAACCTTAATTGAGAAAGTGTTGGTTTTTTATCTATGAGCAAGCCATTCTCTTTTCGGAGATTTTCTAACTCAGGTTTATTCCAATTATTTAAAATAAAGTGAGTCCATTTGATAAAATATTCGGGTGTTTTCCCAGTAGGAAGACTTACCACGCCGTCAGGATTCTCTGAAACCCATTCTAAGAATCTCAATGAAGTTAGTAGGCCTAAATCTGGAAAATTACCAACTGTTAAGTAAGGTATATTTACCTTCTGATTGTTTAATAAAGTTAAATCTATAAACTTAGACTCGACCATTGATAAGATTGATGATTTCATAGTACTCAATTTTCAATTATTTCATAGAACATTACACCATCAAATCTAGGTTTCTCCTCTTTAATTAAATAGTTTAAAAATTGAGTACTCACTGTTTTTTTTTGTTCAGATGAAGCATGAATAAATGTTCCCTTATCCAAGATAAAACCTTCATGAGCGATGACGACACCCATTTTAAAGTAAGATTCTTTCACAAATGCAACTCCACAAATTGAGGGCAATTTCTGAAGAATCTGTTCAGAAACTTTTTCCGTAGGTAGGTACCCAATTTTTTCTTTTGAAGTCCAATTTAGATCTAAAAATTCTGTTCCATCATTCTTTCTATTTAAATCTATTTCCACAAACTTCAACAAGCTTTTATCTACAATTTGATCGGTCATATTTGGAGTTCTCCCATGATTTAATATTCTATCAGAAGTAAAATGCCACCTTGAATTGTATGTTGGAGTTGATTCTTTAGTATTTGACTTATAATGAAGTTTAACCATTAATTCTCGAGCGTTTTCCCAAGAGTGACTCTCCGCGAATACAATAGAAGTCAAAACATGAATCGTACAATCTGAAGAGTCTACTCTGATTAAAGGATCTGTGTCTACCCCTCCTTCCTCTCCAAGACAAAAAGCTTGATAGGGTGTCCCTATCCTCCAAAAGTTTATAGCGATTAATCTTTCATGAAAGTCGGGATATTTTTTATGAAATTCTGGCAAAAAATTTTCAAACTCTTCCTCACTTAAACTCCAAGGATTTGGAAGTGTTTTAACCCATAAATAAGGATCTTGATTCTTTTGAAGGCACCCTACTAAGGAAATAGCAAAAAGGAAAAAAGTAAAAGTATATTTAATATTNATANTCANAANNTTTATACATNTAATGATAAATTTCANCTACTAAAATAACATTTTTAAACATTAGTATCTATGCTACAAAAATATTTTAACCCAGCCATTTTTACTTTAATTTGGTTTATATCCTGCTCTCCAAATCCTGTTTTACTGGATAACTCTGGATCCTACAGACTTAAAAAAAGCATAAACAATTTGCTCATTGAATCTCAATTAAGGGCCTCTACCAGTATCGATATTAGGTCGTTAGATCGCGGAACCTCTATCTACAGCTACCAAAAGCATAAGCCCCTGACTCCGGCCAGTAATGTAAAAATTTTTACATCAGGAGCAGCCTTAATGTCATTAGGGTTGAATTATAAATTTGAGACCATTATTTTTAGTAAAGGGAATAATCTTTTTATCAAGGGCAAGGGTGACCCAAGTTTATCTTTAGACAACTTAGATTCACTTGCAAAACTTGTTTCAATATCATTTGAAACGATTGATACGTTGATTGCAGATGAATCAACTTTTGACTCTAATCAATTTGGCCCAGGCTGGATGTGGGATGAAGGGCATTGGTGGCATGCCGCTCCCGTAAGCGCACTGAATCTTAATGATAACTGCATAAATTTTTTTATTCAACCTCAAAAAATTGGAAAGCCCATCAATCTTAAAATCGCTCCCAAAACTCGCTATGTAGAAATCATAAATAATGCTTTTACGGTTAGTGATAGTTCAAAATTAGAAAAGTTTTCNATCAATCGAGACTGGAAAAATAGAACTAATACTTTNACTNTTTTAGGNACTANTCTTCAGTCNTCTTTAATTGATACCTTCANAAGAAATATTCACAATCCAGCTTTATTTACAGCAACAGTTTTTGCTGAGAGATTAAATCACTACAGAATTCAGACAAAACATATTAAAACTGGAAAAACCCCTAAGGATGCGGTTCCCCACTTCAAACATGCATCTAAACCTCTTTCACAGATCAATCAAGAAATGATGTATGAAAGCGATAACCTTACAGCTGAAATTTTAAGTAAAACAATTGGTACTATGGATAGCCTTCCAGGAAAATGGGAGACCGGATTAAAAGCAATCAAATCTATTTTAGCTGACTCAATAAAAATTGATACAAGTAAAATAAAACTCGCCGATGGATCAGGGCTTTCAAGATATAACCTNTCCAGTGCGGAAAACATTACACANTTTTTAGATTATATGTATCANAGCCAGTTTAGAGATTCCTTTATTTCTAGCATGCCTTTTGGTGGCTCAAAAAGTACTCTNAAANAACGACTGANAGAAATAGGTCCTGATNTTCGTGCAAAAACAGGATCATTAACTGGTATAAGCTGTTTATCTGGTTATATATTCTCTAAAAGATATGGCCCTNTAGCTTTTTCTATTTTGATAAANGGATATACAGGTTCTTCATTGCCTTACAAAGAATTACAAGATAAAATCGTAACTTTATTGCGTTAATACCNGCAAAATAAATNNCTATGAAACCCTTGACTCAAATTTTAAAACTNAANTTNTTTNTTTTTTTGATTTTAATCGTNTTTATANCNGAAAATTGNGAATTAAATCNATCTAAAATCCAAACCCTAAAACGAGANATTAATCGACTCAGTTCAAAGCATATTATAGANAAATCTCTTGANGTCTTTGAAACCNAGCTTGAAAAGGTANATGGGAAATGGACNTTACATGGAGANACNACAAATAAAATGCTATTTGAAAGTATTAATNCTACATGTGATTCCTTATTCAACNCTGAAANATTTAAAAATAATGTNCAACTACTNCCGGACTCTCTATTAGGNGANAGTCTNTATGCCATNATAAATGTTAGTGTGACACCAATAAAAGATAAACCAAGTCATTCATCTCANATCATAGATCAAGGTNTAATGGGAAATCAATTGAAATTACTTCGTTNTNAAAACGGGTGGTACTTATCTCAAACTCACTATGACTATGTNGGCTGGGTTAATNAAACCGCAATTCAAATATGCGANTCTAATCAAATNAAAGATTGGNACTCCTCNAACCTTGTTAGAGTTTCNATGATNANTGATCATATTTATTCTGAACCAAATTTGAATAGTCAACCCATNAGTGATATCGTTTTAAANAATAAACTTAAGTTAATTAATAAAAATGTANATTGGTCTCTAATACAACTTNCAGANAAGCGATTTGGTTATATTANAAATACTAGCTTCATCAAAGGNAACTGANAAAATANAANANCCTATTCAAACTCGGTTAAGANTAGCCCATCAAATGATGGGAACTCCNTACCTTTGGGGTGGAAATTCTTCTAAAGGNAATGACTGCTCAGGNTTTACACAAAACATATTTGAAGCCTCAGGAATTCAGCTACCTCGAGATGCTAGACANCAAGCTCTTTATGGANAGGAAATAATNCCTGATNATANCTGGTCAAANATCCAGCCNGGAGATTTACTATTCTTTGGCAAAGAGNATCGTGTCACACATGTTGGTATGAGCCTNGGTCAATATGATTTTATTCATCAAGGAGGCATGGTGANNATAAACTCTTTAGCTAAGAATTCTANTNTGTTNGCACCAAAACGNTTTGATACNTTCCTTTTCATCAAACGAATTCATTAAAGTTTAATTTANATNGANACTTAACTTATCAATCAANTTGGTTANTTTTTGGCCATTTAAAAGATGAAATTCTNAAANTAAACTTAATTTGGAANACAATTCTACTAAACCTATTTGATCTTTTAATATATCTTCAAATAATATTAAAGATANATATATATATNCAAANANCTAGATGATCACTTTTCTCAATTTTNNCTAAATAATNTATNATGAAAAANCTAACACTNTTCTGGTTTAGAANAGATCTNCGNCTATCNGATAATCTCCCACTAACNATCGCATCGCGTTATGAAGACACTGCAGCTATTTANATTTATGATCCAGAAATAATTTCAAAACCCGACTTTTCTTATCTCCATTTNGATTTTATCAATGATTCCNTGATCGAACTTAANAAAGNATTNTTATCAAAAGGGTCTNATTTAAATATTTATCACAACCATTCTATGGATGTCTTAAAAACNATTCATCATCAATGCTCAATCAAAAGATTAATCAGTCATCAANNNACAGGTAATTGGTNTCANTNTAATCAANATAAACANCTCTCGAGTTACTGCAAAGAAAATGNCATCGAATGGCTTGAATTTCANANNAACGGAGTCATTAGAGATTTAAAANATAGAGATGGGTGGTCNAANANNTGGAACTCTGACATGANAAAAGANGTCCTATCNGTNCCTGATATTTCAAATTTTANATGCTTAAAAAACACATCTGGTTTANTGNATAATANAAGTTTAAATATAAAAAAAATTAATTATTCTAAACTTTACAAAGGAGGTGAATCCGAAGCAANGTCTACCTTGNATACCTTTTTAAACCAACGAGGACAATATTANTCTAAAAAAATNTCCAGTCCTTTAACNGCTTTTTCAAGCTGTTCTCGATTAAGTTCCTACATCACNTATGGAAATATTTCAATTAAAGAAATTTTAAAAGCCACCACTCATCGTCAANNNNATCTCCGAANAAATAANATTAGAACTGGCTGGTTAAAATCGTTGTCCTCTTTTTCATCTAGACTNAGATGGCATTGTCATTTTATTCAAAANCTTGAATTGCAACCTAATTTAGAATTTACAAATATGGTAAGAGCCTATGATGATATTAGAACTACTTTTGACTCAAACCTTTTTAAAAAATGGGCAACAGGGACCACAGGATTTCCAATGATAGACGCCTGTATGCGTTCCTTAAAAGTCAATGGATGGATCAACTTTAGAATGAGAGCTATGCTTGTATCATTTGCATCATATAACCTTTGGATTGACTGGAGAAAAACCTCAGAGTATTTAAGCAATTACTTCATTGATTATGAACCTGGAATCCATTTTAACCAATTTCAAATGCAATCTGGTGTTACCGGAATCAATGCTATTCGTATCTACAACCCATCAAAACAACAACTTGATCATGATCCAGAGGCCCATTTTGTTCGAAGATGGGTCCCCGAACTTGAAAACATTCCATTAGAATACATACAATATCCTCACCTCTTATCCGAAAAAATGCAAAAAAAGACTGGATGTATTATTGGTAAAACGTATCCAGATCCTTCAGTAGATTTAAAATTATCATCGCTTAAAGCTAAAAAGATACTCTATGGTATCAGGGCTAGTAGCCAAGCGAAAATGCAATCTAGAGCCGCTTATTTGATGCATGGAAGCCGAAAAAAAAGTAGGAACATAAACTTATTCCCGTAACGTTAATAAGGTGATCATCATGCTAAGGGTTAAATTATAACAAGACTTCATATGCAATTTAAGAAACCTTTATTAAGCAAAGTTCTCTTACCTTATCTTTTTCTTGATGATAAAAAAGAATGACTATAATCTATTAGTAACGTTATGAACACATTTATACTGGTTGCAATTAAAATAAACCATGTCCATGCAATCCCAATCTGTTTGAGATAGAAAACAATTAAGAAACTAGATATTAAACCAATTATTACGCTTGAACTTCTGAAATGTCTTTGTATTTTACTTAATACGAAGAGTCCAAGCAGTCCCCCATAAGTGAATGAGGCTATCTGAAGACCAATAATAATTATAGCTGAGTCACTCTCATCAAATAATAATGCAATTGAAATTAACACTAATGCCCATACTAAGCTAATCCATTTAGATTGCACTAAACTAATTGAATTCCTATACCAATCAACAGCGACTGAGGATGCCAGAGAATTAATAGAAGAGCTTAATGTTGACATTGCTGCGGATAATATCCCAGCCATAAGCAGACCTTTTAATCCCATAGGCAAACTCTGGACAATAAAAGTTGAGAATTCACGATCTTTTTCAATTAAAATTCCCTGGTAAAAGTAATAAATTAAAGACCCTGCTATTAAAAATATAAAAAATTGAAACACCACAAAAACACCGCTTCCAATCATGGCTTTTTTTGCAGATTTCAAATCTTTTGTTATCAAAACTCTCTGTACCATCATATGGTCTACGCCATGAGATGACAATGATAAAAAAAACACCTCCAACCACAGCCGAAATAAAAAAATAAGGGTTAAACACAACATTCCCTGAAAAACTAATGGTTTTAAGCTTACCCATTTCATAAAGAGAAGAGGCGATTTGATACCCACTTTCACTTGAATGATTTAAAATAAAAATAATGGTCGATACACCACCAAGTAGATATAGTATAAATTGAACACTATCTATCCACACTATAGTCTTTATTCCACCTAAAAGAGAATAGACTAGGGTTACCACCCCAATGATTAATACAGAACTGGGCAATGACCAGCCCGTAATCACTTGGACAATGACTGCAGTTGCCAAAAACCGTATCCCATCTGCGAAGACTCTAGTAATTAAAAAGATAAAAGAGGCTGTTTTTTGGATATTTGAACCAAACTTTTCTCCAATGACCTCGTAAATAGATGTAATACTATTTTCAAAGTATTTTGGAAGTAGAAGGAAACTTACCAGCACTCTCCCTAGTATATATCCAAATCCTAATTGAAGAAACGTCCAATCCCCTCGATATGCAATTCCAGGAATACTTATAAAAGTGAGCACAGAAGTTTCAGTCGCAACAATAGAAAACATGGCTATAATCCAGGGGACGTTTCGGTTTCCAGAGAAGTAATCCGAACTCGTTTTATTCTTCAGCCCCTGTAACCATCCAAAGCAGACGAGCCCAAATAAAAAAGTAAAGACAATAATATTATCGATCCAACTAATAGGATAACACCTCAAAAATTATATTATTAAAAAACTGATTATTGGTATTTTATGATACAAATAAATATTTAAGAAGTTTAAAAAAAATAAAATTCAAATTAAATTTAATCTATGAGAATCTCGACTATTGTTACCTTAAATATTTTTTTGTTTGTTATTGTTTTTGCTAAAACTACCTATGGGGCAACAACCGTCTCAATCTTGGAACCTATTAAAAAAGATAAAACAGTTCGAACGGGATTAGATGTCCTTATTGAAGATCACCTAAATTATTTAGATGGGAAAAAAATTGGACTTGTTACCAATCACTCTGGCATAACTCGAAATGGGGTAAAAAATTATACTATCTTCCAAAAATCAACTCAAATAGAATTGTCAGTAATTTTTGCACCTGAACATGGATTTTATGGAGAAGCGAGTGCTGGGGCAAAAGTAGAATATCAAAATAAAACAGGCCCTAATATTATTTCTCTCTATGGAAGAAATCGAAGACCTACCCAAGATATGGTTGAGGGACTTGATTTAATTATTTACGATATTCAAGATATTGGTGTCCGTTTTTATACTTATATATCGACCCTTGCTATGACCATGGAAGTTGCCGCTGAAAATAATATAAACGTTATGATTTTAGACCGACCCAATCCATTAGGTGGTGAAATCATAGAGGGTGCCACTCTAGACCCCAATTATAAATCCTTTATTGGCTATTATCCTATTCCAACTCGATACGGTCTTACAGTAGGAGAATTAAGCTACATGGCATGCAATAATAATTGGCTATCCTCTTCCCCACCAGAATTAATTATCGTCAAGATGGATAATTGGAAGCGGTCCATGTATTACGATGATACTAAATTAAGTTGGGTAAAGCCCTCTCCCAATATTCCTGACATAGAAACTGCCATTATATATCCTGGTATGTGCTTGTATGAAGCCACAAATATCAGTGAAGGAAGAGGCACAAATCAGCCATTTAAATTAATAGGTGCTCCATGGATGGACACTGCAATTTCAAA
>NZIX01000073.1 GCA_002691785.1 Fidelibacterota bacterium | reverse complement strand
TCAGTGAGCCGGGTGAGACTCGAACTCACGGCCAATGGCTTAAAAGGCCACTGCTCTACCAACTGAGCTACCGGCTCAAATATTTTAAATTTTTGGGTGTCAAACTTACATTTTTGAATATACAATCAAAATATAATTTATTTAAATTGTTTTAAATAATAACTATCAAAAGCAGCGAGAAGACTTTCTTGTCCAGAATATGGAGCTGGAGTGTATTTTTTTGATTGTATTCCTAATTGAGATAGTTCAGATATATGCCAGTCTTGCTTATTAGTCATGTCCCAAAAGTCAACTGCATTTTTTAGTTTGTATTTATTAGAATTAATAACATCATCTTCAAAAAGCCATGAACATTCTACTTTAGATTTTTTATATCCATCAGGCCATACTGTATGGAACATTACATATTCGGGATGAAGACTTAAAAGCATATTTGGGAAAATTGAATAATAATATACTCGCTTTTTATTCTTTTCTTCTAATTGTGGTAAAATCGGAGAGCATAATTGACCATTTTTAGAAATACTTTCTTTATTTTTATTAAAGTCCATATAGCCTCCTAGGAAAGGGCCATCATAAAGATCGTTTCTCCCTCCCATATAATTATGGATAGCCGCTAANTCTGGATGAAGAATNGGACAATGATAACATTCGCAATAATTTTGAATTACTAATTTCCAGTTTCCTTNTACATTATANTTTTTTGTTTCTAATGTTTTTAANGNCGATATATTCCACTGTTTAAATCGATTTAAAATNGGTGAAAAGTAAANTTCAAAATTANTTGGTTTATNAGAAAGATTNATAAAAATAAAACCTTCCCANTCTTTNAANGCNACNNNATGNANAGNATAATTANCTTTATTAAAATTTNTAACTNCNTNCATATGNGGNGCNCCAATNAGATNNCCATTTANNTCATANGTCCAACCATGATANCCNCATTGAATAGACTTAGAAAANTGNCCACTNTTATNNTTACAAATTCTTGTTCCTCTATGCCTGCATACATTATAATGAGCGACAATTTTATTATTATTATCTCGCAAAATAATAATATTTTCTTTTCCAATATTTANTGTTTTATATTGACCAATACTTGATAGTTCAGATGATCGTCCTGCACAAATCCAATGTTTATAAAATAGATGTTTATATTCTTTATTTAAAATTTTTTTACTAGTGTAATACTTACGTCCAAGTGTTTTTGCACCTTTAGAGAGGGTTGAAGCTGTCTTTTTAAAGGTCAATGTTTTAAAATTTCTTTTACAGCATTCAAAGCATTTGTACCATGGAGTCCACCTCCTGGATGAGTTCCAGGGCCACAAAGATAAAGATTTTTAAAAGGAGTATTATATTGAGACATCTTAATATTTGGACGCATAAATAGAAATTGATCTAAACTCATTTCACCATGGTTTAAATTGCCTTCAGAAAGGCCATATTCATTTTCAAGGTCTTTTGGACAATATACTGATGAAGATTCAATAAGTTTATTGATACTTGGTATATAATTATCTAAAACATTTATTACATTTTTGTATAATTGATCTTTAGTTTTAGAATCCCATTTTTTATCACGTAAGTGATAAGGGGCATATTGAACGGTTGCGGACATTACGTGTTTACCTTCAGGAGAAAAATCAGGATTAATTAAACTTGGGAAAGAGAATTCTAAGGATGGTTCTTTAGCTATTTGACCATATTTTACGCTATCACTTGCTTTCTCTAAATATTCAATATTTGGGCATATTGAAAACATAGATTTCATATTTTGAGATGGAACACTTTTGATTTCTGGGATGTCTTTTAAAGCAAAATGAATTCGAGCTGAGGTACCTCTATATTTAATATTTCTAAGCTGAATATGAAGGTTGGGATCTAGGTTTTGAGGTCCTATAAGGTTTATAAACGTATTTCTAGGATCAACTCCAGAGACTATGGTATTAGATTTAATTATATTACCATTTTCTAAACTAATGCTTTCACATATATCATTTTTTATAGTTATTGATTTTACTTTTGAATTGGTAAGAATTTCAGCTTTGTTTTCTATTGCAACTTCTTTTATTGCCTCAGCAAACTTAATAGTACCACCATTTACAAAATGATTATTATGAATTACTCCATTACTAAATAGATGTTGATGAAGAAAATTATATCCGGTAGAAGCTGAAAAAGGTCCAAGAGATGAATGATGACTCCCAGCTGTAGAAAGGGAGCCTCTTAATAAATCATTTTCAAACCATTCGTCCATCATTTCTGGCATCATCATAGGAACAAGTCTAAGTAAATCAACAATACCTTGAGTCCCATATTTTAAAACAGGGTTTAGTATTGACCTCATTGATAATGCATCATTTATACTCAAGTTTGGCACTTTTGGAGGAGTTATTTGGTAGAGTTTTTCTAAAAAATTCGTAATCTTTTTTATGTGTAAAGTAAAACCTTCCCAATTATTTGCATCTTTTTCTGATAATTTGCTAATAGATTCAGCTGTTTTTNTGAAGTCTCGGTGNAATTCAATATGTCTATTATCTTCTCCTAAAGCAATATGAGTTATGTTTGGTTTTATTAATTCTAGTTTATCTGAAGTAAGATCTAATTCTTTTATTAATTTTGGGTTTATCCATTTTATGGAATCATTAATTATGTTGCACTTGTAATCAGGCTGAAATTCTATCGTAGAAGCCATTCCTCCTATATTATTAGATTGTTCTAGGACTAAAACTTTTTTACCTTTTTTACTAAGCAGTGCTGCAACTGTTAAACTATTTATACCACTGCCAATAATAATTATATCATAATGCTCCATTAGAGTATCCCTAATATTTTTTTAGCGGCCATTTCTCCTGGAGAACCCGTTATTCCACCCCCTGGATGTGTACCTGATCCACATTGGAAATAATTTTTTATAGGTGATGTATAGTTTGCCCACTTTGCAGCAGGTCTTAAAGAAAATAATTGTTGAATTGTTAGTTCACCATGAAAAATATTACCTTCAGTTAACCCAAAAGTATTTTCTAAATCCATAGGGCTTAAAACTTGGCGATGTAAAATGATATCTTTTATATTAGGCGCATATTGAGCTAGAGTATTTACAACTGCATCTCCAAATGCTTCTCTCTTTTCATTATTCCAACCGCCTTTCAAATCATAAGGAGCATATTGTACAAAACAAGACATAACATGCTTTCCTGGAGGAGCCATTTCTGGATCAAGTACAGATGGAAGAATAATATCCATAAAGGGTTTTTGGGAAAAATTACCATATTTAGCATCATCATAAGCTCTTTCTAGGTGATCATAATTTGGGCTGATAGAGATGGCTCCACGTAGATGATGTCCGTCTCCTGGTAAGCATGTAAAATTTGGGAGATCATCCAAAGCTAAATTAACTTTACCTGATGAGCCTCGAATACGGAAATTTTTTATAGACTGTAAAAAGTCAGAAGGAAGATCACTTTCATCAATTAACTTTAAAAANGATAGTTTTGGGTCTAATCCTGATATAACCATATCTGATTTATATTCATCACCATTCTCTAGAGCAACACCATTAGCACGTCCATTTTTCACAATGACTTTTTCAACAGGTGCTTCAGTAATAATTTTAGCTCCAAAGTGTTCTGCAGATCTAGCAATTGCCATACTGACTTCACCAGTTCCACCTTTTTGAAAACCCCATGCTCTAAAGGCACCATCTATATCACCCATATAATGATGCAACATAACGTAGGCTGACCCTGGAGAACGTGGTCCCATAAATGTTCCAATTATTCCACTTGCTGACATTGTTGCTTTAAGAGGTTCAAATTCAAACCATTCATCTAAAAAATCGGCTGAACTCATGGTCATAAGTTTGGTTAAATATTCAAATTGATCTGATGAGAGAGTTTTAAAATGTTTTAATAGGCTATTAAGATTGGAAATATCAGACAATGAAGGACGGATTGCATTAGGTGCAATGGTCTCTAATATTGGACGAACAGCCATTCCAATTTGTCCCATTCTGGGGCCAAATCTCATATAGGTTTCTGCATCTTTTATCGAATGTCTAGATATTTCACGATAGGTTTGATTAGCATCTGATGTGCGAAGCAAATAATCATTCTCCAGAGGTGTAAAGGTACTTTCTAGAGGTAGTAATTTCAAACCAAATTTAGGTAACATTAATTCACGCATAACATTTGGTTTCATTAAACTTACAACATACGAGCAAACTGAGAACTTAAACCCTGGGAATATTTCTTCTGTTACAGCTGCTCCTCCAAGGACATGTCTTCTTTCTAAGACAAGCACCTTTTTTCCTGCACGAGCCAGATATGCGGCAGCAGTTAAACCATTGTGACCACCTCCAATTACAATTGCATCATATTTATTTACTTTGGACATGAGCGTTTCCTATCCGGATTAAAAAAAGGAGTTTTAACAACTTTAGCATTAGTTAATTTTTTAAAATGTTCTACTTTTATTTCAAAATCTAAATTTGTTCCAATGTTCGCATAATCACTTTTAACGTGAGCTAAAGCGATATAACGTTTTAGAATAGGAGACCAGGTACCACTGGTTGCATAGCCAACTTGCTGCTGTTGATTGAAATATAGTGGAATACTATTTCTCCAAGCTGTAGAAGGTAGTTCAGGAGCAAGACCAGCTTTTCTATAATGTTTTTCTAATTGATTCCATTCAATTTCAATTCCAACAAATTCCCATTCAGGTCCATTTTTTAGTTCTTTTTCTAATGCTCTTTTACCAATAAAAGAATCTTTATTCATTTTAACAGCCCAACCTAGCCCTAATTCGTAGGGTGATGACTTTCTAGAATTTATAATAGCATGTCGAGATGAAATATAATCCACATCCAATAAAATTAGTCCAGCTTCTATTCTTGAAATATCTAATGCTTGAAGACCTGTAGGAGTTATTCCATATGGTTTACCTTTATCCATTAAAATATCCCATATATCTAATGCATCTCTAGGATCAAGCCAGATTTCATATCCTAGGTCACCTGTATATCCTGTACGAGAAATTGTAACTGGATATTTATTAATCCTTGTATCTTTCATCCAAAAAAATTTCAAGGAATTAATAGAATCACTTGAAATACTATTTAAAATTTTACGTGAATTAGGCCCCTGNAGTGCTAGAGCAGCAGTTTTATGTGAATCGTCAATAATAGTTAGATNCATATCACAGGAATTTAATTGAAGCCATTCAAAATTTGGTTCAGCGCTTGTTATTCGAAATCTTTCACTGGACAATCTTTGGACCGTTCCATCATCGATAACTTTCCCATCCTCATCACACCATGGAGTATACATTACTTGACCAATTTTGCAAATTTTAATATTTCTAGTAACCAGTTTATCAAGGAATCTCATAGCATCAGGACCTTCTATTAGATATTTATACAAAGGTGATATATCTAATAGTGCAGATTTTGTTCGAATCGCAAAATATTCATTTTCGTGATTTAATTCATAATTCGTAGCGGATAAATACCCAGACCATCGCCGCCATTCTTGCGATTCATTCAATTTAGAGGTTCTCTCAAAAAAAGGAGATGTTTTAAGTTGAGTTTTTGCTTTAAAGGTATTGTAGTAAGCCATTCTATTGTCTTAAAAATGGACGTGTAAGGCAAGTTGGTCCTCCAGATCCCTTCAAGGAAATTTCTGAACCGTCATAGCAAAACACTTCGACTTTATTTTTTTCTAACATTTTTCTAGTCTGTGGATTGCCTTCTAGCATAATAACTTTTTTTGGAGCAACTGCTAGAACATTACAACCCATTGAATCATATTCGTTATCTGGAACATGAATAAGTTTTATTCCTGATAGTGAAAGATATCTCAAGAATGGTACAGAAAGCAATCTTGAATAAACAAGGAATAGATCTTTATCAATTGGGCTTAATAGGCTCATAAGATGGAGACAATCTAATGGACCTGTCCAGTGAGGGAGGGGAACAGAAATTACAATGTCAACAAGATCAGAGAGAAGATCTTTTAATTGTTTTATTCCTTCAGAATTTGACCTATAGCCTTCACCTACTGCTACTGAGCGCTCATTTATCCAGACGACATCTCCACCTTCTAAATTACCAGGTTTTTTAATTTTACCTAATATAGGGATATCTAATGATTCAAAATAAGACTCAATAGCTGGAACTTCTGAGCATCTATCATTTTTTCCCATAGAGCATAGGATTACTCCTNTNTTAGAGACTATGCAAGGGTCATGGGTATAAATAGAATCAGGGGTAGTATTGNTATCATAAGGTAAATAATGAATTTCAATATCAAAAGATTTTAAAAGTTTAACAAACTGATCATAATCTGATATAGATTTTGAAAAATTTGGGGTTTCTGAATAATTTAATTTAGATGCACATTTATTTAGTTCAGATTGACTTTTAAAACCTTCTTTGGCATGTTTTATTAAAACTTTACGTATTGGATTAACCATACTTTGACAGCCATAACGATTGATCATTTAATCAATTTTTCCTTCTAAACAGGTAGTTTTAAATCCACCTCGAATATTGTATACGGAAGTAACTCTGATTCTATTGGTATTTAATTTATATTTTAAATCATCATATATACGTTTAGTTGCAGCTTCTTGGTAAATGCCGACATTTCTAAAGCTATTAAAATAATATTTCAAAGATTTTAACTCGATGCATAAGCCGCCTTCTGGATAATATTCAATGTTAATATATGCAATATCAGGCAATCCACTAAATGGGCATACTGCACAAAATTCTTTTGTTTCTGTTTGAATATACTGATTTGAACTATCAAATTCAAACACCTCTAAAAAAGATGGATCTATGTGTTTCTCATCTAAAAAATCAAAAGTTTTCCCATCAGGTTTTATCATCTTAATTCACCCTTATAAATGCAACCAGTCGAACTAGTTTCTTTAATTTCAATTTTAAATAATTCTGGTAATTTTACTTTTAACTTATCCCAAATCCAGATGCAAAGATTTTCACTTGATGGATTTTCTAAACCTTCTATATCATTTAAATATACATGATCTAGAATATTTTTTATTGGATTAAAGGCTTTTTCAATATCACTAAAATCAATTACAAAACCAGTTTTTTCATTTATGGAGCCTTCTAAGCTAATAATAATTTTAAATGAATGTCCATGCACCCTCTTGCAAGGATGATTATCTGGTAAGTTAGGCAATGACCTTGCGGATTCAATTGTAAATTTTTTGTATACAATCATAACTAAATTTAAGGAATTCCTAAGACTTTATGTGTTTGAATACTGAGCTTCCACGATGGATTCATTTTGATAAACTCTTTAGCCATTAGAACATTTTGACTTTGATATTTATCATCTAATGGTTGTATAAAAAAGTGATCAAAATCTAAAAATTCGTGATCCTTTGGATTTAAATTTTTTTGAGGGTAAATAAATTTTAATTCATTACCTTTTTTTAACTTTAACTTCGAATTTGCTTTTGGACTTACACAAATCCAATCAAACCCTTCAGGAGCGAGTATGGTCCCATTAGTCTCAAGTCCAATTTCAAAACCAATGTTTTTTATTGTTGTAATAAATAATTGATCAATTTGTAGGAGGGGTTCACCTCCTGTACATACAATGTAAGGCTTTTCAACTTTTGAAGTAGGCCAGAGATTAAGTAGTATATCAGCTATTTGTTTTGATGAATATTTTCCTCCATTTGGTCCAGTAGTACCTACAAAATCAGTATCACACCAAAAACAAATAGCTTTTTCTCTATCTTTTTCAAGTCCTGTCCATAAATTACATCCTGAAAATCTGATAAATATAGCAGGTCGTCCAGTATGAAAACCTTCACCTTGCAGAGTAAAATAAATTTCTTTTATCAAGTACAAAATTAATTATTATACCTTAGAGGATCTTTTTCAGAAATAGAATGAAAACCTTTAACCCTAAGAATACAAGCATCACAAAATCCACAAGGATCACCATTTTCTTTTGGGTCATAACAAGTTGAAGTTAATCCATAATTGACTCCTAACGATATTCCGAGTTTAATAATTTCACCTTTAGTAAGGTTTATTAATGGTGTGTGGATTGACATCTTTTCACCTTCAACGCCTATTTTTGTTGCTAAATTTGCCGTTTTTTCAAAAGATTTTATAAACTCAGGACGACAATCAGGGTAGCCACTATAATCTAGGGAGTTTACTCCTATGAAAATATTGTATGCTTTTAAACTTTCAGCCCAAGCCAGAGCCAAGGAAAGGAAAACTGTATTTCTAGCGGGCACATAAGTTACCGGAATATTTGACATCTCATTCTCAGATCTATTTTTTGGTACCTCAATATCATCGGTCAACGCTGAACCACCAAATTTGGCTAAATTTATATTTAGTATAGAATGTTTTTTTACATTATATAAATTTGCAATTATCTTTGATGCCTTTAATTCAAAATCATGCCTTTGACCATAGTTTATGGTAAGTGCAAATAGCTCAAAACTTTCTTTATTTGCTAAAGCTAAGCAGGTTGTTGAATCGAGTCCTCCAGAAAGTAATATAACTGCTCTTTTTTTCATTTTTTTGATAAAATTAAAAGTTAGATAGTTTCAAATTTTGCTCCACAATTACTGCAAAATTTGGCATTGAGTTCTTGTTTATCATCGTTGCAAACAATGCAAACTTTTTTTCTTCTTCTCTTTGAAAACCGCATTTCAGTTGCTACAATTCCAGTAGGAATAGCAATAATTACATAACCCATTATCATGATAGAAGCTGCAATAAACTGACCTAGATTTGTTATTGGAGAAATATCACCATAACCAACGGTAGTAAGTGTGACAATTGCCCAATAAATACTTCTAGGTATACTATCAAAACCTGAAGACTCTCCCTCAACTAAATACATTATTGAGCCAAGTATAATAACAAGGTTAATCACAAAGAATAAAAACACTAGAATTTTTCTTCGACTTGATTTTATTGCTTTTATTAATAAATTAGCCTCACCCATAAATTGTACCAGTTTTAAAATCCTAAAAACTCGTAAAACTCGAAGAACTCTAATTACTGAAAATACGCTTGCTCCGGGCAAAAAGATGGCTAAGTAAGTAGGAATTAATGCTAGAAGGTCAATTATCCCATAAAGACTAAAAATATAACTGCTCGCTATTCTGATACAATAGATCCTCAATAAATATTCAAGCGAAAATAGGATGGTAAATATCCACTCAAAGTAATTAAAAATTAATCCATACTCTTTATGAAGATCTGAGACACTATCAAGCATGACAATTAACACACTCAAAAGAATTGAAATTATTAATACTAAATCAAAATATTTTCCAGCTGGAGTATCGGTTCCAAATATAATGACTTTAATTTTTGATTT
>NZIX01000072.1 GCA_002691785.1 Fidelibacterota bacterium | reverse complement strand
AGGACGGCGACGTCCCATTGCACGATANGTAAATGAATCAATAATGGGACCCCAAAAAAGTTTAAATGTCCATGGTAAATAAGCCATAGCAGTTAGCTGACCAGATTCTGCAAGTGTCAAACCTTTTGATGCTAAAAAAGATAACAAAGCTGTCAGCATAAACCCCCAGGGAAAACCTTGAGCAAAGTAAAGAATACATAAGGTTGTAATGCGAAGCCACTTATTAGTTTTGAGTGTACNCATAAGGTTTAATATGTTATAATTTNGATCNTAGNTAAAATTTTTAAAATAGTTACTTTNTAAATGTTTTTCCTCTATTTTTATCAAATAATGTAATAATACCATTTTTAGATTTATCATTTCCAAAGTANCCAGTAACGAAACCATCTTTATTTAAAGTAACGATGGTTCCATCCATGATTAATGTTGAACCATCTTTCCCCTTAACAGTTATCATTTTAGCTTCTATTTTGNTNTTATTTGATGCAGCACCNATGAAAAGAAATACGCTTGTTACCAAANCCATAGCTGTGAAAAATCCAGTAAAATATTGTTTCATAATTATTTCCGTTTTTTAATTTTAAAAATATATTCTTAAAACAGTCTCAGCTACGCAAGCTAGTCTCTTTTTATTTTCAACTTCAATACTAACCTCATCGATTACCTCAATAGTATTTTTTCTTGGAATTAAATCAATAAGTTTTTTTCTGGCTCGTACTCTAGATCCAGATCGAACAGGAAANGGGAAGCGGACTTGGTTTAAACCATAATTCACAACCATTCGAGCATTTTGATAGTGATTATTTTTAGAACTAATNGTTTCCGTNAATTTAGGAATCATTGCAAGAGTTAAGAATCCATGTGCTATNGTTGTCTTNAAAGGAGATTCAGNATTGGCTCTAATNGGATCTGTATGAATCCATTGATTATCACCTGTTATATCTGCAAATTGATTTATACTACTTTGATCAATTGTTTCCCAATTTCCAACAAATGTTTCCANNCCGATATTTTTTTTTAATTTTGAATATACTTGATTTACACTAGGACTTAANGTTTNCTTGTTTGATGATAATANATAAGACTTCTCAAAAGGATTAAAACCTTCAATCCANGGATTATTTAAGGTATTGGTTATTTTAGAGTTTATTTTCTCAGACAATAAACGAAATTTTGGTTCAATCATTGCTTTAAATTGAGCAGTNTTTTCTTTTAAGTCACCTTTCTTTTCTCTAATGAATTCAAATACNTCCATTAATCANTATCCNTTTAGTTNATTCAGCNAATAAATAGTTATTTATCTNCAGAATTAATTTAGTTTATTTTAATTTTATCAGTAAAATTATATTACTTANGCGGAGAGAGAGGGATTCGAACCCCCGATACCCAANAGGTATACTGCATTTCGAGTGCAGCGCATTCAACCAGGCTCTGCCATCTCTCCAATTTTANTNNAAAANNANAAAGGNAAATTAAAATGCCATTTACAGAAATACAAAGATCAGAATTTGAAGAATATTTAGANACNATTTTAGANNTGTATACTGAAGACGAATANGAAAGTGANGTNGAGAATATTGTTTATCATTATTGNAAAAGAAAATTTAATATTGATAGAGAAGAATCAGTTAAACTGTTTTATGAAATAGCGTTAAAGGATAAGTCATAATTTCATAAATTATATATATTCAGTATTTAAAATAACTTATTTTCCAATAAATTTATTATATTGGGAGTGATATAGAGCTACAAAAAGTAGTTTTAACATTAATATTAGATGAGAGAAATTAATGCAGTTAGGAAAGGTAAAATTTTTTAATCGAAGTAAAAGATATGGTTTTGTCGCAGGTGATGATGGTGTAGATTACTTTTTTCATGAGTCTGGACTTTCTGAAGGAATTTATGTCCAAGATGGTGATAAAGTAGAATTTGAGGTTGTTGATGGAGATCGTGGCAAAAAAGCAATTAAGATATCTATAGTAGACTAAAGATTTCGAAAATTAAAAGAAAAATATAGAAACCCCCTCTTCAGGGGGTTTTTTTATTAAAGTAATATGACTAGATTTACTCTAGATGTTGAACGCTTAAGTTAAATTTTTTAAGGCCAATAAAATATGATTCAAAATTTATCTAAACTTTTATTTATTTTCTGTTTTTCTATTGCATCAGAAGACAAACTCATTGAAGGGTTTTACGTGGATGTTAATTCGAAAGATTCAATTAACTTAAAAAAAGATGAGAATAATTATACCCTTGAATTTAGTAATGGTAATTTTGTCTTATTTACATCACAAGACGGAACTATTGCTTCTAAAAATTCATTTATTGATGGTTTTTCAACTCTGAAAATAATTAACAATCAAACCTTCGAAGTTCACGATAAGAAAAGTAATGAAGTTTTAGGAAAATATAAATTATATGCTAAACCAAGCTGGCTTTTAAGATTAATCCAAATTCTTGCATCTGGAGCACTCTTAATTTCAATCTTCCAAGCATATTTAAAAGTAAATAAAATATGGAAAAGACGAACAATAACTGAAGTTGCAAATAGTATCTCAATAGTAGCTTCATTACTTGGCTTTGCTGTTATAGTCCCATTTTTACTCAATAGCCTTTTCATTTCCCAAGATTACCTTTCTGCTGGAAAATCTATGATTGGCTTATTTCTTGCATTGTTATTTTCATTAATTAGCTCTGGCTACTTTTTAGAAGAGAACAGGGGAAAGAGCTTAGTTAAACTACTGCTAAATGCATTATCTGCTGAAAAAAGTGAATCTGCTGATTTAATCACTTCAATGGTAAGACCCAAGGGTGCAAAAAAAATTATTGATATTTTACATAAACTTGCTGCAATAGATGATGATGTTGCACAAGAAGAAATAGATTTAATCAATGATTTTGCTGAAAAGTGGCGGATCTCAATACCTGAACTTATTCCAGGAAAACCTGATGAGGTTACAAACCTTGTAGAATTAAAAGCACTTGTGCAATCTTATTTAGATGAAGGTCCTGACATAGCTGTTGCTGAGGGACTGGTAGATTTAATTAATTTAATGGCTGAGGCAGATGATGAAGTTACTCCCGAAGAGGCTATGGCTGTATCTGAATTTACCGGAATGATTTCGCACTATGTGAGTATGGAGAAAGGAGGTGAGGTCCAAATGTTTGAAGTTAGTATCGTTCCTCAGGGTGAAGAACAGATAAAAGCAGTTCGCGAAATACTCCCAGAATTAGATGTTGTCGATGATCGTGGCGGAAAAGTTTTCAAAGTTGGTAAATATTTCTCAGAAGATTATGCAGAAGCGGTTTGCAAAAAGTATATTGCTCTTGGATTATATTCTGGTGCTACTAAGGTAAAAGTAGACCTTAGCTAGCTGAGTTTTATAGGTCTTTAAGATCCTTTAATAACTGTTGGAGCATATCTTTCGCATCACCAAAAACCATAATAGAATTATCAAAACCAAATAATTCATTCTGAATACCAGCAAAGCCAGCGTTCATAGTCCTTTTATTTATGATGACTGTTCTGGATTTATCAACATCCAATATTGGCATTCCAAATATAGGCGAAGATTTATCATGTCTAGCTGCTGGATTTACCACATCATTAGCACCTAACACTAATGCTACATCACAGTCTTCAAATTCTGAATTTATTTCATCAAGGTCTTTAAGTTGTTCATAAGGTATATTTGCTTCAGCAAGTAAAACATTCATGTGACCAGGCATACGGCCTGCAACTGGATGAATTGCATAGAGTATTTTTTTCCCTTTATTCTCTAAGAACTCAGCGACTTCTCTTACTGCATGTTGAGCTTGAGCAACGGCCAATCCATATCCAGGAACAACAATTACTTTTTCAGCGGCATCAAATATCATAGCAGCCTCTTCGGTGGAATAACTTTTTACTGATACTTGTTTAGTATTGCCTGAGGTTGATGATTCTTGTTCGAGTCCCATTGCACCAAAGATGACATTAGCTAAGGATCTATTCATTCCTTTGCACATTATACTAGTCAAAATAATACCAGATGCACCAACCAAGGCACCTGAAATTATAAGTCCATTGTTCATAAGAACGAAACCTGTTGCAGATGCCGCTATTCCTGAATAGGAATTCAAAAGTGAAATAACCACTGGCATATCTGCACCGCCAATTGGAATAGTCAGAGTAATTCCAAGTAGTGCAGAAAGACCAATTATTATGTAGAAATAATTTAGATCATAGGGACTTTGGATGAGAAAGTAGCCTGTAATAACTAGAGCAATTGCAATTAGAGCATTGAAAAGCTGATTGCCTGAAAATACAATTGGTTGACCGCTAATAAAACCCTGTAATTTTCCAAATGCAATAAAGCTCCCTGTAAAAGTGAGTGTACCAATAAAAATAGAAAGTACAATAGTTGTTAAAGTAAAAGTTGATGGCTGGCTGAGGTCTAAATATTCAGCAGCAGCGACCAGAGCAGATGCAGCACCACCAAAGCCATTAAAAATAGCAACCATCTGTGGCATCTGGGTCATCTCAACTTTTACGGCAAAAATTGATCCGATTATTGCGCCAATTGCAATACCAATAAAAATAATTTTATAGTCAAGCTGGTCATAAGAAATTAATGTAGCAATAATTGCAATAAACATAGCAATGAAAGCTAGGAGATTTCCATTTCTAGCTGTTTTAGGATGACTTAATTTTTTAATTCCAAGAATAAATAAGACAGAGGATAAAACGTAAGATAGATTCGTGTAGTCCATATTAATTCCTATTTACGTTTAAACATCTTTAACATTCTGTCAGTGACCATAAACCCACCGACAACATTGATAGTAGCAAAAATAACAGCAATTAAGCCAAGATAAGTGCCTACACTACCACCAACCTTGCTTGATATAATGGCACCCACAATTGCGATACCTGAGATTGCATTTGATCCACTCATTAATGGGGTATGAAGTGTTGGAGGTACCTTTGTTATAATTTCAAAACCAACAAATATGGCCAAGATAAATACGGTTAATATGTTAATATCCATTTATGTTTCTACTTTAGCTCTTCAAGAGCTTGTTTGGTTTGTTGATTAGTAATTTTTCCTTGATGAGTAAACATTGACCCTGAAATGATTTCATCTTCTAAATCAATATTTAAGGTACCTTCTTTGGCCATGTAGGTAAGGAATGCAGAAACATTTTTTCCATATAACTCNCTTGCATGAACTGGCATTAATCCNGGAATATTAGAACTTCCATCAATAGTNACNTGATTATGGATAATCACTTTATCCTTTTGGGTTAATTCACAATTTCCACCATTTTCAGCTGCTAAATCCATTATAATAGATCCAGGAGCCATAGACTCTACCATCTCTTTTGGAATAAGTAGTGGTGCTGGTTTTCCAGGAATAAGGGCGGTTGTTATTACAATATTAGATTTGCTAATGTGCTCATGAATGAGATCCTGTTGTTTCTTTTTATATTCATCCGAAGTTTCTTTAGCATATCCACCTTCTCCGACACCTTCATCNNANGAAGATTCTACTTCAATAAATTTTGCACCAAGTGATTCAACTTGTTCTTTTACAATAGGTCTTACATCAAAAACCTCAACTTGAGAACCTAATCTTTTTGCTGTTGCAATTGCTTGAAGCCCAGCNACTCCAGCTCCTAAAATTAATACTTTTGCAGGTCTNATAGTTCCTGCTGCAGTCATTAGAAGAGGCATATATACCCCCAAACGGGTAGCAGCCATGAGTACGCTTTTATAGCCAGCTATATTCGCTTGAGATGACAATGCATCCATTTTTTGAGCTAGTGTGGTTCTTGGGATTAGATGCATCGAAAACCCAGTAATAGACTTTTCAGTTAATGCTTTTACTTCATTTAGACATCGTGTTGTTTGNAAAAAAGAGATGTAGACACATTTATCTTTAAAATTTTTTATTTCTTCCATACTTGGCGGGTTTACTTTAATGATGATATCTGATTCACTAAAAAGTTTTTTAGAGTTTGAAACAATTTTTCCTCCAGATTCCTCAAATTCTTCATCAGTATAAAAAGATTTTAGACCTGCATCTTTTTCTATAATTACGCTGAATCCAGCTTTAATAAGTGCCTTAACAGAGCTGGGAGAGCAGGATACACGTGTCTCGTTGTGATTATTTTCTTTGGGTATGGCTATGATCATTTTCGTTTCTTTTAAAAANATAAGATTATTTNAGATTCAAAAATTAACAAACTAATTTGTAAATATCCTATCCCGATTTTCCAAATTATTTTCCTAAATTAAATATCTTAATTAAGCCATANATGAAAAAATTTAAACAGATATTAACATCAATATTACTTTTGTATTCTTTTATTAATGCAGAAACTTTTTACGTTCCTGAGCAATTCGAACTNATACAGGATGCTATTAATAA
Organism: Fidelibacterota bacterium; assembly: GCA_002691785.1. GTDB lineage: Bacteria > Fidelibacterota > Marinisomatia > Marinisomatales > UBA1611. Next base: position 2,188 of record NZIX01000072.1, on the reverse strand, counting down.
TAGTTCTGATAACGANTCTATCNTNGTGTCNCCAGGGGTTTACAATGAAAAAATTAACTTTGATGGAAAATCTGTAGTACTATCGTCAAGATTTATCCTAGATAACGATTCTCTTCTTATAGGACTTACCATAATAGATGCTCAAACTGAGGTTTTTGAAACTGGTAGTGTTGTAACTTTTCAAAATGGAGAATCTAACTCTTCAATTCTGCAAGGGTTCACAATTCAAAATGGTACTGGAAATTTTGAAGATCCAGATGATAATGGCTCATTCTATACCTACGGAGGAGGGCTNTACATAGAAAATAGTAATCCAGTAATTAAAAGTTGCATTATTAAAGACAACATNGGTAATGAAGGAGGAGGTGGCGGTATTTTTTGCTTCAATTCGTCTCCTAAATTTTTTGATTGCTACATTCAAGGTAATGAGACTGATGATGTAGGAGGTGGAATTTATTCAAGGAATAACTCTAGTCCTGAATTTTACAATACCACATTCGTAAATAACAGTGCAGAGTTTGGTGGGGCATGTTATCTAAGAGATGATTCATCTCCCATTATGGAGAATGTTATTTTGATGAACAATTCTGCAAATAATTCTGGTGGCGGTATTATTTTGAAGGATGATGCAAACTTGATAGCAAGTCACATTCAAATTAAAGGGAATACTACTGATGGCCTGGGTGGAGGCCTTTATGTTAATAATGCGGATCCTACATTTAATTTCTCATTGATAGTTAATAATGCTTCCAGTTCTGGAGGTGGCTGTTACATTAGAAATGAATCCTATGTTCATCTTACCAATGTAACCATTGCAAATAATGACGTAGGACTCTATGGAGATGGCATATATTTGAGAGATGGATCGACCGTAAATNTNAGTAGCTCTATNTTATGGGGNACAGGTGACAATCAGATCTANTTTAGAGAAGATGGATCTGAACAATATTTGAATATTGTTTATTCTGCTTTTAAAAATGGAATCGATGGAATTGATGATAATGATAACGGAGANATAAATTGGGGAGCCGGAAATATTGAAGAAGACCCTCANTTTTGTAATGATTTAGGCGGAAATTTTTCAGTAAGAGAAAGTTCACCATGTGTAGAAAGTGGAGCAGGAGGATCTATGATGGGNTGTCTAGAACCTGGATGTGGGCCTATTAACACTGGACCCACCTGGTTTGTTGATTTGAATGGTAATGATGCTAGTGATGGAAGCCTTGAAACTCCATTTGAAACAATCAATCGAGCAATTGATGTTGCTGTGGATGGAGATACTATCCGTTTAAATCCTGGTAATTATATTGAATCATTTAACTTTGAAGGCAAAGAAATAGTTATTGAGTCNAGAGCCTTTGACTTAGATGATTCCTCCATGATTGAAGCAACTTGCTTTTTACCTGGGCCAGTAGGTGGTTCATCCTTTACCCTACAAGGAAATCAAAATAACCATGGAACCCTTAGAGGCTTAACTTTTAAAGGAGGCTCTGACCTTTCAGGAGGAGGAATTAAAATAGAAAATTGTTCTCCTACGCTGATTAGTCTAGTTATAGAGGGCAATAATTCTGAGATTGGAGGAGGTTTGTATTTGTATCAATCAGATGCAATATTGAAAGACTTAATTATAAGAAATAACACAGCAAACTTAGGCGGTGGATTGTATGTAACCAATGGCGATCCTTATATTGAAAATATTATTGTCCAAAATAATATTTCATATTGGGGTGGAGGGATATATTTTGAAAATTCAAATCCTATTATTAATCAATCAAGGTTTAGAGATAATCAGGCTTTAATTGAAGGTGCAGGTATATATATTTATGGAGGAAACTTACAATTNGACTGGTCGAGTTTTGAAAATAATGTAGGTAATGACTTTGGAGGTGGGTTGGTTGGAAACCAATCCATGATTAATATTAATCAAACAACANTNACNGGNAATGTATCAGGAATAGGTTCTGTCTTCGCATTGTATGGATCTACTTTAGATATAAAAAACTCAATCATATGGGGTAATAATGGTGAAGTCTTTTATATTCCAGAAACCAGTGGTTTAACCAACCTTGGAATTCAATATAGTAACATCCAAGGAGGAGAAAGCACCTATAATGAATTTTCTAATTTAATTTTAGATGATATCATATCTATTACTGATGTTGATCCGCAGTTTTGTGATCCCAGTAAT
>NZIX01000071.1 GCA_002691785.1 Fidelibacterota bacterium | reverse complement strand
TTACATTTGACCAAGGTACGGTATGGAGTGAACCAAATAATGACTTCTTGCATCACGATTTAATTCAACTTTCTAATGGAAATTATTTGGGCATTATTGAGGAAAGCTCATTGGGTGTAATTCCAATTGGAGATTGGACTTCATCCTTTCAAAATTTAGGATTCCAAGCTGATGGTTCTACGGTAGAATTTCCTTGGATTGGAGATAAGTTGGTAGAATGGGACAAAGACACAAAAGAAATTGTATGGTCCTGGAGTGTGTTTGACCATTTTAATATGGAGGATTATGATGAATATGGAGGGACATGGAATCAAGCCTATATAGATTTGCATTATGATTGGACACATGCAAATGCAATTATTTTTGATGAGGATGAGAGTGCTATTTATATTTCAGTAAGGCACTTATCAAGAATTACAAAAATCGACTATCCATCTGGAGATGTGGTTTGGAATATAGGACATGAAATGCCATCAGGTGATGTAGAGATGGGTACTGATATTGGCTTTAGTTTTCAGCATAGTTTACAAAAATTAAGTAATGGAAATATTTTGACTTTAGACAATGGGAATTTGGCGCCTCAATTTAGAGGTACAGATGATCCAATTACTAGGGCGATTGAAATTTCTATTGAAAATAATTTCGCTACAATGGTTTGGAATTATGAATTGCCTCAAAATTTATTTGGTTTTGCATCAGGTAATGCACAAAAATTAGAAAATGATAACATATTAATTACTACAGTTGGAGGATCAGGTCGTAGTCTAGAGGTTTCTGAACAAGGTGAAGTTGTTTGGGAGGCTCAGTATAATTTAGGGTTACCAAATGGAGCTGTTTATAGAGCAAATAAAATTATCGGTCTATATCCTTCGGCATACAGTATTATGATTAATAACTATAAAGAATATAATGGCAATACAGGTGTTTATGTTCCACCAGGAAATTCAACGATTAGCTTCACATTAAACCATGAAGGGAGCAATGCTCAAAACTTTATCTATTCAATCCAAGATCAAGAAAGTTGGTTTCCCAATCAATCTGGAAACGTATTTTTAGAACCAGGTGAGTCATTCATAATATCCTTCGAGGGTACAGTAAGTACAATATTAAATGGAAATTTAGTGACACTTAATATTTACCCAGAGCACCATTTAGAGAAAGGAAAAATAATTTCTGTTGAGGCTTTTACAAGCCCATTAACAGAGATTGAAAATGAAATAGTTAACGAATTTATATTGAAGAAACCTTATCCCAATCCTTTTAATCCAAAAATAAACTTTGAATTTTCTTTAAATTTTGCTCAATATATCTATTTTCAAATATTTAATATAAAAGGTGAATTAGTAGAAACTTTAATTCAAAAACAATTAAACTCAGGGAATCATAGTTTATTTTGGAATGCAACGAATCAATCGTCAGGGATTTATTTTATAAAAATTAACTCAGAGTCCTTTTCACAAACTGAAAAAATATTTTATTTAAAGTAATATGAAAAGTATAAGTAAGTATTTAGTTTTAATTTTTAGTATTTCAACAAACTTATATGGGCAATGTGATAGCTCATTTAGTTATTATTCTGAATTACCAACAAATGTAACTATTCTCGTTGGTGATTCTTGTTTGTCAGATAAAGATATTTCTGTTTTAGATAGCTTAATTTTAATCAATGATTTGGACTATGAAACTCCATTAAATATTGGGACTCAGACTTGGTTTAACGGGCGTTTAAAATTTTTTGTTGCTGGAAATTACGGGAATAGTTCTGGTGTAAATGATACTATCTATGCATTACCTGAAAATTTTGGTGATTTAAATAATCTAGCTTCACTTTATTTAGAATGGAACAGAATTGCTGTATTACCTGAGTCTTTTAAAAATTTAACAGGTTTGATGTCTTTCTATATAAACAATAATATTTTATCGGAATTAGGTGATAGCCTTGGAAATCTTTCCAATTTATATTTTTTAGACTTGGGCTATAATGAGTTATTATCAATTCCTGAATCAATTTGCAACTTAACCAATTTGAGTTATTTATGGCTGTTTAATAACAATCTTGAAGCTCTACCTACGTGTTTTTGTGAAATGACATTAGATTGGAGTGATGATGATCCTGGAGGGTACCCTTATTTTGCTATAGGAGCTAATGCTCTCTGTGATGGTGTACCTGAATGTGTTATTGATAGTGAAAATTTTGAATTAAGTTTAGATCAGTTCTACTATTCATTCCCAGTATATTCACCTCAGGATTGTGACCAAAATAGTGTATCAAAGTCAACACTGCCATATCAATTTAAGATTTCAAAAGCCTATCCCAACCCATTTAACCCTGAAACTAAACTAGTATTAGATGTTCCTTATGATCGTAGGTTTGATATAAGAATATTTGATATTTTAGGTAATGAAGTGGATCAAATTTCAAATAATAAAATATTTATCAGTGGTCGACATATTGTTCAGTGGTCAGGTGATAATCATTCATCAGGGATTTATATTATTCAAGTGAGTGATGGTATAAATACAAAATATAGAAAGGTAAATTTGATAAAATAGCAGTAATAAATGTATATATCTAAAATATTAGAATTTTTATATATTAGCTATTTCCTTTTATTTTTTGTCGGATGCGGGAAGAATAATGAACTTCCAAATATTATTCTAATACTTACGGATGATCAAGGGTATGGTGATTTGGGATGCTATGGAGCAGAAGGTTTTAAAACACCACATATAGATGGTATGGCAAACGAGGGTATCTTATTTACTGATTTTTATGTTTCTCAGGCAGTTTGTAGTGCATCTAGGGCATCTCTTATGACTGGAAGTTATTCAGAGAGAGTTGGTATACAGGGAGCATTGAGCCCTTGGGATGTTAATGGTTTAGATCCAGATACAGAGACAATTGCAAAATTATTAAAACGCCATGGATATATAAATGCAATATTTGGAAAATGGCATCTTGGACATAGTGAAAAATTTTTACCACTTCAAAATGGCTTTGATGAATTCTCAGGGCTTATTTGTTCAAATGATATGTGGCCTGTTGATTATGATGGAAAACCTTTTAATTCAAAAAAGAAAAGCTATTATCCTCCCATGTTTTTTTGGGAGCAGAATAGCCCTAAAGAAGAAATTAAAGGCTTGGCTGATCAAAGTCAGTTAACAACAAAATTAACTGAATATTCCTTAAATTTTATTAAAAGGAATAAAGATAATCCATTTTTTCTTTATTTACCTCATCCTATGCCTCATCAGCCAATAGCTGTTTCTAAAAAATTTAAAGGGAAGAGTGAATTAGGACTTTATGGGGACGTGATAATGGAAATTGATTGGTCAGTAGGTCAAATTTTAAATTCATTAAAGGAAAATAATATAGATAAAAATACACTTATTATTTTTGCGAGCGATAATGGGCCATGGTTAAATTTTGGTAAGTGGGGTGGCTCTGCAGGTCCTCTTCGAGAAGGGAAAGGCACTATGTGGGAAGGAGGAGCTCGTGTACCCTGTATAGTACGATGGCCCAAAAAAATTAAACCTAAACAGGTTTTATCTAATATAGCGAGCACGATTGATATATTTCCAACTTTAGCTGAAATAGTTGGTGAAAATAAGATAAATAAAAAAATTGATGGTGTCAGTCTATTGCCACTATTTGAGGGTGAACCAAATGCAAACCCAAGGAATGAACTGTTTTATTATTATAATGAAAAACTGATAGCAGTTAGAAAGGATGATTGGAAGCTTGTATTTCCACATACTTATCGATCTTATGAGAATGTTGAGCCAGGTAAAAATCTTTACCCTGGACCTTATGGGAAAGGAGAGGCAGGACTTGAATTATATAACTTAGATAGTGATATTGGAGAAAGGGATAATTTAATAGAAAAATATCCACTTATTGTCAAAGAGTTAGAAAAAATAAGTGATCGTGCTCGTAATATTTTAGGGGATCAATTAACAGATAGAATTGGGAGTGAATCATATTCTACAGTTTGTGGATATAAACAACAAAAAAATAATATTTCTCATATGGGGAAAGGAAAAATTTTAAACTTAATAAATAATGCAAATATTAAATACTTTGGTGAAGACCAAGATGCTTTAATCAATGGAAATATTGGGACAATTGATCACAAGGATCCTTCATGGCTTGGTTTTGAGGCTGAAGACCTTATTGCGACTATTGATTTAGGTAGTGTGGAAAAAATAAATTTTGTGGAAACTCGTTTTCTTCAAAGTCAAGTTTTTTGGATTTTTTTACCTAAAAAAATACAGATTGAACATTCAATAGATGGGGAAAATTTTCATTTACTTTATGAAGTAAATCCAGAAAATGATTATAGTTTTGAACAAAAAATTTTTAAATACAGTATCAGACCTTTAAACGTGGAATCTAGATTTATTAGGTTAAGGGCAAATAACATAAATAAATGTCCTGAATATCATCCTGGTTCAGGTGGAAAGTCTTGGTTGTTTACAGATGAAATAGTAATTAATTAATAATTAATTAAGGCACAAGCAACTGATAGACCAGCTCCTGTACCAATNAATAATATATTTTGTCCTCTTTTAATATTATTATTTTTAATATTCATAGCCAAAGTCATAGGTAGAGAAGCGGCAACACAATTCCCGAACTCTTTTATNCTTGAGCATACTTTTTCCTTNGGNAAGCCACCTACTGAAACATAAGCGTCCACAGCNTTNCCTGANGCTTGATGAGGGATTACCCAATCAATCTCATTTTGATGTAAGCGAGTTGCTTTTAATGATCTCAGAACCATCTTATACACTTGTTTTCGAGCAATTTTATAAACATTAGGTCCATCCATGGTAAAGAGATTATCAGCTAATGTTGTATTTGGATCTTGAGGATGTTTATTGGTTCCACCACCACGAACTTCTGTTAAATGTGCTCCGCTTGGCCAGGTTTTCATATTATAGAAAAGTAGTTCACTTTTGTCATCCTTGTTTGAAGGCTCTAGTAATATTGCAGCAGCTCCATCACCTAGAAGAGAAGCGCTCTCAGGTTCATTAAAATTTCTGCCACGTGTTCCTCTGTCTGAAGAAATAATTAGTATTTTCTTGTAAATATTTGATGAGATCAAAGCACTTGCTGTATTAAATGCCGTAACAAAAGATAAGCAAGTGCAATGTATACTAAATGATGGAATGCCTTCAAAGCCCAATGCTTTCTGATAGAAAGTAGAGGTATCAGGAATAGTTTGTTTTGGTACTCCAGAGGCATTGATAATTAAATCAGGGATATTATTATNTCCTAATGCCTTTTTACCAGCAATGGCACCCATTTCATCCACATCGATTAAAGAAACTCTTCTTTCTTTAACTCCACATTTATTAATGATCCAATCAGCTGTTTTTCCAATTTTTTTAGCTATGTCTGCAGCAGTTTCTATTTTAGGAGGCAGATATACTCCAACGCCTGTAATTTTAACTTTCAATTGTAGATATTTTAAAAAAAATATTTAAGTTCAAATCGAAAATGTGAAAAATCCTCCATTTTATTGAATCGATAATTCTCATTTTCTGGATGAGTTTTGGATCCATTTATTTCTGTAAGCCCCATTAAGATCATCAGGTCTTGAGCAATATCGTATTCTACTTTTATTTCATTTATTGTTCCATAGACTTTTGATTGGTTTATATCAAAAATACTAGAAAGGGATATTTTTAATTGATTTTCAAGAAAACTTTTATTCAAGTTAATTAGAATTGCCTCATTAGTGATAAATGCCAATGGTACACCTAAGCCTGGAGTAAAAAAGTTGGATGGGGTCATATTCTCAGGGTCTAGTTCAAGATTTGGTATACTAATTTCTTGATCAATAGGTAAGCTATCTGAAGAATATGATAGAGTATCATGTGTGAAATATTGAGCAACTAAATTTATATTTAAAGGAAGTTCAGTCTCAATTTGGAAAGTTTTTTGAATGTAGGTGGACTTCTCCCTCAAAGGATAAGCAAAATGTAAGGAGTCGTAAAAGACGGGTGTATTAATTGACTCTCTGATAATAAAATCGGTACTGTCATTAATATCTTTTGTTGAAAAATAACCAATGTCAAAGCGTATATTAAAGAGCCTATTTAATAAGACTCCTCCAAATCCATATGTTTCTGTTTTACGGTATCCATATAAAATATCAATATTTGTAAAACTTAAATCACTTCCCTTTCCGTAAACATTAACACCTGAAAGGTTATAGGTTCGATCATATCCAGAAAAATAAGAACATGAAAATTCCCCACTACTAAATGGATATGAAGCATATAATCCTTTTTCAAAACCTGAACCTTTAATTGGCATCATATTAGACTTTTCGGGTACAACAGGGAGTTCTACGGGGAAGTCATCATCTCCAAGAGGAATTCTATTAGTATTATGTAGAGGTGATATGACGGCTTGTAAGATCAAATTTTTAAAATAAAAGTCAATTGATCCTGAAAAAGTTGCAATTTTTCTNTCTTTACCAGGAAAAAAAATATAATAATAATCAATTGCACTTGCATTATCTAAAGGACTNTTATCATCAACATTGCCCCAACTATGGATTTGTTTACCAATNCTAAATTCAAAAAAGTTACTATTAAAAGTAGTGTATAATTCTCTTAANTCAATTTTAAAATCTTGTGGATCTTTCGAACTTAAATAATAGTTGCTGCCTCNTATTTGGTATTCTAAAGCTAAGTTACCATAAAGAGAAATATGATCTNTTTGATGATTAAACTCTATTGATGAGATTCNGTAAGGGATATCAATTATAGATTGATCTGATAGTCTTGATATATANGCAAAGTCAACATAGCCGGACGTTGTAAAATTGGATTCANTNCCAATNAAAAATGAAAANATAGTTACTATGATNGCTCTTTTCAAAATTAAAGTTTTTTNTTTAATGCTTCGTCTAGCCAGAGNAAAACTTCTGTACCTTGNGTGATCCATGCCTCTTCAAGACCAAAATCAGGAAAATTACCAAGAAGCTCACCATTCCAAGCNTATAAAACTTTAGTTTNANTTGGATTAACACTCTCCAATATCCANATTCCTGCAGCNTTAGGNAGTCTNACATACTTTTTATTAGAAATTTGTTCAGGATGATGAACAGAATAATATGAAAAAAACCACNGNTTGTTAGATTGTTCAATTTTATANTTAATAACATAATCTCGTCCACTGAAAGGGAATGGCATNTCTANAATAATTTGNACCACATTATGATCTAATCGAAGTGCATCACTTACTCGATCAAAGATTTGAGGATAGTTNTCNAGGTCTTGAATAGTTTTAGATACGCTNTGAATTGAATGATNTAAGATANTTTCAGANTTAGAAAATGGGAAACCTAGATACATTTGATATTCAACTTNAACGGGNNCNTTTTGAAGNAGNTTCCAATTATTTAATTCTTGGAGACCTGTCAAATCCATACTAAAGATGGGTAAACTAATGGTACAAATAAATAAATAGAAATTTTTCATTACTTATTTTAAAAAAGTTTTGTAATANTTTATACAGTCTTTTCTTATCTGNTNTTCAGAAAGTCCAAACTTTGANANNTCGTATTTATGTTTACTTTTGTAGGATTTTTGATTTTCAGCTGTTTTTCGAATTATCTCTGTAAGATTATGCTTTTTTTCAACATCAATAAATTCTAGTATTTCATTCATAAGCGTTTCAAAGTCGTTCATCATCGAATTAAAATTGACAAGATAAACATTCTTTTTATTAATATTTCCTTTGACCCAATCATCCTGAAATCTATTCATTAACTGAACTAAAGCATTATAAAGGCGTTTAATAAATCTTTCTTTTACTTTTTTATCAAGCGACCAAAAGTTGAATTTTTTATCAAGTACGCCTGTTACTAAACTTAACCCTGATGGGATTAAATTAAGGGGATCTCTAATCATATATAAGATTTTAGAATTTGGGAATCTTTTTTGAAATTCAGGAAGATTACCACTTAAACTAAATAATTTACCTACATACTGATCATGTTTATTTGAAATAAGGTTTCTTTTCCACATTGATGTAAACCATTTATAATCTCTATTCGATGTATTCCTAACTTTTGGATCTACCCAATCAAATAGATTATTTTTATCAAAGGTTAGAAAAAAACCGTAAAGAAAGAAACCATCAAAATACCTGAATAAAAGGGAGACATCATCGGTCTCAATACCTGTTAAACTTGTTTTATGTGCTGCAGTTGAATGGTGTCTTGCTGGACTGATTGTTTCCATTATTGGTAGAAAAGGTTTGATGATTTTCTGAAGTATTATTGAAGGATAAATCATTTGCCATAGTTGGGACCCACTTCCCAAGTTTAGTTTTATAAGAAAGCGATGTAAGAATGTCGTCCCGGATCTAGGATTTCCAACAATGACAATGGGCTCATTTTTAATTGGTTTTAAAAGCTCAGGATAAAAAACGTAATCCAACAATCTAAAAAAACCAACTAAAATACGAAGGACTAATATTAGACATCCTGAAATTATAGGTGAAAACCATGCACCGAATACTTGACCTAAAATAAGATAAACTTTTGTGATTCGTTTGAGTATCATTTAGTTATTTAACGTTTTAAATTTGAATATAAATTTAGTACTATACATAATAATCTAATCTTAAAAACAAAAATGAGTCTTATAATTAAAAGAAATTATTTAATGAATTTGATGACTAAATATTAGTTAGGAAGGTATGATAAAACACATTGCATTTTTCAGTTTATTTGTGAGCTTAAATGCTCAGGCCTTTGAAGGAATGACACTTTATTCACCCGCTCAGGGTGGTAATGGAGGTGGTGGAGGAACATTTTATTCATACTTAATTGATAATGATCTAAATGTGATTAAATCCTGGTCCCATCCATATGGAGCTGCCAGTATGCCTTATCTTAATCTTGATAGTACGTTAGTATATCCTTATCGAGTTCCAAACCCAACTATGTCAGTGGGAGGGGTTGGTGGAGGAATTTCAATATACTCTTGGGAAGGTGATTTAATATGGGATTACGAAGTATCAGATGAAATATATCAACATCATCATGATGTAGAACCATTACCTAATGGTAATATTCTGGTGGTCGCATGGGAGAAAAAGACAGCCTCTGAAGCCTATGCTGCTGGAAGAGAATCAATTGATAATTCATTAAATGAAATGTGGGCAACCGCAATTTTAGAATTAGAACCCGTTGGTAGCAATGATGCAAATATCGTCTGGGAATGGCATATTTGGGATCATTTAATACAGGATGTGGATCCTAATGCTGATAATTATGGAGTCGTTGAAGATCATCCTGAACTTCAAGATGTTAATTATGGGAATGCCGGTAGCAATCAAGGACCTGGAGGAGCTAATGGAGATTGGAAACATGTAAATGCTATTGCCTACAACGCAGATCTT
>NZIX01000070.1 GCA_002691785.1 Fidelibacterota bacterium | reverse complement strand
AGAGATGACTATACCAATGATAAAAAGTAAAGTTTCAAACTATGAAAAGCGAATAGAAGTTGTAAAATTTAGAATTATGGGATCATTTTTTAGAGTAATCGGAGATAGTATATTGCCTCATTCAATAGAAAATGCAATGGAAACAGTAAAAGTTCATAAAAAAATAATAACAAAAAATAAAAATTTAACTAAAAACCAAATCCATAAAAAGGAACGTCAAATTAGAAACCTTGAACGTCAAATTAAAAATGAGTTTGGTCTTATTAATAGTTATCAAAAAGGTAGAAATAAATATCAAGTAGAAATTCATAAAAAGTTTTCTATTCCTTTTGCATGTATTATTTTTGTTCTCATTGGCGGGCCAATAGGAGTAATGGCAAAAAAAGGAGGGTTCTCTAATAGCATAATTTTGAGTTTTGGTTTTTTTCTAATTTACTATTTAATGCTAATTGGTGGTGAAGAATTAGCTGACAGAAATAAGTTTCCAGCTATGATATGTATGTGGTCTCCAAATCTAATTTTTCTAATTTTTGCTCTGTATCTAAACTTTATAACAATCCATGAACTTTCTTCAAAGTCTCTAATGTTTTTCAAAAAAACTCATTAATGGTTCCTTCAAATTTAATTGCAAAGAAAAGAGACGGAAAAAGACTCTCCAAAAAAGAAATTCATTGGTTTATTAATTCGTTTCTAAATAAAGAGATTTCTGATTCTCAAATGTCTTCGTTTTTAATGGCTATATTTTTTAGAGGAATGGACATAAAAGAAATTAGTTCACTTGTAAACATAATGATTGAATCTGGTTCAAAATTAGACTTCTCTGATAGTAATTACTTTATTGCGGACAAGCATAGTACTGGCGGAATTGGTGATAAAACCTCATTAATTTTAACTCCAATTCTTGGGGCATTAGGAATAAAAGTACCTATGATTGCAGGTAGAGCATTAGCATTTACTGGAGGCACAATTGATAAGTTAGAGTCAATAGCAGGTTTTCAATCAAAGCAAAGTTTAAAAAAATTTAAATCACTAACTATTAAAAATAATTGCGCAATAATTTGTCAATCCGATGAAATATGCCCTGCTGATCAGAAAATTTATAAACTTAGAGATCTTACAGCAACCATTCCATCATTGCCACTCATTACAAGTTCTATAATGAGTAAAAAGATATCAGAAGGTATTAATACTTTAGTCTTAGATATTAAAATAGGAAATGGAGCATTTATGAAAACATTAAAAGAGGGGAAAGCCTTAGCAAAAATGATGAAAAAAACAGGCAATGAGTTTAATTTAAAAACTGATTTTATTTTTTCTTCAATGGATCAACCGCTTGGCAAATATGCTGGCTTAGCATGTGAGATTAATGAATCAATAGATACATTATCAGGAAATGGGCCAAAAGATCTTATAGAACTAACACTTAAACTTGGCTCAAAAATTTTAATTAGATCTGGAATTGCAAGTAATATAAAAAATGCTTTAGCACTTCAAAAATCTGTAATCAAAGATGGTAGTGCATTAAGAAGATTTAAAACTATGATTCATAATCAGGGTGGAGATCTTTGTCACTTTAAAAAATTAAACCAACCTAAATACACTAATTACATAACAGCTAAGAAAGATGGATACCTTTCAAAATTTAATACAGAGGGTATTGGCTGGAGCCTAGTTGAATTAGGGTGTGGCTATAAATTTAAAAAGTCAAAACTTGATAACTCTTCAGGAGTAGAATTTATAAAAAAAATTGGCGATCAAATTACTCGAGGAGAAAAAATTTATCGTATTTTCAATTCAAATAGAGAAAAGCTAGAGGTTGCTTCAAAACTTATGGAAGAGACTTTCAAAATTACGGACCAGAATGAATCTGTAAAATTAATAATAGATGAATCTTAATAAGTTTTATGAATATTGCAGTTTTGAGTGGGCTCCGTACCAACTTTGTATATTTCTTTTTCAATTGGACAAGCTGGTAATGGTTTCTTTTTAGTAACTGCGCAAATTTCTTTCTTTTTAATTAAATCTGGTTTTTCAAACTTCTCTACAGGCATCTTTAAGGTATCATGTGCATTTTTCATAAACCTTGCCCATGCAGGTAGAGCTGCTTTTGAACCATCTTGACCTGGACCTAAAGGTACTCTGAAATCATCTACTCCGTACCAGCATCCAGCTGCAATTTGAGGTGTGTAACCAACAAACCAAGCATCACTCCATCCTTGAGTTGTCCCGGTCTTACCTGCTGCAGGCCTATTAAACTTATATTTCCAACGCGCACTTCCTCCAGTTCCTCTATCCATAACTGTCTGTAAAAGGCTCGTCATCAAATAAGAAGTTTCCTCACTTAAAACTTCTTTTCTATCAGGAAAAAATTCTTTTATTACATTACCATAGCGATCTACAATTTTGGTAATGCCGAATGGCTTTGAATACACCCCTTTATTTGCAAGTGCTGCATATGCAGAAACTATCTCAATAGGGTAAACTTCAGAAGTACCAAGAGCAAGGGCATCGACAGCTCTTATTTCAGTATTAATACCCATTCTTTTTGCTGTTTGTTTCACTTGTTCCGCTGGGGCAATATCTTGCTGAACCATTCTAACAGATATAAGATTCATTGACTTTCTAAGGCCTTCCCTTAAGGTAGTTAAGCCTCCGGTACTTCCATCATAATTTTGAGGTTTCCACTTTACCCATGTACCATCCATATTTTGAATATTTAATACTACAGGCTGATTAAGTAATTGTTCAGTAACAGGATANCCATTATCTAAAGCTGTCGTATAAACAAAAGGTTTGAATACAGAGCCNGGTTGTCTTTTTGCTTGGACTGCTCTGTTATACTGATCATGGTAATCAGGTCTTCCTCCAACCATTGCTAAAATACCGCCTGTTTTAGGGTCTAATGCTACAAATGCGCACTGAACTAATAATTTATCTCTTAATTCTTTATATAATTCTAATTCTCCATTAAGCATCATCTTCAATGTATCTTCAGAATAAATAGTTAGATAGGCTAATTTCTCAAATTCTTCTCTACTATCTTCACTATACAATCTATTGTTCAATCGAACTTGGTCTTCTTTAACTGAACGCATTACCGCTTTTTCAGCAATAGATTGTAATTTTGAATCCAAAGTTGTATGTATCTTCAAACCATCTCTATAAATATTTATTTCTAATTCTTCATCTAAAGTTTCTAAAGTTCTCCTTATATACTCTGTAAAATAAGGTGCCGTTCCTCTTTTTATTTCTCCTTGAACAGATTCTAGGTTCTTAGACCTATTTTCTTCATATTCTGAACGATCTATAAACTTTTGATCCCTCATTAACCTTAATATAGTATTCCGACGACGAATAGAAATTTCTGGATAATTGATTGGAGAATAGTTTGCTGGTGAAGGCAATAAACCAACTAATAATGCTGATTCATCTATACTTAAATCTATTGAACTCTTAGCAAAAAATCGTTTAGTTGCTGCTTCAACTCCGTATGTTCCATGCCCAAAGTGAATTGTATTTAAGTACATTTCAAGTATTTCATCTTTTGTGTATGTTCTTTCAATCTGTACTGCGGTGATGACTTCTTTTATTTTTCTGAAAATGCTATCTTCAAAACCAATTGATTTATATAAATTTCTAGCTAATTGCTGTGTTAGCGTGGAGAACCCTTGACGATAGCTCATTGAAAGAGTGTTTATAAGAACTGCTCTTGCAACACTCCTCATTGAAAGGCCCCAATGACTATAAAAACGTCGATCTTCTGATGCTATAATTGCATTTTGCATATGGACTGGAATTTTTTCTAATTCAATAAAGACACGCTTCTGAACGAAAAGTTCATTTAAAACCTTTCCATCTGAGGAATAAATTCTCGTAACAAGATCAGGATCATAGTTTTCCAACTGCTCTAAGGAAGGTAGGTCTCTTGATAAAAATATTAATAATAATGAGACAGCAATAAAACCTATAATAGTAACTATTAGTGATTTAATTACAATTAATTTATAGTTCTTTATTTCTATCATAGGAATAAACCTAGTTATTTAAAAGTATCAAAGATATTTTTATTTAGATATTATTTACTTTTTGTAGGATGTATCATTTTATCAGGTTGAACTAACCTATCAAAATCTTCACCTGACATATAATCTAAAGCTATAATTGCTTCTCTAAGTGTGCTTTTTTCATTATAGGCTTTTTTTGAAACTTCTGCGGCTTTATCATACCCAATATGAGGATTCAGAGCTGTTATTAACATTAATGAATTATAAAGATTCTGATTAATTTTTTCCAAGTTTGGCTCAATACCAATAATAGTATTTTCATTAAAAGATGCAATACCATCAGACAACAATCTAATAGATTGTAAAATATTATAAGCTAATACAGGCCTATATACATTCAATTCAAAGTTACCTGATGCACCTGCAAAAGTAATAGTTGCATCATTACCCATTACTTGAGTACATAGCATCGTCATAGCTTCACATTGAGTTGGGTTAATTTTTCCAGGCATAATTGATGAGCCTGGTTCATTTGCTGGAATAGTTATTTCACCAATTCCTGCACGAGGACCGCTCGCTAACCANCTTATATCATTTGCAATTTTGAAAAGAGAAACTGAAACTACNTTTAAAGCTCCTGATAATTCNACAATACTATCTTGACCTCCCAGAGCCTCAAATTTATTTTCTGCTGATCTAAAAGGTAGGCCTGTCAAATTTGATATTTCCTTTGAGACCATCTGACCAAAACCCTCTGGAGAATTAATTCCAGTACCAACCGCTGTTCCTCCAACAGCTAATTCATAACAGTGGTCCAATGCTTTTTCTAATCTAGAAATTCCATGGTTAATTGCAGATGCATAACCCGAAAATTCTTGTCCTAAACTTAAGGGTGTTGCATCTTGAAGGTGCGTTCTACCAAGTTTGATAATATTATCAAATTTATGAACTTTTTCATTAATTGATTTATAAAGTTTTCTTAAGCATGGTATAAGTATATTTTTGACACTTTCTGCTGCAGCAATATTAATAGCAGTTGGAAAAGTATCATTTGTCGATTGACTCATATTAACGTGATCATTGGGATGTACTGGATCTTTACTACCTATCTCACCACCAAGCAGCTCAATTGCCCTATTGGAGATAACCTCATTAAAGTTCATATTTGTTTGAGTTCCACTTCCTGTTTGCCAAACAACTAAAGGAAAATGTTTATCAAGATCACCATTAATAACCTCATTTGAGGCTTTATGAATAGATTCTAAAATTCTATCTTCGAGACTTCCATATGAATAATTAACTGATGCCGCTGCTTTTTTGAGAATGCCATAGGCACGTATAAATTCTCTAGGAAAACGCTCTTGACCTATTTTAAAATTATTTAATGATCGCTGAGTTTGTGCCCCATAATACATATCTGCAGGGACTTTAATTGTACCTATACTATCTCGCTCGATGCGAGTTTTCATTTTAATTTACAGTCCATGTATCTCCAGCATTGAGTAAATCTTGCACCTTACCTTCACCTTTTGCTTTTTTTGCACCATCAATTTGATTAATCATTTCCTGATTATACGTCGGCTTGTCTACAGAGTATAGAACCCCAATTGGCTCTGGCAAAACAGGGTGAGAAGTCCAATTAGAAATGATTAATGCTTGATTCAGGTTTGTTTCATCATGAATTAATATTTCATCAATGCTATGTTTTGTCATATCAACCACTGTTGCAGTTGATCCATCCATTTTAATACCTTTTGTTTCTTTTGCAAACAACATAGGCTTTTTATGTTTTAATTCTATGACATTATCAAACTTTTCTTTTCCTGTATACTCTTCAAATGCGCCATCGTTAAATATATTGCAATTTTGATATATTTCAATAAATGAACCTCCATCATGATGATATGATCGCTCCATCATTTCTGCTAAATGTTTTTGCCACCTATCAATTGTTCTCGCTACAAAAGTTGCTTGAGCTCCAAGAGCCAATAAAGGTGGATTAAGCGGTATATCAATAGATCCGTTGGGTGTTGCCTTTGTTACATGGCCAACTTTTGATGTCGGTGAATATTGTCCTTTTGTTAAGCCATAAATCCGATTATTAAACATCATTATGTTGATATCCATATTGCGACGGAGTGCATGCATGAAATGATTTCCTCCAATAGAAAGTCCATCACCATCTCCAGTAATAATCCAAACAGATAAATCAGGGTTAGCTATTTTTACACCACTTGCTATTGCAGGGGCTCTACCATGGATTGAATGAAAACCATAAGTATTCATATAATATGGAAACCTACTGGAGCACCCGATACCAGAAATAAAAGCGAAGTCTTCTTTTTTACGACCAAAATTTGGCATTGTTTTTTGAGCTTGCGCTAAGATAGCATAATCTCCGCAGCCAGGACACCATCTAACGGCTTGGTCTGATTCAAAATCCTTTTTTGTTAATTGCATTGATTCTATTTGATTCATTTTTTCTACCCTATTATTTCTTTTGCTTTTTCAATGATGACTGAAGCTCCAATTGGCCGCCCTCTAACTAAGTTTAATCCTTGTGCGTCTACAAGAAATTCTGACCTCACTAGTTTAATTAACTGTCCCATATTTATTTCAGGAATTAATACTTTTTTGAATTGAATTAATATTTCACCCAAATCTTTAGGAAATGGATTGACCCATCTCAGATGCGCATGAGATACTTTGAAACCTTTATCTTTCATAGACTCAGTAGCAGATCGACAAGCTCCATATGTACCACCCCATGCAAGAATAAGAAGATCACCACTAGATTCACCGTATAAATCAGTATTTCCAATTGATTCTCTAACTCTATTTACTTTCTCTTGTCTAATTTCTGTCATCCTGTGATGATTATCGGGATCATAATTTACATGTCCTGTATTTTCTTCTTTTTCAATCCCACCCAATCTATGTTCTAAATTAGGTGTTCCTGGAATTGCCCATGGTCTTGAAAGTGTCTCTTTATCCCTTTGATAAGGATGGAATTCATCCTCTGCATTTGTCTTTTTTGCAAAATCAACTTTGATTGGATTAAGGTCTTTTACATCTGGTATTTTCCATGGTTCAGATCCATTGGCTAAATATCCATCAGATAAGTAAAAAACTGGTGTCATATATTTAATGGCAATTCGACAAGCTTCATAAGCAGTATAAAAACAATCACCTGGAGTGGCTGGAGCAACAATCGGCATTGGAGCTTCTCCGTTTCTACCATAAAGCGCTTGATTAAGGTCTGATTGCTCGGTTTTTGTTGGAAGACCTGTACTAGGCCCCCCCCTTTGCACATTAATAATTACCATAGGTAATTCTGTAATTACAGCTAGTCCCATTGCTTCTCCTTTGAGGGCAATTCCAGGACCGGAAGTTGCTGTTACAGCTAATTTCCCAGCAAAGGAAGCACCAATGATTGACATGATACCTGCAATTTCATCCTCAGCCTGAAAAGTTTGAACACCAAAATGCTTCCAAGAGGCTAAAGTATGCAAAATATCACTTGCGGGTGTTATTGGATACCCTCCATAAAACAAGCTTAAACCTGAATTTTCTGAAGCAGCTAATAAACCTAGTGATGTAGCTAAGTTACCATTCATGTTTCGATATTTACCTTTAGGTAGTTGAGCTTTTTCAACCTTAAACCTTGTAGTAAATAATTCTGTTGTATCACCGTAATTGTAACCAGCGATTAGTGCTTTTGTATTAGCTTCAATTATCGCATCTTTACCTTTAAATTTTTTCTTAAGCCATTTTTCTGTAGCTTCCAGAGGCCTATCGTACATGTAAAAAAGAACACCAAGTGCAAATAAGTTTTTAGTTCGTCCCACAAACTTGGGTGATAAATCTACACCCTCACATGCAGCTGTTACCATCTTATTCATTTCAATTGGAATAACCGTAAANTANTCATCTAATGAACCATCTTCTATTGGAGACGTTTCATAATCAGCAAACTTTAAATTCTTTTTTGTAAATGCATCTGTATTGACAATTATAGTTCCACCAGGAATAATCTCTTTTTGGTGAACTCTAAGAGCCGCAGGATTCATGGCTACTAATATATCGGGTTTATCACCAGGAGTATGTATATCTTTAGATGAAAATTTAATTTGAAAAGCACTAACTCCGGCTAATGATCCCGCAGGCGCACGAATCTCAGCTGGGAAATCAGGAAGAGTGCTCAAATCATTGCCTACAATAGCTGTTGTTTCAGTAAATCGACCGCCTGTTAATTGCATTCCGTCACCGGAGTCGCCTGCAAACCTTATTACAGCTTCATCAATTGTTTTAAATGTTTTTCCCATAATTTATTCTTTNNTTNCCAAAAGGTTAATATCTAACATANAAAANTTATTTAATTATACTATNAAATATTACTATAATCTTTTCATCAAATTAAGTTGTTTAATTATNNTTCATTTGGAGTGCTTAGTGAATTTAATTTTATTAAATTTTGATNTAGTTTGATATAATTAACANNTATAAATGAAAAAATCTGAATACCCACTAAAAACTAGACTAAGTTATCAANTTGATAATTTTATGTCGAAAGGTAGCTCTTCAATATTTTTAGCTTTAATGGCACTCTTTTCATTAGGCTTCATTATCATACTAATTATCAGAAGTATTTCAAATTTTTTTTTACCAGATGAAACTCTAAATAGTTGGCTTGATATTCCATGGAGAGTTTATGTAGCTATTATTGAAGGATCTGCTGCTGAGACTGATGGAGACAGTAATTGGTTAGCAAAACTAAGTTCTATTATTGGTGTCTTGGTAGGCTTAGTACTTTTCTCTAGTACAGTTGCATTTATAACCAGCGTTTTCGAAGCAAANCTTGCAGAGCTTCGAAGAGGAAGAAGTATGGTTTTAGAAAGTAATCACACTATTATTTTAGGATTTGGTGATCGTATACTCGAGATTATACGTGAACTTATCGAAGCAAATGAGTCTGAAGATGATGCTGCAATTGTGNTTCTAGCAAATGATGATAAAGAAACAATGGATAATATTATTCGGGATAATATTAGTGATTTTATGACTACTCGCATAATTACTAGATCNGGAGTAGTTACCAACATAAATAATCTAAAAAAAGTCAATGCTGACCAAGCAAAATCGATTATTATAATGAATAGCGCTGCAAGCTGGCGTTCAGAAGAAGCATTAAAACTAGCTGATGCTATGGTACTTAAATCTATTATGTCTATNATTGCAGTTTGTAAAGGCATTGAACATCCACCCATTACTTGCGAAATTCATTCTGATAGAGATCGTGAATTAGCTGAAAACATTTCTGATGGAAGTGTTAAAGCTCTTAATGAAGTTAGCGTACTTTCAAGAATGATTGCTCAATTAGCTCTTAGTCAAAATGGATTATCTGTTGTTTACAGTGACATGGTTGGGTTTGATGGAAATGAGTTTTACTTTTATGAACCTGAAAATAGTTGGGGANCAGCACTTACTTTTGGAGAAAGCTTAAATCGTTTCAAGAGCAGTGCTCCAATTGGCATCCATAATAAAGAAGGNAAAATTACCTTAAACCCTCCCTCAGACACTAAAATTGAAAAAGGTGATGAACTAATTATTTTTGCTGAAGATGATTCAACCATTCACTATTTTGAAGAATCTATTTTCGATCCAAAAACAAACGAAATACCTGAGATTAACCAAAAATATAAACCCCAACGAGTTGCACTACTTAATTGGACTCCAAAAACTAAAATAATTATTGAAAAAATTTGCAGCTACGTTCCTGATGGATCTGAAATTAATTCTTATGTTGACNANATAGATTCCGAAATAGATGCTTTTTTATTGAANCTGCNAAAAGAATATCCAAAAGTGTCCATTACNATTAACCAAACAGACCTCAATGATTTAGAACTCTTAAAAGGTATTGATNCTTTATCCTATGATAGTCTATTAATACTTTCTCCAAGTGGCTCTACCATAGAGGAAATGGACGCTTACGTTATTTCTCTGCTTATCAGAGTGAGACAAATACTCCGAGAATCAGGGTCTAATAAATGGCCTAAACTTATCACTGAAGTAATGGATAGTGATAATATTGATATTATCNTAAATAGNGGTGTGGAAGACTTTATGGTCTCAAATCAATTTGTTTCTCAAATAATGGCTCAAGTTTCTGAAGAACCTTTAGCACTTGATGTTTACGATGACCTTTTTCAAGCAGATGGGAGCGAGCTATATATAAAGCCAGCTTCATTTTACTTTTCTTTTGAAGGAAAAGAGTCAATAACATTGCCCTATGGAGAGTGTGTCCAGGCTGCTTTATTGAGAAATGAAGTTATCATAGGCTTACAAATAAATTCAGATCAAAAAGATCAAAGTAAAATGTTTGGAATTAACCTAATNCCTGCAAAAGATAAAGAATTCACATTAAGGAAAGAAGATGGACTTATTGCCNTAGCAGAAGATGAAACCTAGATATTAATAAAGTACATGNAAACCAAAAATAAAGTAAGACTTACATCCCTTAGTCACGGCGCAGGCTGAGCATGCAAGATTGGTCCTAGCGACCTTGCCCAAGTATTGGGTAATCTTAAAATGCCAAATCATGAGGCTGTCCAGATAGGTTTTGAAACTTCAGATGATTCTGCTGTTGTTAACCTTAAAGATGGGACAACCATAATTCAAACTGTGGACTTCTTTACCCCAGTAGTCGATGACCCTTATCATTTTGGACAAATTGCTGCAGCGAACGCATTATCTGATATATANGCTATGGGAGGAGATCCCTTATTTGCTCTTAATATTGTTGGCTTCCCAATAAATGATCTTCCAAAATCTATTCTAACAGAAATATTACAAGGCGGTATTGATAAAGCTTCTGAAGCAGGTATACCAATTGTTGGTGGTCATTCCGTTGACGATAAAGAACCTAAATATGGAATGGCTGTAACAGGAGAAATTAATAAAAAAAAAATATGGAAAAATTCTGGAGTTTCTGCTGGAGACCTAATTATACTAACGAAGGCACTTGGTACAGGTGTGCTTGCATCTGGAATTAAAAAAGAACTCGTATCNAAAGAGAATATTGAAATTGCTATTGCTTCCATGAGCTCGCTAAATAAGGATGCTGCTGATATTTTAAAACAGTTTAATCCTTCAGCAGTNACAGATATTTCTGGATTTGGTTTACTGGGACATCTTAAAGAGGTTTGTGAGAATAGTAACGCAACAGCTATAATAGATTTTTCTAAACTAAAATTTCTTCCAGGTACTCGTGCTCTAGCTGGGTCAGGCATCATTCCAGGAGGAACGCGAAGAAATTATGATTACATCAAAGATTTTTGTGAATTTAATTCAACTCTTTCACCGGTAGACCATCTCCTTGCAGCAGATGCACAAACCTCTGGGGGATTGCTAATCGCACTTAATGAAGTTGAGGCCAAAAAATTCATTTATTCATACAATAAAGATTCTGCNATTATTGGGGTAGTAGAGCCAAGNGGAAAAAATCTAATAAAANTAATTTANAACTATATACGATAAATATAGTCGTATTTTATACTTGAAGCATCAATAGTTAANTAAATAANTTNTGNTATGTTTAAAATAACTAAAAAAGTTGAATACGCTCTNATGGCCGTTCGTCATTTACANATNGAAGGCAACAANCTTAGTTCATCTTCAGANATTGCAAANTCCTACAACATACCTAAACCGTTACTAGCTAAAATTCTACAACGCTTAGCACGAAAAAACATTATAAAAGCTATCAAAGGACCAAGCGGTGGTTATATAATTTCTAAAGACCCTTTTAAAGTTAAGATGACAGAATTTTTTGAAATTATGGAAGGNCCNATGGGTATAGCAGATTGTCACCATGATTCGAGCTGTGCTCAAATAGAATGTTGTTCTATTAAAGACCCCATTAATAAACTTAACAATAGTGTCAAATCTCTTTTCGATAATATGACTCTTGCTGAGATAACTAGCTGATGATTTTAAGAGAAAGAATAATTGAAGTTTTAAAAAATTGTTTCGATCCGGAGATACCTATAGATCTCTGGAACTTGGGATTAATTTATGATATTAAACTTTCTGATAATAACGAAAAAAAGGTTGATGTTCATATTATTATGTCACTCACAACACCTGGTTGTAGCATGGGAAACAGTATGGCAGAAGACATAAAAAAACAACTCTCAAAGATTAAAGCCATAAACACTGTCAATGTAGAGGTGACATTTGATCCACCTTGGAATCCAAAAATGATGACTGATTTTGCAAGAAAGAAATTGGGATTTGAACCAACAAAATCACCTAAAAGTGACCAAAAAATAAATGCGGAGTGGGAATAATGAAAAATTTACCTCAAACAAGACAAACCATTAAAACAAAACAAGCAGAGTTTAAAAAAGCACAAATAATCGTCACTCAAAAAGCTGTTAAGAGACTAAAAGCAGTTATGCAGGCAGATGGTAAAGAGGGCTACTTTCTTCGCATGTCTGTTGAAGGTGGTGGTTGCTCAGGCATGACTTACAATATGGACTTTGAAAAATCAAAAAAAGAATTTGATAAAATGTTTAAGTCTAATGGCCTTACCGTTTTATGTGATTTAAAAAGTTGGCTATACCTCAAAGATGTTGAAATTGATTATTCAGATGATTTACTAAATGGAGGATTTAAGATAAAAAATCCTAACGCTGAAAGAACCTGTGGATGCGGCACTAGCTTTTCCGCTTAACTAAAGTAAAAAATATAATGTCAAACGAACAGACTATCATCGATAATAATCTCAAAAAAGAATATGAGTATGGTTTTGTAACTGAAATAGAATCAGACACACTTCCTCCAGGTCTTAATGAAGACGTCATTGAAACTATTTCTTCAAAGAAGAATGAACCAGACTGGCTTCTGAAATGGCGTTTAAAAGCATACAAAAAGTGGCTAAAAATGAAAGAGCCAAAATGGTCAAAGGTTCATTATCCTAAAGTTGATTACCAGGCAATCAGTTACTACTCAGCACCAAAAAAGAAAAAGGAATTAAAAAGTTTAGATGAGGTTGATCCTGAACTTCTTTCAACTTACACAAAATTAGGTATTCCATTAGAAGAGCAAAAAATGCTCTCTGGAGTTGCTGTAGATGCTGTATTTGACAGTGTTTCTGTAGCAACAACTTTTAAAGAAGACCTAAAAAAAGCTGGAGTTATTTTTTGTAGTTTTTCTGAAGCTGTCACGAATTATCCTGATTTGGTAAAAAAATATCTTGGTTCTGTAGTCCCATATACTGATAATTATTATGCAACATTGAATTCTGCAGTTTTTACTGATGGATCTTTTGTATATATTCCCAGAGGGGTTAAATGCCCAATGGAACTGTCAACTTACTTTAGGATTAATGAAGCAAATACAGGACAGTTTGAAAGGACTCTTATCATTGCTGACAAAGATAGCCAAGTAAGCTATCTAGAAGGTTGTACTGCCCCCATGAGGGATGAAAATCAATTGCATGCTGCAGTAGTTGAATTAGTAGCGCATGAGAATGCAACCATAAAATATTCGACGGTTCAAAATTGGTATCCTGGTCACCCTGAATCTGGAAAAGGAGGAATTTATAACTTCGTTACTAAAAGAGGTACCTGCCTAGAAAAAAATGCTAGAATATCTTGGACTCAGGTAGAGACAGGCTCTGCAATTACTTGGAAATATCCAAGCTGTATATTAAAAGGTGATAACTCCGTTGGCGAATTTTATTCCGTTGCAGTGACTAATAACTTACAACAGGCTGATACTGGCACTAAAATGATACATATTGGTAAAAATACAAAAAGTACTATCATCTCAAAAGGAATATCAGCTGGCAAAGGTCAACAAACTTATCGAGGAAATGTAAAGATCATGAAAAATGCTGAGAATGCAAGAAACTTTTCTCAATGTGATTCTATCCTCATAGGTGATAAATGTGGAGCTCATACCTTTCCCTATATTGACGTCAAAAATCCCTCAGCTCAAATGGAACATGAAGCCACAACCTCTAACATTGGAGAAGACCAGTTATTTTATTGCAATCAGAGAGGTATTTCTGCAGATGATGCAGTTTCCATGATTGTTAATGGTTTCTGCAAAGAAGTCTTTAATGAATTACCTATGGAATTTGCGATAGAAGCAACAAAACTAATGGAAGTCACTCTTGAAGGAAGTGTAGGATAATAACNTATGTTAAACATNANAGATTTACACTGTGAAATCGACAGTAAAACCATTTTAAAAGGAATTAATCTTAAAGTAAATCCTGGCGAAATTCATGCGATTATGGGTAAAAATGGCTCCGGGAAAAGTACGCTTTCAAATTTAATTACAGGAAGAGAAGGATATGATGTTTCAAAAGGTGATATTCTATATAATAATGAATCTATTTTAGATTGGTCTCCTGATGCTCGCTCC
This sequence comes from Fidelibacterota bacterium, assembly GCA_002691785.1. GTDB lineage: Bacteria > Fidelibacterota > Marinisomatia > Marinisomatales > UBA1611. The sequence goes on along the minus strand of NZIX01000070.1, from coordinate 2,565 downwards.
CTTGCTGGTATATTCATGTCTTTTCAATATCCGGTTGTAATCCCAGGTGTAAATAACACCTATTTTTTAAAAGCTGCTTTAAATGCAAAGAGAAAAAGTTTAGGAAAAAAAGAATTGGATGCTGCTAAATTTCTAAAAATTATTAAAGAAAAATTAGAAATTGTAGATATGGACACAAAGTATTTGCAGCGAGCTGTAAATGAGGGATTCTCTGGTGGTGAAAAAAAGAAAAATGAGATCCTACAAATGCTTACCTTAGAACCAAGCCTTTCTATATTGGATGAGACTGATTCTGGATTAGATATTGATGCACTTAAAACTGTAGCGAATGGTGTCAATAATTTTCGCGATAATAAAAGATCCTTCATAATTATAACACATTACCAAAGATTATTAAAATATATCGAACCTGATTTTATACATGTTTTGATCGATGGACAGATTGTTAAATCAGGTCAGAAAGATTTGGCAGAAGAATTAGAAGCAAAAGGATATAGCTGGCTTCAAAAATGAACTTATCTGATTATCAAAATCAGTTTGACAAACTGATTTCCAGAAAAGAAAAAAGTAATAAATTTCAAAATTTTCGAAAATCGTATTTTTCAAAATTTTTAAAAGTTGGATTACCAACTCAAAAATGGGAAGATTGGCGGTTTACTAATCTATCTGAATTAAAAAAAGAGAAGTTTGATATCAGTGAAGTTCATAGTAATCCATTGAAAAGGGTTGACTTACTCAAATATGATATTGAAGGTGTCATCACTTTTATCTTTGTTGATGGACACTACCAAGAAATAAACCAGGTTTTTCCTAAAAATTTAAAGGTCTCAACAGGATTAAAGGATTTTAAACCTAGCAGAATTAATGTTCCGCCAAAAATGAGTGACCCATTTGAGCTATTAAATAGCGCTTTTGTTGATAGTGCTCTATCAATTACAATTAAAGAAAACAAAGATTTTACGAGTCCTATACGGTTTCTTTATATATCAGAAAGTAAAACTAATTTAATGATATCACCAAAAATTCATTTAAAAGTAAGCAAAAGTAGCTCTTGTACTTTTATTGAAGAACATATTAGTAGCAAAGGCTCTCTTTTTCATAACCAATCAACTAATGTTAAATTAGAAAAAAACTCAACTCTCAATCATATTCGAATTCAAACCAACTCGCTTAAAACTACAACTATAAATAATATAACTATTAATCAAAAAAAGGATAGTTCATATAATTTTACTCAATTTTCAGAAGGAAGCGGACTAAGTAGATCAAACATAAATTCTTATTTAGATGAAGAAGGATCTCAGTGTTATATAAATGGCTTATCTCTCTCTAAAAATTCACAACAAATAGATAATAATATTATTATCACTCATAATGCCCCAAATTGTACTAGCGGACAAAATTTTAGATCCATTTTAAAAGGTAGATCTAAAGGTGTTTTTAATGGTAGAACCATTGTTAAACAAAAAGCTCAAAAAACAAATTCAAGCCAGTCTAATAAGAACCTATTAATATCTAAAGATGCATTAATGTATTCAAATCCTCAACTAGAGATTTATGCAGATGATGTAAAGTGTTCACATGGCTCTACAACTGGGCAACTTGATGAAAGTATTTTATTTTATCTTCAATCAAGAGGTTTAAACATTAGTCTATCAAAAACTTTATTACTAAAAGGGTTTTCTGCTGAAATATTTGATACTATAAAAGATAATTCAATTAAAAAGTCCCTTGAAGATAAATTTGAGATTTGGTTGATTAATAGTCAAAGCGAATGACAATTCAAGAGAAACTAAAAGACTTAAAAGAGTTATTTTCAATGTTTGAGGATAGAAAAGATCAGTTTATTCAACTTATGGATATGGCAAAAGAATCTGGAGTATTATCAGATAATGAAAAAATAGATAAAAATAAAATCTATGGATGCACATCTCAAGCCTGGATAGTTTTTAATAAAAATGATAACCAAACATATACGTTCCGCACCGATTCTGATGCAATGATTGTTAAAGGTCTTCTGACTTTATTAGAAAACATTTTTAACGATCAAAAAGCGACAGATATTTGCTCCTACGATAGCCAATTAATTTTAAAAGAAATTGGACTTGATGGCACCATCAGTTCTCAGAGAACAAATGGATTTTCAAATGCTGTTGAAAAAATAAAAAAGATAATAGAATGAATTCAAAACAAAATGAATCAATACGGCTTTTAAGAGATGTAGATGCATATGTCATTCCGTCAGGAGACGAAGTAAAATTACTAGCAGGAAATCTTGTAAAAATCACACAATCTCTTGGTGGAAACTACACGGTACTAATGAATGGTAACTTAGTTCAAATTCGAGAAGAAAATGCAGATGCTTTAGGTTTTGAGATTGTAAAAAAGGAGAATCAAAACCCCCAAGGTACTTTAGAACAACAAATTTGGGATCAACTGAAGACCTGCTATGATCCTGAAATTCCAGTTAATATAGTTGAACTTGGTCTTATCTACGATCTAGATATTCAAGAAAACAATGATGTTAGTATTAAAATGACACTTACTGCTCCCGGTTGTGGAATG
>NZIX01000069.1 GCA_002691785.1 Fidelibacterota bacterium | reverse complement strand
TATGCTAAAGCAATAAAAACTAAAAAACTTACCAATTTGGGTATAAAGGTAATAAAAGAAATTTGTTTTTCTTCGTTAAATAGCAAAGATCTATTTAAGGATAGAAGTTTATTTTGATTCGATGCTATTATAGCACCTACAAAACCGATCCATAGTGTCAAATGCTGAACAATTACTTGCGATGCCGTTATATTATTAAATGGTAATATTCTTGATAAAGTTTCTAAAAAGGGAATAACAGCCATTAAGATAAAAATAGAAATAGATAAAATTTTTATCGATGCTTTAGGGTAGGATAAAATGTAGTTTATTTGAGTTCCTATTAATTAATTTTTAATTATGTTTATAACTTTATTATATATTTCTTCTGGAATGACATCCCCTTTTAATAGAGGCTGAAACTCTCTTACTTCTTCTACCCAAACATCTATTTCTTTTTCAGTTAATGAATGAACTGTTAATCCATTCTCAACCATTATTTTTATTGATTTTTTTTCTGATTCTCTATTCAGCTTCTGATTTCTTTCTAAAATATCATCCAATACCGATTTCATTTCTTTGTGATATTTAATTGGAATTCTCTTCCAAACTTTAGAATCAAATATAATCCCTGCCATTACAACACCCCATTTTAAATCAAGCATATTTTTAGCAATACCAAANGATTGTTGGGTTAAAGCATAAATAGGCATGGTTGGAATAGCATTAATNANCCCGGTTTGTAATCCGGTTAAAATGTCNGTAGANGCTAATGGAACAGGACTNTAACCAGCTTTTTTCCAAATTTCTTCCCATCTAAAATCACCNGCCCATGTAAAAAATTCCTGNTTTTTTAGNTCNTCTGGTGTTTTNACAANCTCTGTAGAAAACCAATGNACCCANCCAAAATCATTNANACTTAAAAGTTCAAANCCACTANTATTCATTTTTAATTTTAANTCTGGAAATAAACTTTCTTTTACTTTTTCAATTTCTTCATAATTTTGAAATGCTAATGGTATAAAAAAACCAGCAAACTCTGGAGCTATCTCAGATAAGCCTTCCGAAGTCATTGCTGCTGCATGTATCTGACCTATTCTAATTTTCCTAACCATATCTCGCTCATCACCAATCACNCCACCTGGATAAATTTTCAAACGAACTTTTCCTTTTGTGANATTTTTCCACTCTTGACTTAACTCTAATAACATTGCGTGGACATCAGTTCCTTGAGGTGCTAANGTNGCCATTTTTACTNTAACTTTTCTAGCCATNACTATTGAGGTTGATATAATTAATATAAAAATAATTTTTTTCATTCNATAAAATAGTCTTCAAGGTTTGATAATAACCATTTAGCTCTTCTTTGAGCAATTATATTTGATATTNTAAANTNTGAATTTTNTTCNGNGTTGATTAAAAGNGATTTTTCTAATGTTTTAATNAAATCAGCCTTATTTTGATCAGGTTTATGAATCAATTCTGCATAAGATACAAAAATTGAAGCATCAAGACTATTAGAATAATCACAAGCTTTTTTAAAATAACTATTAACGGTATCTTTGATGACTTCTCGTGATATATCCATTCTAGAAGCTGTATAACTCATCATTGCAGATTGCAATGCTCCATTGTTCCATTTAGGGTCTATTTTTATGGCTTTTTTCAATAATTTACCAATTTTTGGAAAATTAATTAATTCTTTAGGATCACCTTGACTAGTTTTAATCGCGCCACCTAATGACGCAGCTAGATAATANAGTTCGTAAATATTNTCTTTCTTAAAATTANTTTCTTTAATTAAATCCATCTGATCNTCAAATTTNAANTCAGANGAATTTAAATTTATAAAACATAGNTNTTGTACTTCTTTAAAAATCTTGTAAGCTTTTTCATTATTTTTTATTGTAGATAAATAATCATCTTCAATAATTCTATCATTATTCTCTAGAATTACACCATATGAATATTCAATTTTAGTTTTTATTAAATCTCTATTTTTTTGAAATGATGCGTCTTCNTTTTCTATTTTTTTTATTTTCTCCTCAAAATAGATCGATGGTAAAACTGNATTACTTAAAATGATCTTGTATGGTGAACATGCTGAGAAAGTTAAAATAAAAAGNATTAGTAAGTTAGCCTTAACATCCATATAAAAAATATATTAACCATTAATGATAAATAGGAAATTCTGAACATAAATTTTTCACATCTATTTTAATTTTTGAAATCATTAATTCGTCATCAGGAGAACATAAAATTTTATCAATCCATTTGACAATTTTCCTCATTTCATCAGACTTCATTCCTCTAGTTGTTATAGCTGGAGTTCCAATTCTAATTCCACTAGTTATAAATGGACTTCTTTTATCAAATGGTACCATATTTTTATTTACAGTGATTCCGCCAAATCCTAATGCAGATTCAGCCTTTTTACCTGAAATATTTTTATTAGATAGGTCAATTAAGTTTAAATGAGTATCTGTCCCACCAGAGATTAGATTATAATCTAATTTGATTAATTCTTCTGCCATTATCTTTGAATTTTCAATTATGTTTTTAGCATATTCCTTGAAATTAGGCTTTAATGCTTCTCCAAAAGCGACTGCTTTTGCTGCGATGACATGCATAAGCGGGCCACCTTGTATTCCAGGCATAACCATAGAGTCAATCAATTCGGATGTCATTTTGATTCTACCAGATTTCGGAGCAACTTTACCCCATGGGTTTTCAAAATCTTCACCCATCATTATGACCCCCCCTCTAGGCCCACGAAGAGATTTGTGGGTTGTACTTGTTACAATATCACAGAAAGGAAATGGTGAAGGATGAAGACCTGCAGCAATTAGACCACTAGGGTGGGCAATATCGGCCCACAAAAATGCCCCTACAGAGTCGGCAATTTCACGAAATTTAGGAAATTCAATATATCTAGGGTATGCGCTTCCTCCACAAATTATAATTTTAGGCTTATTTTCTTTTGCAAGCTTGTAAACCTCATCAAAGTCTACCCTTCCAGTNTCNTTCTTTACATGATATGAAACTGAATTATAAAGNTGACCTGAAAAATTTACAAAACTNCCATGNGTTAAATGACCACCATGTGATAAATCTAAACCAAGAATCGTATCTCCAGGTTTAATAAATGTCATTAAAACTGCCATATTAGATTGAGAACCTGAGTGAGGCTGAACATTCGTATATTTAGCATTAAAAAGTTTGCCTAATCTTTCTCTAGCAAGATTTTCAGCCTTATCAACANACTCGCATCCTCCGTAATATCGTTTACCAGGATATCCTTCTGCATACTTATTGGTCATTACACCACCTGTCATTTCAAGTACTGCTTTACTGGCAAAATTTTCTGAGGCGATTAATTCAAGAGTCGATTCTTCTCTTTCAATTTCCTGAGATAAAATATTNTATAATTCAGGGTCTGTTTTTAATAATAAACTCAAATTATTTCCAAGTACTTTCAGCTTTAAGAGATTCTGTAACCCAATCATAATCTGATGTTAATGTAGAAATAACTCTTGTTCTCTTGACCTTATCATCGGCCATAAACCATTGAGCTTTTCCATAGAGAACATCTTTAGCATTATCTTCAAACCAATTCTTCTTTGAAGCACCCCTATATCCTTTGGATTCTGCTTTTACATAATTATCATAGGATAATTTGGCTACAATTCTATCATCAATAGTAAATGGATTTTGATTGTAATTATCCCATCCATAATAGAAAACTTTTGCTTTTTGTGCATAAGTATCACCTAGTTTATTATCTATATTAACAGATTTTTCAGCCCATCTTAAAGCCTTACCAAATTCATTATTGAGGAGAAAAACCTCTGAAATTTCAATTGCAATTCTTGCATCTCTTGAATCTATCTTAAAAAGTTCTTCAAATGCTTTCGCAGCTTCATTTAAATTATCTAAGTTTTTATGAGCTTCAGCTAGTTTTCTGTAAGCTATTTTACTACTTGGATCAATGGAGATAACATTATTCAGAGCAATTATTGCATCTTTATATCTATCGACCTGAGAAAGTCTGTCTGCATAGTCAAGTCCATAACTTAAATTTTCTGGATTATCTTCATATCTACTTTTGTATACTTCAAGTGGATCACGGCCACTGCTTTCAAAAGCTAATGCTAATTCGCTTTGTGCAGCTTCATTATTGCTATTAATCTTCAATATTTTTTCTAGTATAAAAATTTGATCTTCAAATCGATTTTCATTTTTGTATATTTTTGATAAATCATTCATTACTGAAATATTTTGAGGATCCATCTCAACAAGCCTCTCATATTCTATGATTTCTTTTTCAGTTTTTCCTTGTTTTTTGTATGAATAAGCCAATCTCTTTCTAAGTTCAATATTGTTTGGAAGCTTCTGTAAACCATCAAGTAATACATACTCTGAGCTATCAAATTTCCCCATTTGTTCGTATGCAATTGCATAATATTGGTAGATTTCTTGAGGAGGCGCATAAATGGGATTCCACTCATCACAACTTAATTTTGTAATTTCACCATATATATTGACTGTTTTTTTCCAATTTCTATTTCTATAATATTCTGCAGCACTGCTCATCAAGCGAGGACACTTAACTTTGCGAAGAGAGTCTAATTTAGCCTTATCTTTTTGGCTTGTATTTGAGGTTTCTCCCTGAGGGGGTACACACATAACTAAAAAAAAGAAAAGAGATGTGATAAAAGTTAATTGAATTTTTTTTCGGTTCATTTTTGTCTCCTTCTTACAAACCATAAATCTGCTAAGCTAATCCCAATTTGAAATTGTTGAACTAATTCTTGTTCATCATATCTAGTATAATTCCTAGAACCAATGTAATAGTTTATATCAATTTGGTTTTCAACAGGATTAAATTTAAATCCTAAACCTATTGAAGCTCCATACTCTTTTGTTAAAGATTTATCTAATTGCATTGAGTGTTTAATGTAAGTAATTCCAACTCTAGTGGTTACACCTTCAATAAAATTTAAGTTATTAATTCTTGGAAATTTTATAATTGACATGCTTAATTTTTCACTATTATTTATCCAATCGTTAACGGGTGCCAGTGATTTAAATAAAGAATCATTACTTAAACTAAAATTATTTTCATCATTTATATATTCAATTGAAGCCGAAATATTATTGGTAAACAAATAATTAACCCCAAAACCAAACCCTGAAGGTTTATGAGTTTGCTCAAAATAAACAGTATCACTTGTATAGTCTCCAAAATATGGAAAATCAAAATCATCATAAAAAGTATTCCCATTTACATCATCAAATANAGGCTTTGATTGAATTTCTATGTTTAAAGGTTTAAGTGTATGTTTAAAATTTAAGAATAGGTCAAGCTTATTTTGAATTTTTTTTTGAAAAAACATATTTAAAAAAGTTGCATTATGTATGAATCTTGATGTTTTTATTATAGAGCTACCTCCAAAATTAATCAAATTATTTTGTCTTGAAGACCCGAATAAATAATTCAAACTTAAACCAAGGGATATTATCTCCTTAATTTTGATCGATGAACCTATCTTAAAGTTCATTATTCCTCCATATCGATCAATACTTTTGATATAATTAAGGGTATCATCAAATGCGTAATAATCCATACTTGTAGAGTCTTTTAATGAGACCATTTGGTTTAAATATGGGGATATCTCTATTCCGATTGAAGCAATCTTTTTATAAGGAATAATAAATAAAGAATTTGATAAGCCTGAATAACCATTAGTAAGGTTTTTATGATATTGAGAATTTTGATTTCCAGAATATGAAAGACTTAAAATTGTATAATTTAGATTATGCCATGTTGAAGGATTATGCAATGCTACATTATTTTTGAATGAAGGAGATAATGTTACCAACGTATATTGAGATGAGAGATTACCTTGATTATTATAAAAGTGACCTAAACCAAATGAGTTCATCCTACCTTGCGAAAAGAGTTTTACCATAACTAAAAAAAAGATAAAAATTATTTTATGGTTTAACAAAGGTAACCTCAATTTTCGGTCTATTCTCTAAATCATTTAAATTAAAAAATATTTGCTTAAATGGGTTATTTGAAACACTAGAAATCATTTTAAACCCCATATTTGATTGTTTACCATATGTAACATCTTGGAGAAATGACTTTAATGAAATTTTAAATATTGAACTTCCATCTGTTTTTGATGAAACTCTATAAGGAGCACCTAGACCTAGATATGGATCAGAATCCAGAGGAGAAAATTGTTTAGAAACAGGGTTAAATATAATTTGATAACCGCTATCTGATCGAATTGAATCCAGAGGTAACTTTAAAACTGCATTCCTTATAATCGCATTTGAAGGAAGAGTCTCTGAATCAAAATTAATTTGGAGGATGGATTGTGCTCCTGAACCATTATTTATACATATAGTTGAAGAATCAGAAAAAGAGTTCTCTTGAATAAAATTAGTCGGGTCTATAATTGATACATCTCCATCAGCGTAAAAAGTAGCTGATAACGAAGTATCTGAATAGGTCGAGTCTTCCTCAAAAATTATATTTTGACGATAATATACATTGATCTTTGGATCTGTTGAACCGGTTGAAGATTCTCTACTTAAAAACTCTAAAAAACTGGTATCATTATCAGAACTAATGGCAAATACTCTGGATTTTTTTTTATTAAGCGTATCAATATTATCCCAAATCAATAATGAATCAAAACTAGTCAAATTCCAGATTAGTTCAGTTGTTAAATAATTTCCTGAAGTGTCGTTGTTACTTTTAAAATGAGGTGAGCCAAGAAGAGTCCAATCTTCAGATGCTAGGTCTTCATTCACATTAAAAAATGTACTTGAGTCTTCATTAAAAGATAATTTACAATTTAAGTACAGTTTTAAATTAGAATTATTATCCAGTGAACTATCATCAGAAAATAATTTAAAATGAATACTATCAACCCTATTCAAAGTGATTGAAGAATCAAGAAAGGCACCCCATTTTATACCAGTATTAGAAGTAAATTGGCCTAAACTATCTATTTCAATTAAAGAATAAGGAACATTAAAACCTGATTTTGCTCCTATATATAATCTATCGNTGGAACCAATGTTAGGAGGTATTAAATAATTAAATGCTGAAATTTTACTTAATGTTAAGGTATCTAAAATAAGATTAGAGTCATCTAATTCAACTGAGACTGGATCTTTGGCGCAATTCCATGATAAAAAACCCAGGGTAATTAATATATGAAGACTTAAATTTTTAATTTTCTTCATTATAGTATTTTATAACGCAGGAAGAAATTAAAGTTCTGAAATAATTTTATCCAGATCCTCGGATATCTTGTAAAAGTTTGGCTTTCCTTCATTTTCAATTTCGAGGACAGAAACCTTATCTTTATTTTTATTGATACCTTTTAACTTTAACAAATCATTTGAAATGTTTTTTGAAGATGTATCCATAATTATAATAGCATCTGTTTCAAAAGCCGCCACCTCATAAACATTTAATAAATCGCCACTCAAAGATGGATGAATNGACACTTCAACCCTTTCTAGGTCATCTCTATTCACTTTAGAATATTCATCGAAATCATGTATAATAAGCACTGATTTGATATCTTTGTAAAAATCATTTATATTTTTAAAATGATTATTATACATACTAGGTAAAAGAGCACTTTGCCAATTATTACATATAAAAATGTCTGGTACCCAGAACAGATGAGGTAATGTAGATAAGACAGCCTTTGAATAGTAAGCAAAGCGTTCCGAATTATCAGCTAATATTCGACCATTTTTTGATTTATAAATTAGATTTGTTAACGGTAAAAACCATGTTTCATCTTCTAAAAAGTAAACTTGAACTCTGGTTTTTGGAATAAATGCACTCTTGGCACTAGCTGAATGGTTTTCACCATTAAACTTTAAAGGAATATCTCTGAGCCTTATTACTTCTCTAAGAATATACTTTCTCTCACTAATATAACCATATTTAGGTATAACAGTTCTAATATCATGTTCTTTTTCTTGGAGAAAAAGAGGTACTCTTGAAGAGAATTTTGATAAAGAAGAAACATTTGTAAATGGAGCTATTTCTGTTGTAACGTAGTATATCTTTTTGGACATTTGTTTCCTTTTTAGAAACTGTTTTTAATTAATAGGGAGAGCTTTTAAAGCAGCTTTAGCTTGCTGATAAAATTCACTACCAGGAAAATATTCTATTAGGCGTTGAAATTCTGAACGAGCCTTTGGAACATTACCGATACTTTGGTAGGATAATGCAATTTTATACTGTGCATCATCATTCTTATTTGTATTTATAAAAGTAAAAACTTTTTCAAATTCAATTATTGCGCGCTTATAATCTTTCTGAGAATAGAAACATTCGGCAAGCCAATATTGAGCATTATCTGCTAAATCATGCGTATGATCTTCTTTAACTAGCCTTTGAAATCCTTCAATTGCAGGTTTATACATATTGTTTTGAAGTGAACCTAAGCTTTCAGTATATAGTTTTGTGTACTGAGAATTATTAAATTTAGGTTCAGGAATTTTTTCATCATCAGAGGTTAATTCATACATTTCTGAATAACCTTTATTCAAAGTAACGACTTTGTTTTCAATTAGCATTAATTTATTAAGAATTTCTAGATTTGTGCTGTCTCTAGAATCTGATTTAGCTTCAATTTTTGAAATTCTATTATCAAGTGTATTAATCTTTTTTAATACCAATAATGTCACCGAGTCTTGTTGAGCTTTACTCTTTACGGATTGCTTAAATGCAGCCATTAATTCTGGCAATAAAATTTGATTATCTAATTGTAAGGAATCTACCTGAACTCGAACTCTATCGATTTTGGCATGAATTCTTCGCATTTCTTTCTTGCTTACCTCTTGACTTAAGGATAAAGTAAAAAGGAGCTGTATGATTATTATTGTATTTGATGTGTATCTATTATTTAACATTCTTAGCCTGTTTAGTCAAATATTACATTCTAATTTACTTTTTTCTTACGAACCTTCAAATATAATATTTAATCAGAATAATTAGCACTAAGGTTTATACATAGACCCAACATTACAAAACTAGAGAGAAGGAATGATCCACCTGCAGATATAAAAGGAAAAGGAAGACCTTTTACTGGTATTAAACCAACTGTCATTGCTGTATTTACAAAAACATGAGAAAGAAAAATTGTTGCAAAACCAATTAAAGCTAAGCTAGAGAACCTATCTTTCGACAAAAATGAATTTTTTATAATTTTATTAATTAAAATACCAACCATAATNAGNATAAAAAAAATACAAAAGAAACCTAANTCTTCNGANAGCACAGATAANATAAAATCTGATTCTTGTACAGGTAAAAACTTTAAATGAGTCTGNGTNCCTTCTCCCCAGCCTTTTCCAAANANCCCACCTGAGCCNATAGCAGTTTTACTTTGAATAATTTGATAAGCAGCTCCAAGTGGATCTTTTTCAGGATTGAAAAATGTAATAATTCTATTTTGTTGATAATTAGATAACATTCCCCAAAAGACAGGTGATAAAAGCCCTAGAAATATATTTCCAAAGAACATAATAATTGAAAAACTTAATTTGGATCTAGATAAAATTATNACNNTNGCTAATANNANAGCCCANANTGTAAATGCNAGTGTATGAAACACTGTNAACATACTNANAATAGGAGCCAATATNAAAAAAAGATAAAAAGAATTAGCCCCNGACCAATAAAGCATTGGNAAGATTGGTGCNAAAATAACAATTGAAGTACCCAAATCTGGTTGATTCATAACAATAATNGTTGGTATCAATGNAAGNATAATTGGTAATATTATTGATTGAAATNTTTNCATCCGAAGGTTGTGGTCTGATANATANCTTGCAAGAGCTAAAACAGTAAACACCTTTGCAAANTCACTTGGNTGNATCATAAAAGGTAAACCNAAATCAAACCANCTATGGGTTCCAGCATATTTAGGATTTAANAATGGTAATAATACAAATATTATACCAAAAAAATATGCATGATAAACATATTTATGGATAGAGTATTTAGGAATGTATAGTAACATTATAGATATTATAAATGAGGGTATTAAAATTAGAATTTGTTTATAAAAAGGGCTTGAAAAAATATTCCCTGATGAATTTTGTGAAATACTATACAATCCAATTAAACTAATAAAAACCAAACAAAAAGCTATTCCAAATAAACCAAATGAGAATTCTTTAAATTCTATGCTTTTACGCTTATTTTGCAAAAATCAGCCTATATCAATTATATTATTATAAATACTTTGAAATACTTTTTTGGCAATAGGTGCAGCTTTCGTTCCACCAGAACCTGAATTTTCTAATAAAACAACCACTGAGTACATCTGATTTTCAGATTCTATCCAACCAATAAACCATGCATGATCTTTGCCGTGAGGATTTTCAGCCGTTCCTGTTTTACCAAAAACTTTAATACCTTGAATATCTGGGTAAGCACTTTTTCCGGTACCATTTTTATGCATAACAACATTTTCCATATCATTAGATATTCTATTCCATATGTTTAAACTTAATTTAGGCGAGACATTTTTTGGCAAATAATCAACCATTACAAGATGAGGAACCTGAGCCAAACCTTTGGTGGCTAAAAGATTAGTAAAATTAAATACTTGAATTGGCGTTACTAGAATTTCACCTTGACCAATACATATATTTAAGATTGCTCCTTTACTCCAACCAAAATTTCCATAACGCTCGTTCATGAATTTCGAAGATGGAACAATTCCTTTTGATTCACTTACAATATCTAGCCCACTAATTTTACCAAAGCCAAACATATTAAATGATTTTGCAAGTAGGTCCAAATCATAATAACCTATTGTCCTGTAGAAGTATATATCACATGAATTAATTATAGCAGAAGAAAGGTTAACGTTACCGTGCCCATTTTCCCACCAACATCTAAAAAGCCTATCTCCAAACTGATAACTTCCATCGCATTTAAGCTCCTGTTCTGGATCAAAAGTTGGATTTTCTAGTAACCTTGATTGGGTAATCATTTTAACAATTGAACCCGGTGGGTATAAACCTTGATTAAGCCTATTAATCAATGGCTTATCTGGATGGTAAAGAACATTCTTCCACTCTTCTTCTGACATTCTTCCTGTGAAAAGATTAGGTCGAAAATCAGGCGCGCTAACAGCACCTAATATTTCTCCTTTNATTGGATCACCAACTATAATAACTCCTTTTTTATTTCGCATTAGTTTTTCAATTTCAAATTGAATATTAATATCTATTGTGGTAATAATATTTTGTCCAGGACTTGCCTCCTGAGGCTTTAACTCTAATACTTTTCCAGTTTCTCTTCCAAATGCATCAAATTGATAAAAATGAACCCCTCTGGTACCCCTTAAATATTGTTCATATTTTTTTTCTAAGCCATTCCATCCAACAATATCTCCTAATTCATAATTTTCTTTATTAGAAAGGTTCTTACGTATTGATCTATCAACCTCTTTAACATATCCAAGAATATGCGAAGCCCTAATTTTGGAGGGAAAATATCTCTCAGGGAACTGTTGATAATATATGCCTTTAAGATTGTATTTATTCTCCTCAAGTTTTGATATTTGTTCAAATGTTAAATCTTTGGCTAATCTTGTAGGAGTAAATTTCCCTCTATAATATTTTTTATAATTTTCTGATACTCTATTTGAGTCAAGTCCAATAATATTTGATATAAGACCAAATTTTTCTCCTTTCTGTGATAACTCTCCAGGAATCGCAGTTAGTACATAGGTTGGATTATTATCGACAAGAATTTCTCCATTCCTGTCTAAAATTAAACCTCTAGGAGCATTAGTTGTAATCTTTCTTATTCTATTTGTATTAGATTTTTTTGCATAAGCATCAAAACTAATTACTTGAATTTGAAAATATCTTGCAATTAAAATAAATATTAATATCCAAACTAATGAAATAACAAAGTAATATTGTCTGACAGATACTGAATTATCGGCCTTTAACATTCTTTTATCCTATGAATTGGATAAATAACCTGTAAAATTAAAACAAATGAAAGGGTATATAAACCAGTTGCAAACCAATTTTTATAGAATAGATTCAAATTAATTGCCAAAAGATATTGATTGTGAACGAGGCAAAAGATAAATGCCTGTATAAAAATTATTGCAACCCATAAAAAAGCAAATAAAATTGGGTTAATCTTATTAAAAAGACCCTTAAGGTTCCCACTTAAATATCCTGTAATAGAGTATATTAAAGGCGACAAACCAAAGAAAGAAGCAACACCAGTCAAGTCTACCAAAACTCCAATTAGAAAACCAGAAACGATACCTAACGTTCTTCCNTATTTAATTGACCAATATAAAACAAGAACTATAAAAAAATCTGGTCGAATATTGTTTATCTCCAAAGTATCTAANAATAATAATTCTATGATCCAAACCAATAAACCTTGAAATACNAAACGATTAATCTTCATGATTTCCATCAGTAATAACAAATACATTTTGAAAAGAGCTTAAATTATTAGGTAATGTTATATTTATAACTTTTTGAAAACTACTTCGATCATCATATACTCCAGCTACTTCTCCAACTGGTAAACCTGAGGGGTATATATCACTATAACCAGATGTTATNACCTTATCACCTATATTAATATCAACATTTTTTTGAACTTCTCGAATCTGAGCTAAACCTTTGTCTAGCCATCGAAGAATACCTGTTGCACCACTAGGCATTATTCTTACACTTAATCTAAAGTTCATATCACTAATTAGTTGTACAATTGAAGAGGTATTACTAATCTCAATTACTTTACCAATCACACCATAAGGAGTTAATACTGGCTGATTTATTTTTACTCCATCTAATTTTCCAATATTTATGAGTATTGAAATTAAATTAGGCTGAATTCCCTTACTCATNACTTTTGCTGATCGAACCGACAACTTCGTNTCNTCTTTAAACTCTAACATTTTTTTTAATTCATTATTTTCATTTTTTAAATAATACATTGCCTCCATTTCAAGTGATAAATAAAGATTTTTCTCCCTTAATGATTTATTTTCTTCCTCTACATTTGAAAGATAGTTAATCCATTTTATAGGTTTTGAAATTATAATTACAAATTCAGATATTTTTCCCCTCAAATAACCCATCCTAGGATCATTTGAGTTTAATAATAAGAAAATTGAAAAAATAATTGANAAGAGTAAGAGGAAATGATCTCTATTTCGGANAAAAGCAGAATAGATACCCCGCATATAAGACTATAATAATACCGCTTCGTATTTCTTTAGGTTTTCTAATACCATACCAGTCCCTTTAACAACTGAAAGTAAAGGATCTTCAGATACATTTACAGGAACATTTGTTTTCTCTCTAATTATTTGATCTATACCAAGCAANAGGCTTCCTCCACCTGCTAGAATGATACCTCTTTCTAAGATATCAGCTGCTAATTCAGGAGGTGTTTGTTCTAAACATCTTTTAACAGCTTCAACAATCTGATTAACTGGATCTTTAAGCGCTTGTCTTATTTCATCTGATGAAACTTCAATTGTTTTAGGTATGCCAGAGACTAAGTCTCTGCCTTTTACTGCAATATTAGAACTATTCATTTTCATTGCTGAACCAACAGATTTTTTAATACTTTCACTCATTCCTAGTCCAATTTCTAACTTATGCTCATTTCTAAACCATTGTAAAACCGCATCATCCATCTCATCACCTGCTATTCTAATTGTTTCTTTATTAACGACCCCATTTAATGAAATAACTGCTATTTCTGTGGTACCGCCTCCAATATCAACAATAATATTACCAATTGGTTGACTAATATCTAAACCTATACCAATGGCAGCCGCAACAGGTTCTTCTATTAAATATACTTCCCTAGCATTAGCTCTTTCACCAGAATCTTTTACCGCACTTCTTTCAACTTCGGTTACCCCTGAAGGTACACAAATAACCATTCTAGGCCTTGCAAGCCTATTTAGATTTATTTTTCTTATAAACCCTTGAATCATTCCATCTGTCATTTTAAAATCAGCTATAACACCATCTTGAAGAGGTCTTATAGTTTCTAATTCACGATGAGTACGACCTAGCATTGCTTTGGCCTCAGATCCTACAGCAACAATAGTATCATCGTGAACGTTTCGGGTAACAATTGAAGGCTCATTAATTACGACTCCTCTACCTTTAAGCCAAATAAGTGTATTGGCTGTACCAAGATCAATTGCAATATCGCCAGAAATCCAGTTGAATAAATTAGGTAATTTAAATGATTTCATAGAGTTGCTACTTTTTTATTGTATATATGAGTATGAATGTAATGAGAAATTTATTAATTATCATGTTTTTAAAACTATAAAACTTTATATCTTTGCAAAAGCAATATAAACTAACTTTTTTTTAGACTTGCATTTAAAAATTTGAATTTAAAAAGGGTGTACTCAATCTATAATCACCAAAACCATTTTGATCTATAAAAGTAAAAAGCTTGCTAATTCTATAATATTCCCAAGTTTGAGTTACAGAATTTGTGTTGAAGGAGTGAGTTCGAGAAATATTATCTGGTGGGCCAAATAATACATATATCTGACCTCTGTCAGTTTCCCAACCCGACTTCCATCCATCAAAATGCTCATTTGCGTAATCAATTCTGTTATAAAATTCATGCATCAATTCATTAAACTCGCTTGCCGGTGTATTATCACGATTTTTCCAAAAACTAATAAATAATTTTTCTTTTTCCTCTTTTGAACTTTTTTTAAGTAATCTACGTTCATTATTTGTCAATAAATAACGATCCATTTGTTCAAGAGCTAATTGAAAATTATCAATTTTGTTAGATATTCCAGGCCTGTACATTGATAAAACAATAGATTTTGTATCTATTTTTCTATCTTGTTTGAGTACTATCTCTAAATTATTTTTTATCTTTTTAAAAAAAGTGGGCTTTAGAAGGAATTTTTTATTAAAAAAACCATTACTTCCAAAACCTTCAAAACTTAATATGAGTGAATCATTTTTTTTATCTGCATTCGTATAAATATCGACTGTATATTTTTCATTTTTTATTAAACCTGAGACTCCTATGGTTAGACCTTTACCGAGTTCTCTTACTCGAACGCCATTTGTCGGTATAATATTTTCATCAAAACCCCAATTACCTTCTAAATTTAAAAAGAAGATAGGATCTATTAATTTGCAGTTTCCAGTGGTTTTTTTTAGGTTAATTTTCTTTTCTTTAAATCCTCTTTTTCTGGTATCAAGATCAATCAATTCAGAAAAAGCAATATAATTATTATCTTTGCCTACATTAAAAGAAAAATAATGTTTGCGATTTCTATACTTAGATTTAGTATCTTCATATTCATTAACTTTAATTGAATCTGACCATATTTGATGAGATAAGTCGATGCCTTTACTACTTTTAATCCCTATTGAAATTTGATATCTAGCAAGGAAACTATCTCTATTCTTAATAAACTGTAACGAATTAAAAGGGATCTCAGCAAAAGAGACTATTCTAACAGAATCCTTGTGAATTATTTCTTTGAAAGGAACAAGTGAATAGTTTTCAACATTTATTATTTTTTTATTGTTAACCTTTATTCCTTGAGAAAAGGTTAAATTGTAAAAAATACTAANAAGAAGAATATTTTTTATTATATGTCTCTTTTCCATTTAAATTTAATTAAACCTTTATTTGAACCNATCCAAAGAATATTTTCATCAATGAACAAATCATTTACTTGTCCTATAAATGTAAACTTATAATCCCTAATAAATCCAGTATTCTTATCTATCCTAAATAAACCATTATTTGAACCCAAAAATAGATACCTATTAGTTACTGCAATAGAATTTATTATTTTATTTTCATACATTGTTGATGGAAATATAAATTCCCACGTTTTATTTTCCTTACTAAAAGAAAAAACACCCAAATCTCCAACCACGAAAATCATATCATTAAATGCAGTCATAGAAGTAATATTTCTAATAGGTTCTGAAAAGTCTTTTCTTCCAATTTCACTGGGCTTAATAATTTGTGGATTATTTGAATATAAAATATATAAACCACTGTATGTACCTATCCAAAGTTCATCATCTATACCTTCTAAAACGTAAATAGGGATATCACTAAATAATCTCTCAACCCCAAAACTACTTTTTTTTTTACTTTTACGATCAATACATGTTAGTCCAGATGAAGATGCAACCCAAACAAAATTAGAATCAGAATAAATATCATTAATCTTTGATAAATAGCCAATACTTTCTTCTGTTAGTGTTCTCCAATAATTTTTTTTTATGTTATGATACAGGATTAAATCATCACCTCCTACCCATAATTCATTATTGGAGCAAGACATGGAATTAATTGAAGTTGGCGTCATATTTATTGTTGATTCAAATTCATAAAGATCTGATTCATAATTTCGAAAATTAAAATTAACTATACCTCTTGAATTAATATAATCCGAACTACCAATCCATAGATTATCATTACCATAGGCTAAGGAACTAATTTCATAATTGCTTATATCAGGAATATATTTAGAAAAAACCTGCATGGTATTTGTAGCATGAAAAAGAGATCCATCAACAGTTCCAAAATATATGTTACCATGACTTCCAGCATAAAAGCTGCTAATATTAATTCTGCGACCTATATTGTCTATAAGTTCATCTCCATTAAATACATAACCATTCATTATTGAATAATTAAAAAAAATCTCAGTACTAAATTGATCTTTCCTATACCTGCCACTGCTCCATTTAATACTTAATTCATCAGGACTAGGATAAATACCAACCAAAATGCCTGAAGAATGATCTAATTTATAAAAAGCTGATCTTGATTTTAACCATATATAATTCGAAGAAGATCCAATTTTTTCAACTTTATCACGTTTCAAAAGTCCAAGTTCATCCAAACTTATATTATACCAATCACCCTCCCTTGAAAAGCTATACTGAAGAAAGTCTTTTGTAGCAACCCATAGTAATCCAGTTTGGTGATCAAAATGAGTAGCATTAATTAAATAATTTTTTAAACCTTGTGCTGGAGTGATTGGTTCATCGAATTTATTACCAAATATGCTGAAACGTTTTAATCCACCTGCTTGAGTTGCTAGATAAATATAGTTATAACCTTCTGTGATTGAATTTATTGATCCAGCACCTCTAAAAACAGTCCAATCAAATGGCCTAAACCTTGAATCTGGTTGACCAAAAACTTTACCTGAATGAACAATGAAAAGGAAAAAGATAAATATATATCTTGTCATTAAATAAATTAATTTATTCGAAATACTTTACTGCTTTATCTATCAATAAGTCTTTAGTGATTGGAACGACTCCAGGTTTTTCACAAACTATACTTGCAGCAATATTCGCAATATAAGCAGACTCTTTTGGAAGAAGATTAATACAATCACAAAGTGCAAAAGTTGATATTACCGTATCTCCAGCACCTGAGACATCGTGGACTTGTTTAATAATTGCTGGAATATTTAATTCTTTTTGATCTGTNAATAAACTTAATCCTTTATTACCTTTTGTTACGAGCAAAATCTGAAAATTATTGTCCAACATTACTTTTTTTGANGTTTTTGAAAAATCATTATAATCACCAAATAGATAGTTAAACTCATTTAAGTTAGGTTTTACCAATCTTGCTCCAGAAAAGCAATTATACAAATTATTTTTTGGATCAATATAAACAGGAATATCATTTTTCTTTGCATAAACCATAATCCAAGAAACTAACTTTTTAGATAACAAACCTTTATCGTAATCTTGAATAATTATTCCATTAATAGGCAAGCTAATTTGTTCTATTTTTTTTATTATCTGGTTTAGAATTTCCTCTTTAATAAAATTTTTATCTTCGTAATCTAACCTTATGAGTTGTTGATGATCAGAAACTATTCTAGTTTTTATTGTGGTGCGTCTCGTTTTGTCATAAATAAATTGTTGATTAATCCTAGTATCCTCATCAAATAATTTTGCAAGAGTGTTTCCTTCTATATCATCTCCGACAACACCAACAAGTGTTGTCATTCCACCTAAACCATTTATGTTTTTTGCTACATTTGCAGCTCCTCCAGCATGACAGAATTCTTTATTCACCTCTACTACGGGAACGGGTGCTTCCGGAGATATTCGCGATACATCGCCTTCTAAATATTTATCAATCATGACATCACCGATCACAAGAATATGTTGTTTAAGGAATAATTTTGATATTTTTTTTAAATTTAATTTCATAAAAAACTATAAAGAACAAGATTAAATCTCACTCTAAAAAGTAAATATTAGATAACAGCTATTTTTTCTTATAATTTCTANTATTTGTTCTATNNTTACTTTTTTTTCTCCTNTTTGGTTTTTTAGANAATCCTGTACGTATTTTTGAAATATTACCATGATCCAGATAAATTAATACTGAAGCAAAACTTTTTACATAACTATCCGATGGAGATGTTACTATAATAGTTGTGCCTAAGTTTCTATTCATTTTGATAATTTGATTGCGAAAATCTAATTCTAATTTTGAATCGAAATGTATTCCATAATCATCAATTAATAAAATTCTTGGGTCTTTTTCAATTGCTAATATCATGCCTAGCCAATTTTTTTCTGCTGCCGAGATATCTTTTATTTTTCTTTTTAAAAGATATTTCAACTTAGAGATTGAGAAATATCTATTTTTTATAATATTCCTTTTTTTTCCAAACTTTGTCTTAATCAAGTTTAAGATCGAAATAGAATTAGATAAACTTTTAGTGTAGAATATTTCTTCATTCGGTACCAAGTTNCCTAACCAATTACTCTCATGAGGCATATCATCATATAAGACATCTCCAGAGGTTTGTTTTTCCATCCCAGAAAGAATATTTAGCAAAGTAGTTTTTCCAGAACCAAAAGATCCAGTCACACCATAAATTGTACCTGGATGTATTTCGAGACGTTTAATGTTNAGAGCTTGATTNTCACCATANTTTTTTTTGAGAGAACTNACCTCAAAAAGTAATCGTTTTTTTTGTACCATATTTTTCTCCTTTCAGACTACTTGTCTGTAAGAAAAAAGGAATGAAAAGTATAAAAAGTTTAATTATCTAACCAACGTTCTGCATCAATTGCTGCCATGCACCCAGAACCAGCTGCTGTTACCGCCTGTCTGTAAATATGATCTTGAACATCACCACAAGCAAAAACTCCATCGATATTTGTATATGTAGAATCAGGTTTTGTAATTATATACCCAGCATCGTCTAGTTCAACTAATCCATTAAAGAGTTCAGTATTAGGCGTATGACCAATAGCCATAAAGATACCATCACATGATTCTTTTTTTGTTTTACCATTAATGGTATTTTTTANGATTACACCATTAACACCTTTTTCTTTGCTTCCTAATATTTNCTCTATTTCAGAATCATACTTTATTTTAATTTTTGGATTAGACAGCGCTCTACTTACCATTATTTTTGAAGCTCTAAATTCTGATCTTCGNTGGACTAANGTTACNTGACTGGCAAATTTTGTTAAAAAAGTAGCTTCTTCCATAGCAGAGTCACCACCACCAACAACTATTACTTTTTTATCCTTAAAGAAAAAACCATCGCATGTTGCACAGGCAGAGACCCCATGCCCCATAAGTTCTTTTTCTGAGTCCAATCCGAGAAGCCGTGCAGATGCTCCTGTCGAAATAATGACTGAATCTGCTAAGTATTTTTCATTATTTGATTCTATAACAAATGGATAACTTGAAAAATCAACCTTGTCTACAGTACTGAAAACACACTCTGCTCCAAATCGTTTTGCTTGATCTCTAAAAATATCCATCATCTCTGGACCCATTATACCATCAGAAAAACCTGGATAATTTTCAACATCTGTTGTAATAGTTAATTGTCCCCCTGGTTGAGACCCCTCAAAAACCAAAGGTTCTAGATTTGCTCTGGCAGCATAAATAGCAGCAGTTAATCCTGCTGGACCTGAACCAATAATAATGACTTTTTTTTTCATTTCTTATTTTCTAATTAATCAATTATCTAGATAATTGATTCTAATTTATCTGTTATTTCAGTCTTTGGAACTGAACCAACAATTTGATTAATGACTTCCCCATCTTTCAAAATTA
>NZIX01000068.1 GCA_002691785.1 Fidelibacterota bacterium | reverse complement strand
CTGGCGCTCTAGGGCTTTTAAAATCCATTTATCCTAATGGTGACAGAGACTTTTTAATTTCAAAAATTAAATTAGGCGCAAGCTATTTTAATGATATGGATGGAGATTGCAACGGAGAAGAATTAAGTGGTTATGTTGGAGCAGGTCAATTAAATATCAAAGATGCTATTCTTCAATCAATTGACCCAGAACTAGAAATTATTAATATCATAGTTTTAAATGAAACTGGCATTTTTATCCCAGGAGACACAACTGAGTTGATGATAACCATCCAAAATAGTTCAGGCTCTAGTCCTGTTAATAATGTAACAAACTTTTTATCAACCGAACATCCTGGGGTGTCTTTAATCCAGAGCCAGTTTCAGTTTGATGGCTCTCTACCATCAGGTAGCACCTATAATGCTCCTTTTTTAATTACTTCAACCAATAACGTATCTCATGGTGATATTGAGTTTTTGTTGGAAATATCTGCAGAGCTTGATGGTAGTATTCCTAGCAACTTACAATTAGATGTTGATCCTTACTTTTTCGAAAAAGAAATAAACATTCCTTTTGGCGGTCCTCAGCAGTATGGATATCCAATAGATAGTGTAGACATTCTTTTTTCACCCTTACTAGTTGATCAAGATAACAATTCACTACCTGAAATATATTTTAGTTCAGACAGTCTTATTTATGGATCTATGATTGGTGGACTTTTAGTTGGAAACTTTCCCTTTTTCGTAAATGATAAGGTTATAACTGAACTTTCTTCTGCTGATTTGGATAATGATGATGATAATGAACTCGTTTTTGGAACAAAAAACGGACTTGTATATGGACTAGACCATAACGGAAATCAATTGTTTGTTTATGAGCAAAGTGATTCTATAATAGGGTTTTGCTCATTATCAGATGTAAATAATGATAGTTTTTTTGAAATTATTTTTATTGCTACTAATGACTCCACATCTAAACTGCATATCATTGATTATTTAGGTAATGACCTCGAAGGCTTCCCAATAATAATTCCTAAAAAAATAATGGCTCCTGCAGCTATTGCAGATATAGATATGGATGGATATTCTGATATTGTGTTTGGAGCTATAGATGGAGCTGTCTATGCGATTGATATTTCAGGAAATATAAAAACAGGGTTCCCTGTTTATGCGCTAGACGATATCTACAGTCCTCCTACACTTTTAAATTTAGATGATAATCCTGAACTTGAAATTGTCTTAAACGATAACAATGGAGTTATTTATCTATACAACCACAATGGTTCGTTAATAAATCAATTTTCTACAGGATCTCAATTGTCCAGCAGTATTTCAGTGGCTGATTTAAACAGAGATGGTTTAATTGAGCTTATCTTTTCTAGCTCTGACAGTCTTTTACACGCTTTAACTATTTCATCAGAAACTGAAATTAGCAATTGGCCTATTAGCTTAAATGGATCTTCAATTTCAGAATCTATTATCATTGATTTAGATGATGATGAAGATTTAGAAATTATCACCCCATCGTACAATGGGTATTTAAATATTTTTCATCATGATGGTTTCCCATACCACAACTTCCCATATATTTCTCAAGATAGTATTAAATCATCGGCTTCCATTCAAGACCTTGATAACGATGGTGACTATGAACTTATTTTTGGTACCAACCGCAATCTAAATGTTTTAGATATTAATGAAATAGGTGGTGAACAATATTCATGGACATCTTATCGTGGTAATTCCATGAGGACTGGTTTTTACGACGTAAGCTTATCTGAACTGTCTCTGGATAATTTAGATATACCAAGAGAATATAGCCTTGGAAATAATTACCCAAATCCATTCAACCCAACTACACAAATTAATTATTCTATTCCTAAAAATAGTGATATCAAATTGATTATATATGATCTTCTGGGCAATAAAGTAAAGACGCTTCTTGATGATAAATACCAAAGCGCAGGATTCAAAAATATTAAATGGAACGGAACAAATGAACTTGGAGCTAAAACTTCAAGTGGGATCTATTTTTATACTTTAAAAGCTGGTAGCTTTTATCAAACAAAAAAAATGATTTTAATTAAATAATCCTATATAACTCTAGTTGTTATATTGTATTCCTATTGATATATTTCTTCCGGGGTTGTAATTCTGAGTATCGTAATACTCATCTTTATAATAATGAGCAATGCGAACGTTATCCCCAAGAAGGTTTGTTACTTTAAAAGAGTATTTAATATTGCCCCATTTCTTATTAGCAACAAAATTTAATGAGTGAAAGGGCCTCTCCCAAAAGTGGCCCGCAACCTCATTAGAAATTCTAATTAGCCGCTTACTAAAAGAATTATATGCTAAGTTTGCGTCAAACCCTTTTCGACTTTTAAAATTCAAGCTCATATTAAAAACAATATCAGACTGACCCTGGAGTGGTCGAGTGCTAACTTCTATACCATCATTATCTACGCTATTAGGAAAAGCAACTTCTTCAGTATTTTCAGATCTAACAACATAAACATAGACAGAATCTGGAAGCAAAACCTCTGAACGACTTAAAGATAAATTTGTATTTATAGATAAAAAACCCACACTTGAAGGAAAAAAGCTCAATCCTTTTCTTAGTTCAGATTCAATTCCAAAAATATTTGCATACTTTCCATTTTGCCATGACTTAGTAGATGAGAGTCCACTTGCAGCAATTAAAGATTCTTCAATTGGATTAGTAAACTTTTTAACAAACACTCCAAATGAAACCAACTCTAATCCTTTTGGAAAATATTCATAACGAATATCCGCACTTTCGATTGTGGAGTTTTTTAAATTAGGATAACCTACGGTTTCGTCTGCTCCAAGGAACTCCTGAAATACATAAGGGGCATATTCTCTAAATTGTGCTCTGGCTACTGTTTTTGAATATGAAGACCTTAATTTAATTTTTTCAGTGAGAGAATAATTAAACGTTATAGCAGGAAGAAAGTGATTGGCTCCATTGTCAAATTTAATAATTGAAGTATCAGTAGATTCATCTTCAAAGCTTTCACCATCATCCCAAACTCCATTACCATTTAAATCATCTAAAACTTCGCCTTCATCCCAAGCTCCATTAGAGACCATTATAAAAGGATTATAATTAAGAACTGGATGATATGGATCCATTTTCATGCTGTAATTTTCCCATCTTCCTCCTAAGCTTGTTTGAAGTTTTTTATTCCAATCAAAGTTATACATCAAGTATGCAGCATCGATATTTTCTGTTGCTCTATATCCATCAAAACCACTTGTTTTCTCACTAAAAAATAAGCCCTCATGGATGGTGGAGTCATCTGNGTTNATAGATGCCCAATANTNTTCCCCTAAAACAGCATTATAATCTTCAAAGCCNTTTGTAGTNACAGAATCATTATTTGCTANAGTAAAATCAGAATAATCAAAATATAAATACCTTCTCTTGAANTCCCTNTTTTTTCGATCAACCTTGATTCCATATTTTAAAGTTCCAAAACTGCTTATGATTTTATGGTCAAAAGATAATCCCGTAATTTGTTCATCACCACTACTCACATAAGAAACTCCGGGGTTTGATCCATTCCTTATATATAAAGAGTAATCACCTATCCTTGGATCCTCTGCACTTCTAANGTACTCCCACTCAGATTTATTTGCGAATGGCTCATACATGTTTGAGCTTCCTAAAGTATATTTAAAATCTATACTATTATTTAGNCTGGCTGTTTTAAATTGGTTTTCTATGGAAAATGTTGTTAGGTTAATAGCTTTTTCATTATATCGCTGAGNTATCAATAAGCCGTTTTCATCTAAGACTCGGATGGAATCTCCCGCATCCCACAATCCGTCGCCGTCACTNTCGACAAAAGGTTCGTCATTATTAAACAAACCATCGCCATTTTCATCGGTCCACTCTTCCCCAGTAAAGTTTATATCTGGTAAATAACGATTAAAGTCCTGTCCTGGNAACAGTGTTTTATAATCATGAGTTAACTCACCTGATAATCCTGATGCTTTTGTAAAGTTGTCTTTTGAAGTATGTGTATAAACATTNCGGAGTCCAAATCTTAATTTTTTTCTAAAAGTTATGCCATAGCTAAAATTAAAACCTAGGTTTGTAGAATATTGATACATNTCTCTATCTAAACCTATAAANCCGGGTCTCAACAACTTATCAAATACAATAGAGGTATCCTGATCTTCAATTACGGTTTTATAACTACTTGTATCATTGTAAGCAACATATCGATCCATTCTTTCTTGATTGTATTTATANTTACCGGAAAAACTTCCATCCAAAAGGAATCCCATTTCCAGATCTTTCCCCATACCATACTTTGTACCATAGGTTAGACCAATACTGCGAGGTAAACCNGCANTGCCAACTGAGTTTTTAAAGGTGTTTGGAAGTAAAGCATTTTTTTCATAGGCCTTCTCAAACCATAAATATTCACGCATTGGATCAGATGCTGTTATCATTGTTCCAAATTGAGAATACGATGTATCTATTAACTCAGGCATAAAATCATCTGGGATACTGCTATAGCTAATTAATTCATTTTCAAAACTATCTGGTAAGTCTCTAGAGCTGTTATCAAAACCAAAAAAATCGTTTGGTCCAGAAATGTTTTTTTGAAAATTAGATCCTGGTAAAATATTACTACTTAAACCTGTACCTAACTTTATTTTATATACTGTTTTAGATGGATATAGCTTTGTTCTAATATTCACATTACCTCCACCAAAAGCTCCAGGCAAGTCTGGCCGATAACTNTTTGCTACATCTATTCCTGCTATCAANGCAGTGCTAAATAAATCTAGNGGAACAGATCTTCTGTCTGCCTCTGGACTTGGCATCCCAACACTGTTTAACTGAGCTGAACTATAGCGATCTCCTAACCCTCTAACCACTAAATATTTGTCACTCATAATCGTTACACCTGTAACACGCCTAACGGCATCTGCCACATGGCTATCTCCAGACTTAGATATTTGGTCTGAAGAGATGTTGTCTTGTATCTCTAAAGCTTCTTGTTTATTCGCTAAAGCAGAGGCCTCTCCTCCTTCTTTTTTTTCGGCTTGAACCTGAACCCCTACTATAGAGATTACATCAGGGTCTAATGTTATGTTTTTTTCTAATATTTCCCCTGAAACAATCTCGACGTTTTCAATCTTTTTTTGTTTATATCCAATATAAGTAATTGAAAGGTCTATAGAACCTTCTTCTATGTTCTTTATTAAAAATCGACCCTCAATATTTGTAGCAGAACCTAGAGAGGTTCCAGAAACGACTACATTAGCCCCAATAAGTGGATCTTTATTTTTTGAATCATATATTATTCCAGTAATAGAGCCTTCTTTTTGAGAATAAACAAAACTTATAAAGTAAAATAAAACAATATAAAAACTGTTCTTAAATTTTTTGTTAATATACATCCAACCATTCTATAAAGTTTTTATTAGGATTTTGTTAGATTTTCTTTTGATTAACATGAGAATCAAATACGATTTCTTACACGTAAAAAAGAAGAGGGGCATGCCCCTCTTCTTAAATAGACTCTTTATTGTAGATAATTTATTTTAACAGGGTCATCTTACCCATAACTGATTGGGTTTCTGTAGAAACCCTATATAAATACAATCCACTAGGGACTAGTTCTCCACTCATATTAGAACTGTTCCAGGAAATTTTATGAGATCCTGCATTCACTTTTTGATATGAAGCCTCATAAACAAGCCTTCCCGTTAAACTATAAATAGTTAAAGTAACTGTCTCATAGTTTTTACCTAGATGAAACGATATTTCAGTTTCGGGATTAAAAGGGTTTGGGTAATTTCCATTTAAGCTTATTTGATCAGCTAAAACAGGATTATCACTTTCAATACTCAAATCTTCTGTGAGCATACCAAGCACATCTAGACCCGACCATCCTTCCAACCAATTTACGCTTCCAACAGCACCTTTATAATTCACGGATTCGAACCAGCCATCTGCTATCAATTCATCTACATCAGTATATGCAGAACCTGAAGCTGAAGGTGTTAAATCAACCTCAGAAGGCAGACCATTAGAATCTACCGCATAATGAAGCCCTGCACTTTCCATTACATAATTACCGCTCCATTCTCCATCTGTGTCCTCATCAAAATCATCCCAAGGATCACCACCAAGACCGTTCATTACAATGCTTGATGAGATATAAAGATAGTTTGGATGTCCCGCAGCATCTGCCGCTGACCAATCCTGAGTTACCACCTCAGATCCATTGTCATCATTGCGAACACCATCATTTGCACCGTGGATAATATAGTTACGAAAATCACCTCCTGTGCCTTCACGAAGACGTAAAGCATCTTCTCCGTGCCCAACTGAACTCATCACTGTCACGTTTGCAAAGTGTGGGTGAGAACGAGGCTGACTATCTAAATCTCCTTCGGTTTTACTATCCATTTCATGGGCTTTATCACTGTCATCCGCTCTTACAACAACTAAAAACTGCCCTCTTCCTTGATAGCCATTGTCTGTATCAAAAGCATCATCGCCAACCGCAAACACAACACAATGTTTTAAATCAACCGTACCTCCAAACATTTCAAAACCGTCGTCTAGGTTTAGTCCAACTTCACAATAATCAACTGTAGTTCCACGACCAACACCCGCTAAAGTAATTCCATTGATCTCATTATCAGGAGCAATAGCTGAACCTCCATTCCAAAGACGAACGTATTTAAGAACTCCTGAGTTATCATCAGGGTCTGTCCCTCCATAAACAATGCCTGTTAAACCTTCAACTGAAGCGGTTCCGCCTTCGTTCGCAATAGGGGCATATCCATTAATAATTAAACCTCCCCATAGCCCTCTTCCATTACCATAATTAGCATCTGTAGATTCTAATTCCGATTTGAAAGTAATTGGGGCAGCAGCCGTTCCTTCTGCCATGATTTTTCCACCTTGCTCAATGACTAAACAGGGCGCTGGATTATCTGCACTATAGTTCGCATCATAACGACCATAAATTGTAGCACCAGCTTCAATGGTTAATGTCACACCATCCTTAACAAATGTTTGTTGATCTAAATAATAATTACCAGATGCAGGCAAGTACATATCTTCTGTTATGTCTCCTGAAAGAGCAACAACCGCTTCTTCCTGTTCAAAAAGGATACCTGCTTCATCTAAATAAGACCAGCCTTCTAGCCAATTCCAAGTACTGAAGGCTCCCTTATAGCTAGTACTTTCAAAGAAATCATCTTCAATAACATCATCTGCGCCAGAAAATGCAGACCCAGAAGCAGAAGGCGTCACATCTAAAGTAGCAGGCAAACCATTGACATCTACTGTGTAAGCAAGTCCCGCGGATTCCATTACGTAAGTACCTGTCCAAGCTCCATCTGTATCTTCGTCAAAATCATCCCATGGTTCACCACCAAGGCCATTCATTACCATACTTCCAGATATATATAAGNAGTCTGGATGCTCGACCGCTGCAGCTTCAGCTAAATCCTGGGTAACCACTTCTGATCCATTATCATCATTACGAACCCCATCATTTGCTCCATGAATAATGTAGTTACGGAAATCACCTCCCGTACCTTCTCTAAGGCGCAAAGCATCTTCTCCATGTGCAACCGAACTAATTACGGTAACATTCGCAAAGTGTGGATGGGAACGAGGCTGACTGTCCAAGTCNCCATTAGTTTTACTATCCATTTCATGGGCTTTATCACTGTCATCCGCACGCACAACCAGTAAAAACTGACCGCGCCCCTGATAACCTGCATCCGTATCAAAAGCATCATCTCCAACCGATACAGCAGAACAATACTTTAAATCTACGGTTCCACCAAACATTTCAAAACCGTCATCAAGATTAAGTCCTACTTCACAAAATTCTACTGTGGTTCCACGTCCTACACCCGCTAAAGTAATTCCATTGATCTCATTATCTGGAGCAATGGAGGACCCACCATTCCAAACACGAACATAACGTAATACTCCAGAATTATCATCTGGATCATTACCTCCGTATACTACTCCTGTAAGTCCTTCCACATTTGAGGTGCCGCCTTCATTCGCAATAGGGGCATATCCATTAATAATTAAACCTCCCCACAAGCCTCTTCCGTTACCATAATTAGCATCTGTAGATTCTAATTCTGACTTGAAAGTAATTGGGGCAGCAGCNGTTCCTTCTGCCATGATTTTTCCACCTTGCTCAACTACTAAACAGGGCGCTGGATTATCTGCACTATAGTTTGCGTCATAACGACCAACTATAACTGTTCCTGCTTCGATAGTTAGTGTCGCACCGGATTTGACAAAAGCCTGATTGTTTAAAAAATATGTGTTCTCTGATGTCCAGGTTACATCTGAATCAATATCGCCTTCTACATTAATAACATCTGAATAGCTNAATGAGGTTATTAATAATAAAGTCATAAATACTTTTATTTTTAACACTTCTAATTTCATTACATTTCCTTTTTATTTTCACTTTTGTTGGTTTGGTTTTTTACCTTCTTANTTTTTTATAGTTCTAAAACCAAGGCTCAAGGTTACATGGGTTTTATTAGGATTNGGTTTGTGCTAAAATAGATTTCTGTTTGTAAAGAATTAGATTCTTATTTGCAAATAAGCCCCAATTGTAATGAAAAAAATTTTTGGGGCTTATTTTTTATATATCATAGTATTGCTTTATACTTTGATTATTTTTGGTAAGAGATTTTATATCTCTTTTATTTGAATTAGATTAGATAATCATTATAAGACGGATAGCTTATTCCAATCCCCGGTAATAGCAAAGGTTAGACCATTTGATTGTAAGTTAACAAACATAGTTTCCCCAGATGGTGAGAAGCAAACTCCAGCAAACTCAGAGCCAGAGTATCTGTTCTCGGCAATTATGTAAGGTTGACCCTCTTTTGAAACGCCCCATAGCCTATTAATATCAGAATTGTCTTCACAAATTATAAGGTCACCCCAAGGAGATAATGTGATATTATCTGGCATATTTAAATCATCTCCTTTAAAAGATTTATTATATCTACCATAAGAAGGGTTAGAAGATTCATACCAAAGTTCAATTGTTTCATTTTTAGGATCACTAAAATTAAATTTCCAGATTTGACCTTTTTGATTTAATCCTCCTGATGTGCAAGCAAAATATATTGAATCTGGGCTGTTGATGATACCTTCTCCCCTAGCAAAAATTAAAGCTCCCTTTTCTCTTCCTTCAAATCTCAGGGTGTCTTCTTCTGGGTCAATATCACTAAGTAAAACCCATAAAGTTTCATGCTTTTCCTTTAAAGAAAAGTGTGTCTCATCCCAGTTTCTAGTGTCAAAATTCTTTGNGCTTTTNATTGCCAAAGCAAACAACTGGCCATGGTTTAGGTCACCNTTTTTATTTGGTTTATATTTATAAAAAAGTCCATCGGATCTATCTTCTGTTAGGTAAGCATTGCCGAATGAATCAAATGCAACCGCTTCATGGTTAAAACGGCCTAANTTTTTTAATGGTTTTGCTNTTTGTANATTCATTTTATCGTTNGGATAGACTTCAAAAACATAACCATGGGACTTTTCTTTTTTACTTTTTTTATTAACACTTTCCTCACAAGTCAACCAAGTTCCCCAAGGTGTTGATCCACCCGAGCAGTTCGCGTCTGTACCACTTAGACTCAGAAACTCAGATTCAACTCTCTTATTTTTCTCATCATACACTAAATTGGTTGTACCTCCAAAAGCAGAAACATCGTAATGTTTGCTT
>NZIX01000067.1 GCA_002691785.1 Fidelibacterota bacterium | reverse complement strand
TTTTTGCAAAATCATAAGCATGTCCTGCATATTCAGTTTTTTTAATAATTAGGTTTACATTTGCATTTTTAAATATGGGCTTAATTGATTCCAGAATAGTGATTCCTTTCTTTAATCCACCATGCGGATTAACAATCATATATAAAGATTTCATTTAGTTTTTCTATGATGCATATAAACTCCATCACCCCATTCTATGACTTCAATTTTAACTTCAGTAGTGCCTTCATTTACAAAACCTAGTTTTTTTGCAGCTCCGTATGAACAATCTAGAATTCTTCCGACTACATAAGGTCCTCTATCATTAATTCGTAAAATTAACGATTTATTATTTGAAAGATTAGTNACACGACAAACAGTATTCAATGGTAANGTTTTATGAGCAGCGGTAAGTCCATACATATCAAAGATTTCACCGTTTGCCGTCAATTTTCCATGAAAATCCTCTGAGTAAAAAGAACTTAAACCCTTCATAACCTTTTTATGTTTTACATTTGTATCTACTGTTGAAGGATCGATAAAAATAGTCTTATTTTTACCTTTCTTCCTTGAAGGTTTTTTTGAGAATTTTCTNGTTTTTAATGTTGTGTTTTGAGCACTATATCTTGGAGAACTTGTACAATTTATATCAACAAGTAATATGCAAATTATAAAAAAAGTAATGTTATATNGNTNANTTTTCATTCTGTCTTATTGCTTCGTAAAGGACAATTCCAACGCTAGTTGCTAAATTTAAACTTCTAATACTTTTATTCGCCATAGGTATGGTACAGGTTTTTTCCCAATTTTCTTTTAAAAATTTTTCACTAATACCTTTTGTTTCACTTCCAAAAACTATTGAATCTCCAGGTTTAAAAGTTTTTGTTGTATAACTGTAAGGAGATTTAGTCGTTAAAAGATGGATATTACCTTTTTTAATTAGATAACTATAGTATTCATTAATATCAGGATAATACTTCCATGAAATATTATCCCAATAATCTAAACCTGCNCTCTTTAAGGTTTTATCAGAGAGCTCAAATCCTAATTTACCAACGACATGTAAATTACAATTTGTAGCTCCACAAAGACGTCCAGTAGANCCCGTATTAGGAGGAATCTGAGGTTCTAATAGGACAACATCAAACATTCTTAAACGAATTGTTTAATTTTGGNATGCAATAGGGNTTAAAAATTAAGGAAGTCGCCAGACCGTATAAACTTGCTCCTTTATCTTTNAGTANTTCAATTTGTTCAATATTATTTATTCCACCAGTTGCTATAATTGGTATTTTAAAATCAGAAAATAATGTAACCATTTCAAGTGTACGATCAAAAATACCTTCTCCTGAATAACCTCCACCTCTGGTAGAAAGTTGATTTATATCTAAGTTAAGTTGATTTGTAGTTTTAAATTGGGTGTTGCCTGCATTAACTAAAACTTTATCATTATCCCTGGATATTTCTCCNACTAACCTTAGTATTTTATTATTCCAATCTGGAGAGACTTTTAGTGATATTGGTTTATTTGTTATTTTCCTTATTTTTATCAACATATTTTCTAATTCTAANGGATTTTCACCTAAGCTTTTTCCATTTTTTATGTTTGGACAACTTATGTTTAACTCATAGAAATAATTTTTTCTTTTAGATAAAAAAGTTGTTTCTAAAAAGCCAATATTATCCAAGTATTCATTAACATCTATTCCACCTATACTTATTCCGACAGGAACTTCATATTCCCAAATTTTTGAGTTTTTTAATTTCTTTGAATATTGTTNNATACCATCCCCAGGTAACCCNAAAGAATTAACTAAACCCTTTATACCATTAATGTTCGTTTCCTGTAAGCGAGGAGTTTTATTTCCAGTTCGTTGATCTTTCATGATTGTTTTTAAAACTGCTCCTCCTATTCCCATTTCTAGCCAAATAGAAATTATATTTTCATCAGATTTAAATGANGATCCTATTANAGGTGATTTAAAATNTAAATTAAATATTTCAATATTTATATCTTTAGGAATGTTAAAATTATAAAAGATATTTTTTAGTGGAAAAAATAAGGATAGAGCATAATCTCCAATCTTAACAGCTGGTTCTAAATCTCTTTTTNGAAAAGTTATTATTTGAAAGATATAGAGAAATTTTGTAACGATAAATCGTACCATTTTGTAAAGAAAGCTAAAAAGGTATATTCTCATCTTTTTCAATCAGNAAGTTGTTCAGAATTAATGGATGTTAAAACATTATTTAATTCTTTAACTCTTTTTTCTGATTCGCTATTTTGCTCTGAATCTGGATATTCNGTTATGATCCANTTGTANTATTTAATAGCGCTGTCTAATTCAGTANTTTGATCATAGTGAAATGCTAAATTAAAAGCAGCAATTGGAGACAGTATATCTTCTGGACTATTGTTTAGGATGTCTTTGAATAATTTAAGTGATTTATTCTGATCAGATTCAATATTTGAGATAGCAGTAATAAACTTGTCTTTTAGTTTACTCGTTATTTCATTATCGTCATTTTTGTTNAGGATAAATTTAGAGTAATCAGAGTTTGGATATAAATCTAAAAGCCTTTTTCTATTCACTTTTGCTTTAATTGTGTCACCCTTATTATCATAAATAAATGCTAAAGTAAAAAATGATTTAGCATGGAATTCAGACTCGATATGTTGATCTATAACTTGTTCTAAATAATCAATACCATTTTCGTACCTGTTAAAACTAAATGCTTCCAAGTCACCAAGTTGGTATAGCAACTCAGGAATACTTCTTTCAGGAGTTTGAATAGAAACATTTAACTTTTCTAANTTTTCACTTGGTTTTTCTAGATCTTTCTCTTTTATTATCAAATGANTCTTTAAATCTTTTTGAGCATTTTCATAGGTTTCAATAGATTTTATTCTGCTATTAGCCATTGGGACAAAGAATGATCTACTGTACTCTTTATTAACTTGTACAAAATATTCTTTTGCCTTACTAAGATCCCATTTTTCAGAACAATATATTTTACCTAGCTCATAGTATGCTTCTGCTGAAACAGATGATTTTTGATAGGTGTTTACAATAGACTCAAGTCTTGATTCAATTTCACTTAAATCTCCTTGAGCTCTGTANAATTGAACAAGTTCTAANTCTAGATCTCCTGCAATGCGTTTAAACTTATCATCNAGAAGAAGAGTCTTAATTTTTTTTTCAGCTGATTTAAAATCTTTATCTAACCTCATAATTTTTAAAATTTTTAAATGAGCATTTTCAATTTTATCTTTTGAAATAGAATTAGAAATGACATTTCGATATCCAGATAATGCAACCTCATATTCTTCTTTATTAAATGCTATTTCTGCAAGTTTTCCATAAATAAGACCCTTCTGGTTTCTATTTATTGAAAATTTTGCTGCTTGTTCTAAATGGTAAATTACCTTTTCATTATTTTTTAGCTCCTTATTTATCTCAGCAAGGGATAGGTGTGAGGTTGATATAATTTCTTTTGAATTAGTATTCACTATTAAATCCATTAATTCTTGTTTTGCTACTTCTGAATTGCCTTTTCTCCATTTACANACNGCAATCCAATACTGAGAATTNTCAAATAAATTTCTTATTTTCTTNAGGATCAATTTCTTTNAGGTTTTCAATTGCAATATCATAATCAGCTCTGTAGTATCTAGCTTGAGCCATCAGAAGGATAGCATTCATTTTAAAACGGGATTTTGGAAACTCNNTTAAAACTTTTTGACATTTTTCAATTACTTTTCCATATTTATCCATTGCTGTAATCGGAATAGACTCACCTTCTTTTTCAAGTCGAATTTTTTCAGCTTCTTGATAGTAAACTTTGGCATTATAAAATGTGTTGAAATAGGCACATCCACTTTGAGAAATCAATATTATAAATATATATATGTATTTTTTATAAATTCGAAATATCATAACAATCAAAATTTACGAATTAGACATAAAGGTTATTATATAAAATATAGTCTNNATGAAAAATATTAAAATATTAATTGGNTTTTTTATTCTTTTAAAAAGTTATGCCATTTCAGATAGTAATGATGATTTTAATAAATTTGGGTTTTTAGAAATTAAAACAGATAGTATGAACGTTCCTTTTTTCGTTGATGGTTATTATGTGGGAAGTCACCCTCTTCCTGGACCTGTCCCTGTTTTGCCTGGATTTCATGAGGTTAGTTACATACCACCAAATATTCAACAAGAGAAAGTTAGAGATAATTTAACTGAAGGAATTAAAAGAGTATATGTCGCTAAGAATGATACACTAAATGTATTTCTTTTCTANGATCACTATCTGTCTCAAGTAGAAGAACTTGAAACCGAATTTAAGATCCAAAACTATGTTGGAGCCTCATTGGTTGCAGTATTAGTTTTTGTTATTTTTTCTATTTTTTAAAATGTATTATCCCATTGTAACTAAATATTAGTAATTTATTGATATGAAAGAATATCATACATATGAAAATGGTTTAAAGTATAAACCTGATTACAAATGGCCTAGTCCTGAAACAGAAAGACAATGTCCTAAATTTGAACATACTTTAGAACTAGTTGAAGACAAACCATCCTATTATGGTAAACCTTGGTGGTGCTATAAGTGCCAATATCAATTTTCTGAAGAAGATTTTCCAGATATGAAATGCCCTAGTAAAGAAAGTGCGGTTGAGAAGTAAATAGATCTCGTTCTCAAATAAAAAATTCTTTTTGAAATTTTCAATATAAACAAAAGTATAATTTATCATCAAAAAAAAATTTTAATTTTATATTTACCTTTTAAGAAAAAACTATGAAGAATGTTCATGATAATTCCCCTAAAGAATCCTCATCCATTGAAAATGAGATAAAAAATAGACTTTCAAAAAATATGGATCTTATACATTTTGAAATGAAAGATTTTACGGGTAGGCACTTAAATCATAAAACACATGAAGGGGGATTTCATTTAGAAGCAATTATAGTCTCAAATGATTTCCAAGATTTGACTTTAATAAAAAGGCATCAAAAGGTATATGAAGCGATAGGAGATTTAATGAAACATGAGATCCATGCGCTCAGTATGAAAACACTAATCCAATCAGAATGGGAAAAAACAAAATAATGGGGTGGTTCTCGAATAAAAAAAATGATGACGCTATCAATAAACCAGAGGATATGAGTCCTATAGAATCTGTCACTCATCTTTGTGCAGCTATTCAAATATCTGATGGGCAGGTAGATTACGAAGAAAAAGAATCATGGAGTAAAATGATTAAGAATCTGTTCCCTGATCATTTAGATGAAAGAGCAGAAAGGTTTTTAAATCAAGCATTNATAATTTTAAATAAGAAAAATAGCAATGAAAAGATAGTATATCTAAAAAATATTNTAAAAAGAATAAAAACTCTTTTAGATGATAAACAATTGAANCAACTAGGTTTGGATATATCAAAATTAATNGAGGCAGATGGTATTGTAATGACCTCTGAAATTGAAATAGCCGATTTAATTAAATCTGAATTAGGATTATCTATTAAATTAAATAAAGATTTATAATTATTATTTCTGAGGATTGAATCACTTTAATTAATGCATAATAAATCATATGTAAAATTAAAAATACCTTAGTTTTTATTTCAACATTGA
The DNA here is from genome assembly GCA_002691785.1 of Fidelibacterota bacterium. Lineage (GTDB taxonomy): Bacteria > Fidelibacterota > Marinisomatia > Marinisomatales > UBA1611. The sequence goes on along the minus strand of NZIX01000067.1, from coordinate 9,664 downwards.
TACTTAGAGAAGCTTAGAAGACTACCCCTTTAATCAAATTTTTCACTTTTCCCGCTAACTGACCATCCTAAATTATTCTTATTATCGTGAAGTCCGACTACACCCTCTTTGTTTGGCCCTGTACCAAAATATCCTGTAATTAACTCTAGGTCATTATATGTAGCTAAATATCCTGTTCCTTTAGAAGAACTGCCTAAATATACTGTCTTATTGCCGTTTGAGTTATACGTTTGTAAATACCCAGTTCCCATTCTATTAGATCCTAAAAATGATGTTCTTATTCCATCTTCGTTAAATGTTTTCAAATGACCTGAATTCCCAGTTTCATTTACGCCTAGAGATACAGTTTCAATGCCTTTACTATTAAAAGTTGCTAAATATCCACCGCCACTTTTGGTATTCCCCAAGTAGGTCGTTTGCTCTCTTTTTGAGTTGTAGGTAATCAAATAATCAGATAAAAATGAAGATGGTTTTTCTTCAGAACCAAATAATGACAAACTTCCATAATCACCGACACTAGAACCAAGATTACTTGTGCGAGAACCGTCACTATTAAAAGTTTCCAAAAAACCATTGCCTCCTTCTCCACTTCCCAGCCACATAGTTTCTTTTCCTTCGTTATTTACAATACTAATTGAGTGAACCTTTATATCTCCAAATTCAGTGTTTTGTGCAGCAACAAATAAGAAGAAGCTCGTTACTAAACAAGATGCAGTAATAAACCCTGTTATATATTGTTTCATTATTTATCCTTTTTATTCGTTAATATGTATTTAAAAATTATTTTATAATTATTTAAGAAAAATCGTTTTTTTGAAAGAATTCTATGGCTTCTGTTCTTTTTATAGGATTCTTTAATTTATTGCAAGTATTTATAATGTCCTTTCTATCAAAAATGTGTTCTTCAGGTTCTTTTTCGATAGCTTTTCTTATTGCTTGATATGGATTTCTTAAACCTTGATATATGAACATTAAAGGCGAATATTTTAAGTAATAAGTAATCTTTTCAGTAAAAAAATAACTAAAGCTTAAACTAAGTTCATTTGATGTTGTATAATGAAACCAGTATGCGGGCATATACAAAAAATCACCAGGATTTAGTGTAAACTTTAATTCTTCTTCCGGAGTTTTATCAGTAACATAAAGAGGATTAGGGTTTAGAAAGGATTTATATCTAATCGAAAAAAAATCATCACGTGATTTAGAAATATGCCATGTTTTTGTTCCACTTAGTTGAAAAATCATACCAGAAATAACATGTGCATGCTTAGAAAATGTACACCCTTTTGTACTTAAAAATAATGTTTTTTGCCTTGAACTTTTTCCGTAAGAAAGTAAATAATCAAAAATATTTTTTTGTTTTCCTTTTAACCTTTTTATAATGGAAGTATCTATATAATTAAAAATTTTATTACCAAGTTTCGTATTAGCCCTTAATCGATATTTCTTTCCTTTTTCTATTTCTTTTATCAAAGTAGAAAGTCTTAAAAGTTCCTTATCAGAATCTTTATTTAAAGTTAAAACCTTTTCTTTTTGAAACTTATTTTTTAAAAAATCAATATTTACCTCACTATTAAATATATTTCTAATAATGAATGGTTTTTTTGAATTATTAAAAAATGAAACCAGATCTCTATCAAGGACATTTTTATTAAAAGTTTTAATGGTCAAACTAAAAATTAATTTTGTGTATCATAAACATAAGTTTTCCTTCTTTTAATTTTTTTTTATTTTCCATAAGAAAAAGGAGTGATTTTAAAACTACTGTTCTCAATTAATTATTTAAGTTATTAAAAAATTTAAAATTATATGAAAACTTATAGAGACCAGGCTTTATTAGAAATTCATCATGAGTTCTAGGATTCCAACTATCATCCCCACCTAGACCCATCATTTTATGATCAATATTTAAATTAATATAATTGGAATTTTTTAAATCAACTGTATGTTTTGATTTTGATAAATTTTCTAAAGAATATCTATGNGCGCTNAAATTAAAATATTCTTCAGCNTCAATTAANATACCNTTATTNTTTGAATCTGAAATTAACATCCATCTAGTATCAGATCGATTACCATTTTCTTGAGGTTTTATATAAGGAAAATAAAGGTTATCTACATTTTCANTATAAAGTCCTATAAANGNTCCTAATTTTCTATCAGAATATGATTCTTGNGGGCCTCTTCCGTACCAGTCTACTGTTGAAAAAGTAGATGGAATTTGAGTTGTTAAACCAATTTTAGGAATTACAGGTAATATGGGATTAATATCAGTTTCTACATTTATTTTAAGCAATCCGTCTCTATAGACTATATAATTAATTAATACTTGAATTTTACTTTTATTATTTGAATAATTTTCACTTACTGATACTTCTACTGAATTATCGTCGACTTTATTATAATTAACAGATTCAACAGACCTTTTAAGGTCATCGTATCCAGCATTTTTCCAATGGCTATAGAAACTTTTTTGATAAGAGCCTCCTCTATCATTGTCAGTTGGTGCTCTCCAGATATTATGAACAAAGGGACTACTAATAAATTCTGTATCATCTAAATAAACTTTCAGTAATTGACCTTGATCAAAATTAAATTGATATTTTACATTAGAAGCTGAAATGATAATTCCATCATTATTTCGTTCAAAATTAATTTCAGAAAACTCTGGTGGTTCTTTTAAATCTATACCAACAATTTTGGATGATATATTTTGATTAATATTTGTATTTATTCTTTTCTCTTGAATTATATATTGATCAGAAGCTATTAGGTGATTTCTTTTAGCCCATTTAGTTTTTGATTTTAATTTAAAGTAAAAGTTTATATAATATTCATTAAATCTATTTTTTATTAGACTTTTATTAATTGGAATATCCATATATTTATATTCACCCGGACCAATATTATATAAATCTAAGGAAAACTCTAGAATAGCTTTTCCATTTTCATATAGAACTCCATTGCCTTTAATATCCTCTAAGTTTTTAAAGAAAAATCGATTTTCCAATTTTATCTGATTTAGTTTATTTTTAGAAAAGTGAACTTTTATATTTTGCATTTGATATTTTAACTCATGCAATGCTGGATGAGGTTTTCGATCTGGCCCAATTAAACCATTAATACAGAAATTGCTGTCGTGGATACTTTCTCCAAAGTCACCACCGTAAGCGTAAAAATCTTGATTATCTCTTTGTTTTAATATTCCTTGATCAACCCAATCCCATACGTAACCCCCTTGCATTCTAGGGTAGGCATATATATTGTCCCAATATTTAAAAAGATTTCCGTTACTATTTCCCATAGCATGTGAATATTCGCACAGAATTATAGGTCTATTAGGGTTTTCATCATGTAATTTCTTCATTAAATCAACTGATGGATACATATTTGATATAATATCAAAATGATTAGGCAAAGGTGTATATCCCGGTTCTCTTCCTTCATAGTGTATCAATCTAGAATCATCATATTTTCGTATCCAATTTGCCATAATATCATGATTGGGACCATAACCTGCTTCATTTCCAAGAGACCAAATAATTATTGAAGGATGATTTATATCCCTATAAACCATTCTCTTTGCCCTATCTAAAAAAGCATTCTCCCATTTGGGATCTTTTGTGAATTTTGACCAGAAATAATGAGACTCAATATTTGCCTCATCCATTACATAAATTCCATATTCATTGCAAAGTTCATACCACCTTGGATGATTTGGATAATGAGAAGTCCTAACTGCATTAATATTAAATTTTTTCATTATTTTTATATCTTTTATCATTAAGTCTTCACTGACGGTTCTACCCATTATTGGATCATGCTCATGTCTATTGACACCCTTGATAATTATGGGTTCATTATTGATTAGCATTTGCCCATATTTGATTTCTATATTTCTAAATCCTATTTTTGAACTTACAAATTCTGTTGAATTAGTTAATTTGTCTGTTAAAGATAAAATCAATAAATAAAGATTAGGAACTTCAGCAGACCAAGGATTAATATTTGAAATTTGGACAGATGAATCGACGGTTATTTCTTTAAGGCTAGGTATAAAAAGATCCTTTGAGAATGAAGCTAAAATTTCTTTAGAATCGATATCTAAACATTTTACTTCTAATAATACCTCTTTTTCTTTTACTGAATAATTATTTAAATGACTTGTAACGGAAAGGTTACCAGTTTTTAAATTCCTAGTTAATGAAGCATTTACTTTAAAATGTCGAATATGAGTATCCGGTATATTCATTAGATACACATCTCTATAAATTCCACTTAATCTCCAAAAATCCTGATCCTCTATAAAAGATGCATCCGACCATCTAAAAACTTGAACTGATATACTATTTTTACCAGTTTTTAAATATTCAGTAATGTCAAATTCTGCTGGGGTCATAGATCCTTGACTATAACCTACTTTATTACCATTTACCCATAGAAAAAAAGCAGATTTTACGCCATCAAAATGAATAATAGTCCTGCTTTTGCTCCAACTTAAGGGCAAGTTAAAGGTTCTTTTATAGGAACCCACAGGATTATTATTTTTAGGAGGAGTCGGTGGATTTGGATATAGAAAAGGATGTTTAATATTCGTATAAATAGGTTGACCATACCCCATTAATTGCCATGAACTTGGAACTTTAATAAAATCCCAATTTGAAACATCAAAGTCATCATTTTGGAATTTTAAGGGTCTATCGTTAGGTTTCTCAACCCAATTAAACCTCCAATTACCATTCAAGGATTTAAATCTGGACGAATTTTCTTTGTCGCATGTAATTGCATCTTTTATAGAGTCGTACGGTATAAGAGTTGCATGGGGTTTGAGTTTATTTCTCTGTATTACCTGAGGGTCTTCCCAGAATTCAGGTTCTTTTTGTCCAAATGAAATTGAGAAAAGTAATAATGTGTTAAGAAGTCTTTTTTGTCTGCTTAGAACTAGTATGAGATTTAAAAAAGATTTCACTTAAAGGTTCTTTAAATCTTAGCTAGAGATTTGAATAAATATGTAAGCTATAAGTAAACCTAACGCAACAGCAACTATTCTACCTAACCATGGATTTTGTTCAATAAATGATTTTAGCATTATTTGACTCCTTGATGATACGCTGTATTATAACTATTTATTAATTAACAATAAACTTATTTAAGCNTTTAATATTTTATTTTAAAAGAATAACCTTCNTAATTACTTCAGATTGTGAACTCCTTAATACAATAAAATAAACACCACTAGATTTTTTTTGTCCAGACCATCGAGTGCTATGTAATCCAGAGTTATGAAAATCATCTTCAAGTATTTTCTCAATTAAATTACCTCTTAAATCGAAAATTAGAATTGAGAATTTTCCTGGTTTTAAAATTTCATATTTTATTTGAATAACTGGATTAAATGGATTTGGATAGGGTTCAAGTAAATTAAAATCGTTAACAATAATTTTTGGTTCAGATTCTACCTTTAAATTAGAATTAAATAAAATGTCCTTACCTACTTCATAAGATAATTCAGTACCAAAGTTTCCAGAAATTTCAACATTTGAAATTCCAATTTGTCCAGATAGGTTCTCAATATCGTTTCCATTCCAGACAATATTAGTAAGAATTCCTTCTCCGGGTGGCAATGGGGTTCCGAGATTTTGAGCAAGGCCAACAAGCGTTCCTTGATTATTAATTGAAAAAGTCCATTCAAATTCATGAGCTCTTCCACCGCTAGCTGAAATAAATTCTAAATCTGCAATATTAAATCCCTGCAAAAATTCTGTATTAATTGAAAATTGTATACCATAAATAGGAACATAGTTTTCAAGATTAACCTGCAACTCATCAATCAAGGAGTCTTGTTCTTGAAGATAAACATAATTATCGGCGTTTGAGTGATAATTTTCAGAATATATTATTAAATGAGAACTGATAAAGTAAAAAGGTTCAGTATGGCCGTTGTAGTTATAATCACAGTCAGAACATGTTTGTCCATCTATGCAATTACTATTGTTAGGAGAGCATTCATTAAAATAATCATCCAATACATAATCAAGGGAACTTACTTGTCCTACAGGTAGTAAGTTATTTAAATCAAAATCTTGATATAGTACCTTGTCTCCTGGACAAAAACCAGCTCTATCATATTGCCATGTACCAAATTGTGGTGAACATTGGTTGTATTCACAATCATCCCTCCAAAAATCATGAATAATGGAATTGTCATCATTAATAATAATTTCATGATTTTTATAAGAAAATTCAGCAGCATTATCTGTATTACCTTGTCCATGACCAGTTGTGGTTATTCGAAGTTTTACATATTGAGCATCATTTGGAATGTATTCTTGCACTGTGGGTATGTTAGGAGGATTGGTCTCATCGCCATAAACAATATATTCAGAATTCCAAATATTACGTACAATAGTGTTTGGTGTGAATGGCGTTCCTGTTATGAAAGTAAAATCAACTGTTACCAACCATCCCGGCACAACCCAGGTATCTATATATGATTTTATTTCAACACTACCTTTTAATATGGACCGGTAATCTGTTACGTTATAAGACCAACCACACCCAATTCCATAGGGCGTGACATATCTTCCAATTTCATACCAAGTTCCAAATTGTTTTATTGATATATTTGCTTTTCTATCCCAAGGATCACAACCGCCATTTGGACATTCTAAACTAATATTCATTATGATTTCTGAATACCCATCATTAGATAAAGGGAACTCCACGTTTTCAATTAAAGTACGATTATTTCCTGAATTTCCAAAAAAATGATGAACATTAGAAAAAGCAGTAATTGTAGTGTCTGAATAAATAAAATTAAAGGAAAATATTAAAAAAATTGATATTAAGTACTTCATTTACTTTAAGTAGACTACTTTTTTATTTAAAACTTTAGTTGACGAAATCAAGCTAACGTAATATAATCCAGAAGAAATATCATAATTATTTAAATCAAAGTTATATTCATTTTTAGAAATGCCGTTGTAGAGTTCTTTAATAAATCTACCATTTATGTCATATATTTTTAATGAAATAACTTCATTAAATAATGAATTAATATTTACCTTAAAGCTAGAATTAAATGGATTAGGGTAAATTTTAAATTGACTAATATTGGATGAGTTTTTCGTTTTAAATTGTTTGTTTCCGGACCAGTCAGATGCTTTAATACTTTTGATTGAGGTTTTACCTTTTAGATTGATCTTGTAGTCTTTTGGAAATGAACTTCCATCAATACTAAATAATATTAATCTATCATTTTTTATTTTATAGATCCAGCCAGATGGTATATTAAAATTATTATTATTTTCAACTTTTTCTTCAAACTTAATTTCAATGGCAGCGATATTTTCGCCTGGATTAATAATTAATGAGTTGGATTCTTGAAAAAAAGATAAATTATTAATTCCATTTAGATGAGAATTATCGATACCTAAGATCCAGCTTATTAATAGAACAATATCATCAATATCAATGATATCGTCTTGATTTGTATCACACAAAATTAATTGTTGATCATTTCCTAGTGAATTATCTAAATAAATAGCCACTAATTGAACAGCATCATATATATTTAGAGTTTCATCATAATTAATATCACCTAAACTTCCATTTACCGAAATACCATCCGTCCATAATGGATTACCAACTAATACTCCAGTATGTTCATTTCCTGTTAAGTCGTTTAAGGTGTTGTCTATACCTTCATTAAAATTATAATAGGCAATCAATCCCTCTTCATTGCCTGTAAGTGAACCTTCCATATTAGTATTGATTTCAATTTCTGATCTTGAAATATTCCATATTCTGACCTCATCTATACGACCTTGAAAAAACCTGCCTCCAAAATCGGAGCCAATTCTTATTGGATCATTATTTGAATTAACGTTTAACGGATTACCAGATAAATTCACTTCCAATCCATTAACATAAAGTCTCCTTCCATTTGAGCTTTTAACAGCAGCTATGTGATACCATTGGTTAACATCTAAGACAGAATTATTCGTTTCTAATTCATCAAAACCAAGTCCAGTATATGGTGAATCTTGATTTAACCTTAGGGTATAACCATTCGAGCCATTGGTATGGTATTTTGAAATTATCCCTGCTAACCATGAAAATGACTCTGGAAAAATCCATGCTTCAAGGGTATAATTTGAAGTCAAATCTAAATCTGAATGATCTAAAACATATGCATAATCATTTATGCCGTCAAATCTGACAGAGTAGTCTTGGGAAGATAAAATACTACAGAAAATGTAAAGACAAACTAATTTTTTCATAGTAAAGTATAACTTTCTTTATTTAAAAGATGAATAGTTAGATTTTAAAAGTCAAATTTACACTGTAAATCTAAAAACGTTTCTTTCTTGTCATCATCATTAACAAGACTACTAATTGAAATACCTAATAATCTTACAGGTTTTAAAATCTCTTTTTGGTAGATCAATGCTGATATAATTGGAAAAAACTCACTTTTTTTTTGAACAACATTAGAAATAGTTCGACTCCTTGTTTCAAGATTAAAATCATAGTATTTAATTTTTATGGTAATCGTTTTACCTTTACTACCAATTCTTGATAATCTTTCTTCAACTTCTGTAGCTATAATTTTAAGTTTTTCAATCATAAAGCCTTCAGATCTAATATCTTTATTAAAAGTCCTCTCAGCTCCAACAGATTTTCTTAAACGATTTGGATTTACAGGATTATCCTGTCTTCCCCTAACAATCTCATAAAAAGACTTACCCATTTTTCCGAACTTATATTCAAGAANATCTAAAGATTTGGACCTTAAATCAAATCCATTATATATTCCTAATTCATTCATTTTTTTTGCAGTTACCTTACCAACACCAAAAAACTTATCAATAGCTAGTTTATTTAAAAAAACTTCTAATCTATCTGGGTGGATTGTCTTTTGTCCATTTGGTTTATTTATCTCTGTTGCAACTTTAGCAGTAAATTTATTAATTGAGATTCCTGCAGATGCTGTTAAGCCAATTTCTTCATTTATTTTGTCCCTTATTTTCGTAGCAACTTGAGAAGCTAATAAAATATTTTTTTTATTTACAGTTACATCAAGAAAGGCCTCATCTAATGATAAAGGTTCAACAAGATCAGTATACTCAAAAAATATTTCTCTTACTTTATTTGATATTTCCTTATATCGATTAAACCTAGGTTTGATGAAAATTAATTTAGAACATTTTTTTTTTGCTAAAACTGAAGACATTGCAGATCGAATGCCATAACATCTTGCTTGATAGGATGCCGCTGCTACGACACCTCTATCAGAACTACCTCCGACAACAATTGGTTTTCCTTTTAGATGAGGATTATCTAATTCTTCTACTGATGTGTAGAATGCATCCATATCAACATGAATAATTTTATTGTACATTGGTTTTAATAATTGCTTTTTTAGATAATTTATTTATTCAGAATTTGGTCAGTTTCTAAACCAGTAATCCTTTTAATGCCCACAATTAATTTCCATAAAGCAAATCCAAACATACTCATACAGGGTGCCATTACTACAAAATAGCTTACCCATGTCATAGTCCCTACCTGATTGTTAAAGTCTGAGTGGCCAGGGTCAACTGTTACAATATAGGAAGCTAAAAAGAATTGAATGATTGAACTCAAAAGAAAAGAAGCGCTG
>NZIX01000066.1 GCA_002691785.1 Fidelibacterota bacterium | reverse complement strand
TCTCAAGCTTTAGAAGATATGATCTCGCATTATGGTGGAAACCCTATTATGTGGAAGACTGGGCACTCTTTAATTAAGCAAAAAATGACTGAGCTAAATTGTAAGCTTGGCGGTGAAATGAGTGGACATATCTTTTTTTCAGATGATTATTTTGGTTATGATGATGCATTGTATGTCGCTGCAAGATTAGTTCAATTACTATCTCGTACTGATAAAAAATTATCTGAATTAAAATCTGAAATTCCAGTTTATTATTCAACTCCAGAAATGAGATTAGAAGCACAAAATGATGAGGAAAAATTTAAAATATCTGAAAAAGCAATAAATTTCTTTACAAAAAATTATGATTGCATCACCGTTGATGGTGTAAGAATTAAATTTGGAGATGGATGGGGTTTGGTAAGGTCATCAAATACACAACCCGTTATAGTTTGCAGATTCGAAGCTGATTCACCAGAGCGCAGGGATCAAATAAAAGATATTGTACTAAATAAATTATTTGAATTTGGAAAGTTAAAANAAGGTTAAAACCTAGTGCAATTTATTGAGTTAATTAATTTTATCAGAAAAGAGGTAAATAGAGGATTAAAAAAAATTCCTCTACCTCAAAATCCTAAATACCTTTATGATCCAATAAGGTTTATTTTGGATGGCTCAGGAAAAAGATTCAGGCCTATTTTAGTTCATTTGTCAGGGAGGTCAAACAGCACNGATCCTAATTCATTAATGAAAATAGCATTAGCCGTAGAATTAGTACATAATTTTACTTTAGTACATGATGATATAATGGATAATGACTTCATGAGACATGGCAAACCAACTGTTCATTCTAAATGGGATAATTCGACAGCAATTTTAGCAGGAGATGGGATATTTGCTATTGCTCAAATCCTTTTATGTAGCTTACCAAATCAAGCGAATAAAATTTGTCAATTTTTTAACCAAACTACACTTGAACTTTGTGAAGGTCAAGCATTAGATAAACAATTTGAAAATGATTTAAATATTACTCAAGATCAGTATCTAGAAATGGTTGAAAAAAAAACAGGTGCCCTTTTAGGTGCTTGCGCTGCTTTACCAGCAATTTTAAATAATCAAGATAAAAAAACTATTGATCAATTATCTCAATTTGGAAAAGCGATTGGTAAAGGTTTTCAGGTCCATGATGATCTTCTAGAAATATATGGAGACCCTAAAAAAATGGGTAAAAGTCTTGGAAGCGATATAAAAGAAGGTAAACAAACAGTAATGGTAATTAAAGCTAGAAAAGAATTTCCAAAAGAATGGGAATTAATTTTATCAAATTTTAGTGAAGGGGAAAATCTTAGTGTTTTTCGTAATTTCTTTAGAAATAATGGTATNAAAAGAAAAACAGAAAATTTAGCTAAACGATATTTTTTATCTGCTAGAGATTCAATAAAAAATATAAAATTATCAAATGTTAACGAATTAAATAACTTTGTGGATCTATTAGAAAAGAGGACATTTTGAAATTAAAAAAGGTAGATTCTCAGAATATGTTTCAAGCAATAATTAACTTTCCTAAGAATATAGAGGAAGCATTAAAAATCGCAAATAAATTCAAGTTTAACAATAAATATAATAAGATTGATAACATTGTAATTGCAGGAATGGGAGGCTCTGCAATCGGTGGGGATATTGTATCAGCATTGGGAAGAAAAAATATTGATATACCTCTAACTATATCAAGAGATTATGTATTACCAAATTGGGTTGGGANAAATTCATTAGTCATATGTTCATCATACTCAGGGAATACTGAAGAGACTTTATCTTGCTTTGAAGATGCCTTAATAAAGAATGCTCAAATATGTGGTATTACTACAGGAGGGATTTTAAAAAGTAAACTTAATGATTTAAACAAAGACGTTTTAATAATTCCCTCTGGTCTTCAGCCAAGAGCGGCTTTAGCTTATTCATTAATCCCAATTTTAAAAATTTTAGAAAAATTAGATGTCCTTAAAATAAGTTTTGATAATTGGCTTGATGAATTTTTAAAAAATATAAAAAATTATCAAACAATATATTGTCTTGAAAGTCAAAAAAACCCAACTTTCGTCTTAGCAAAAAACATATATAATAAAATTCCAATTATTTATGCTGATAATTCCACTTTAAGTGTGGTTGGAACTAGAATGAAAGGTCAAATTTCAGAAAATAGTAAAATGTTAGTATATCAAAGTGATTTACCTGAACTTAATCATAATGAAATTGTTGGGTGGGAGAATAATCTCGACATGATAGATAACTTTGTTATTATATGGTTAAAGGATAAAAGTGATCATGAAAGAAATAAATATAGACAAAATATTACAGAGAGTATCTTAAACGAAATTAAGATTAAGCAGTTTTCAGTANAAGTANANGGTAATTCATTCCAAGAAAGATTTCTCCATATGTTACATTTNGCAGATTGGTTAAGTTATTGGTGCGCTCTGCTTCACAAAACTGACCCAACTCCAGTGTTAAAAATAGATCGCTTAAAGAATAGCTTAGAATCTTTATAAATGGTTCCTGTACAAATTATAAAAATCGCTTATCAGACTTCTGAAAAAAGATATATGGTTATTTTAGAGGATGATAATTATTCAAGGTTTTTATCAATATCTATTTCTTCCACTGAAGCCCAAGCTTTAGCTCTTGCTATAAAAAAAGATCCTAGCTCTTTTTTTGCTAGTTATAATTTGATTTGTGATTTAATAAAAAAAATATCTGGTGAAATTAGATCAATATTTATTTATAAAAATGAGGGTGNTTTATATAAATCTGAAATAATTATTAATTATGATAATCAAAAAAAAATTACTTTAGATTCAAATCCATGTGATGCTCTAGTTTTAGCTCTTATGATGGGAATAACTATTTTTGCAGATGAAAAATTATTAATTAAAAAGAATCAAGTTGTAAAAGATAAAAATAAAAAAAGTTTTAATAGAGATAGAAAATCAATTATAGATTTAAATAAAAGATTAAATATTGCGATTGAAAAAGAAAACTATGAGCTTGCAGCCAATTTAAGAGATAAAATTATTTTATTAAAAAGTTAGAAAATAACATTTAAATCATCTAATGCTATTTGAGCTGCAATTTGCTCTGCTGATTTTTTATTTGTTCCGGTCCCAGATTTGAAAAGTCTAGATCCTATTTTAACTCTTATTTCAAAGACTCTATGATGATCAGGGCCATATATATCCTTTAGCTCAAATACTGGACTTTCTATGTCCTTTGAGTGACAATATTCAATAAGCTTACCTTTGTAATTTGTATTTTCCCATGCAATTTCTCTATGGGTCCATACTGTACTTAGTATTAGGTTCCTACAGGGTTTTAAACCACCATCAAGAAAAATTGCACCAAGCAAAGATTCAAAAATATTTGCCAATTGTTTTTCTGCTACTTTTTCAATTTTTAAATCTACATTTGGATTTATTTTTAAATAATCCATAAGGTTTAATAACTTTCCAATTTTTGCTAAGTATGATTTTTGAACCATAGAAGCACGACGTTCTGTTAAAAGTCCCTCATCACCATCAGGAAAATCTTTAATAAGTTCTTCACTTATAATTAAGTCAAGTACAGAATCCCCTAAAAACTCAAGTCTTTCATAATTTTTTCTTGGACTTTTATGTATTGATTTATGTGTAATGGCTTGGATTAAATAGGAGTTGTTTTTGAATTTATAATTAATTTTTCTCTCAATTGGATGGATGTTGGATAGTTTTGAATTAAAATAATTTTTAATCCATTGATTAAAGTTTTTTAATCGTATTTTTTTAGACATAGAACAGAGTTATGCCCACCAAAACCAAAATTATTTGAAAGTACTGCATTTATTTTCAAATCTTGAGCGTGATTCGGAACAACATCTAAATTACAATCAGGGTCAGGTGTATCATAATTTATAGTAGGTGGTAGAATATTATTATTAATTGCTTTTACTGAAGCAATAGCTTCAATTGCTCCTGTTGCTCCTAACAAGTGTCCTGTCATTGATTTTGTGGAACTTATTTTCAAAGTATCAATATTATTTAAAAATAGTTTTGTAATTGCATGAGACTCATTTTTATCATTATATGGTGTTGAGGTCCCATGCGCATTGATGTAATCAATTTCATCTGTGTTCAGAGAGGCATCTGACAAAGCTCTCTTCATCGCTTTCATTGCTCCAACTCCACCCTCTGAAGGTTGTGTAACATGAAATGCGTCATCAGTTGATCCGTAACCTGCAAGTTCAGCAAGAATGTTAGCTCCTCTTTTTAAAGCATGGGATTCTCTTTCAATAACTAAAACACCAGCTCCTTCGCCTAAAACAAAACCATCTCGGTTTTTATCAAATGGCCTGCTTGCTTTTTCAGGGAATTCACAAGATTGAGAAAGAGCACGCATATTTGCAAATCCAGCGATTGTAAGAGGCGTTACACTAGCTTCAGTTCCACCTGTAATCATGATATCAGCATCACCAGCTAAGATTAATCGCATTGCTATGCCAATAGCATCATTGGCGGAGGCGCATGCAGAAGTAACTGTCTGATTTGGTCCTTTCAATTCCCATTTTATAGATAAATGTCCTCCAGCAATATTAGAAATCATTTTTGGAACGAACTGAGGTGAAACTCTTCGAGCACTTCTGTCTTTAATAATTGAATGTTGTTGTTCTAGAGTTTGAATTCCACCAACACCAGTACCAATTGTTACACCCACTAGATTTAAATTAATTTTATTAAAATCAAGACCTGACATGTTTATAGCTTCTTCAGCTGCTACTAATGCATATATTGAAAACGGATCTAATTTTCTTATTTCCTTTGGANTTATAAATTTATCAGGANNAAAATTTGATAATTGACCGGCTATTGATACGCGGTGATTACTNGCATCAAANTAAGTTATAGGCCCGATTCCNCTTTTTGAATTTATTAAACTTTCCCAAAATTGATNGGTATTATTACCATTAGGGGCAACAGTTCCNAAGCCNGTTATTACAATTTTATCTCTAATCATTATAAATTAATTTATTGAACTTTCTCTATATACTCAACNGCAGCTCCAACAGTTGTAATATTTTCTGCTTCTTCATCAGGTATTTCAATCCCAAATTCTTCTTCTAATTCCATAATTAATTCAACCGTATCTAAAGAGTCAGCTCCTAAATCATTAACAAAATGAGCTTCTGTTTTAACAGCATTTTCTTCAATACCTAGTTTATCAATAATTACCTCTTTTACTTTATCAAATACGGACATATTGTCTCCTTTATTAATTAATTGTTCGGCCTCCATCAACCGTGATAGTTTGGCCAGTGATGTATTCAGCTTCTTTTGATGCTAAAAATATTACGGTGTTGGCAATATCTTCAGGTTTACCAATTTTTTTCATGGGTATTCTATCTAAAAAGTTTTTCTTTATGTCTTCTGATAACCCATCTGTCATTTCAGACTTTATCCAGCCTGGAGCAATACAGTTTACTGTAATATTTCTNGTAGCAACCTCTTTTGCAATAGATTTACTCATTCCAATTAAACCTGCTTTTGAAGCAGCATAATTTGATTGTCCTGCATTACCAGTTATGCCAACAATAGATGAAATATTTATTATTCTTCCAAATTTNTTTTTCATCATAGATCTAATAGTAGATTTNATACAATAAAATATACCNTTTAAGTTTGTATCAAGAACAATATCCCAATNCTTTTCATTCATTCTCATTANNAAACTATCTTTNGTTATNCCNGCATTGTTAACTAGTATATCAATAGTATTAAATTTTNTTAGTGAATTTTCAATAAGCTCTNTTACTGAATTAGGNTNACNAACATCACAAGTGAAATATGATGATGATCCTCCTTTCTCTANAATACTATTTGANATTTTTTTAATNTTTTNTTCTGTTCTTGCAACACATATGACATGAGCACCAGCANGAGCTAAATGTNTAGATATTACTTCACCAATNCCTTGAGATGCACCAGTAACAATTGCAATTCTTTTTTTTAGCTTAAACATTTAATAATTTAATATCAGANAGAGAGTTTATNCTGANACAAGAGATTGAACGATCAATCCTNTTATTTAANCCTTGNAGNACTTTACCGGGACCAATNTCAATAAAATAATNTANACCATAATTTTTCATTTTTANTATGGATTGGTGCCAAAGNACTGGATTTTCAAGTTGNTNTAGCATTGAATATTTAATNTCATGAGTATTTTTGACCTTTTTTAAATTAACATTTGCGATAATTGGGTATTTCACATCGGAAATTTGTATAGAATTAATTACTTCGGCAAGTTTTTCTCTTGCAGGTCTCATTAAAGGGGAATGAAATGCTCCACTAACATTTAGCATGGATGTTAATTTTGCACCTAATTTTTTCGAACTCTTCATTACAGATTCAACTGCAAATTGAGAACCTGAAATAACAGTTTGATTTTTTGAATTATAATTTGCAGTGACAACAATTCCAGGACCTTTATAATCTTTGCAAATCTTTTCAATTAATTGATGTTCAATTCCTATAATTACAGCCATTGCACCTTTTTCGATTAACCCAGCTTGAGCCATACTTTTTGATCGAATTTTAACAAGTGATAGCCCATCTTCAAAATTAAATGCATTTGCTATCGCTAGCGCAGAAAACTCACCTAGACTGTGTCCAGCTGAAATTATAGGACTTTCTATCTGATCTTGTAAAATTTTTCCTAAAATAAATGAAATTAAATAAATAGCAGGCTGAGTGTATTCAGTTTTTTTTAAAACTTCATCAGGGCCTTCAAAAATTATTTTTTTTAAATCAAATTCCATAACTTCATTTGCTAAGTTAAAATATGATTTTCCTAATTCTGTTTGATCGTATAAATCCTTTCCCATACCAATTTTTTGTGACCCTTGTCCAGGAAAAATCCATGCTGAATTTTTCATAATGNTTTCCATTTCAAAAGNAAGCTTCCCCATGTAAATCCAGCGCCAAATGAAGACATTAAAATTAAATCTCCTTCAGTAATCATTTTTTTTTCCGAAGCTTCATTAAGTGCTATGGGTATAGTCCCTGCAGTAGTATTTCCATAATTTTGTATATTTACCATAACTCTCTCAGGTGCAATTCCACATCTTTTTGCTGCNGCATCAATAATTCGTTTATTTGCTTGATGAGGTATAAATAATTTTATTTTATTTCCTGAAATACAATTNTTTTCTAATAANCGTTTAGATACATCAGCCATNCCTTTAACTGCATATTTNTAAACNNTTTTNCCATCTTGTTTAACAAANTGTTCTTTATTTTTTATGGATTNAAATGAAATTGGAGAGCGACTTCCTCCACCCGGAATATTTAAATATCTTCCACCATTTCCATCCATATGTAATAAAGAATCAATTATTCCGAAGTCTTTGTCACAAGGTTCTAAAATTACACCACCACCACCATCTCCAAAAATCACACAGGTATCTCTATCATTATAATCTAGAACTGAAGTCATAATATCAATACCAATGACCATAATCTTTTTATATTTTCCTGATTTGATAAAGTTGGAACCGGTTTCTAAACCAAAAAGAAAACCAGAACATGCTGCACTAAGATCAAAACCCCATGCATTCAAAGCTTCGATATTTTTTTGAACAAGAGCGGCTGTAGATGGTGTAAAATGATCTGGGGTAATAGTTCCAATTATGATCAAGTCAATTTCCTTTGCTGATATTCCTCTCTTTTTTAAAAGTGATTTTGCGATTTTTGTTGATATATCAGATGCAGCTTCATTTTGAGATACAACGTGTCTTTTTATTATACCTGTTCTAGATTTTATCCATTCATCAGAAGTATCTACTAATTTTTCTAAATCAAAATTAGTCATTATTTTTTCAGGTACTTTATGATCTGTAGCTGTAATTATAGCTTTTAAATTCATTATTTAGAATAATTAGAAATATTTTCTTGAGTGGATTTTAAAAGGTCATTTTTAATACATCTTTGAGCTAAAAATATTGAATTCATTATAGATTTAGGTCCTGAACTACCATGGCATACAATAGATATTCCATTAACTCCAAGTAATGGAGTACCACCATGTTCTTCATAATCATATCTCTTTTGTAGGTCTTTAAAAATGGGTTTCATTAATTTAGAACCTACTTGAAATGATATTTTTTCATCCATGCGTGATTTAATTTCATCAGTGAAAGTACCAACCCATGATTCAGCAAATTTTAAAAGAGTATTCCCAACAAAACCATCACATATGAGTACATCTGCTTCAGACGTAAGAATGTTTCGTCCTTCAATATTACCTATAAATTTAGGAGTTTTAGTTAATAATTTATAAGTCTCTTGATATAGTTCTGATCCTTTATTAGGCTCAGATCCTATATTAATTAATCCAATTTTAGGATTAGGAAAGTTTTCAACGTAACTATAATAGTTCGATGCCATTATAGAAGATTGTAGGAGATGTTCTGGTTTAGCATCTGGGTTAGCTCCAACATCACACAAAACTTTACCGCGTTTTCCAATTGGTAAATAGGCAGCTAGAGCAGGACGTTTAATTCCTTTTATACGGCCGAGTAGGAGTAGCGAAGCTGACATAATCGCTCCTGTATGACCAGCACTTACAAAAGCATCTACTTTGTTTTCTTTTAAAAGTTGTATACCTTTTACTAGTGATGAATTTGGTCTTTTTTTAATTACTGTAGAACTTTTATCTTTAATGCTTACAGTATCCTTAGTATG
>NZIX01000065.1 GCA_002691785.1 Fidelibacterota bacterium | reverse complement strand
AATTGGGATCTTCATATAAAAAAATTGTTACTTTATCTGGACCTAGTCATGCAGAAGAAGTTATTAAATTAAACCCAACAACTTTGGTTTCATCATCAAAAGATTTAGTTTCTGCAAAAAAAGTTCAATCAGTTTTCTCAAGCTCCTTTTTGAGAATATACATAAATACAGATATTCTTGGTGTAGAGCTTGGAGGTGCAATCAAAAATGTAATAGCTATAGCTTCAGGAATTTGTGATGGTATAGGTTATGGAGATAACACAAAAGCGGCTTTATTGACTAGAGGAATATCAGAAATAGGGAATTTAGGAAATCTTATGGGTGCAAAGTCATCAACATTTCAAGGTTTAAGTGGTATAGGAGATTTAATTGTCACTGCTTTAAGTCAACATAGTCGTAATAGAATGGTCGGACAAGAAATTGGAAAAGGCGAATCATTAAATTCAATATTAAAAAAGATGAATATGGTAGCAGAGGGAGTAAAATCTTCTATTTCAGTTAATGAATTACGAAAAAAGTATAGCGCAGATATGCCAATTTGTGAGTCTGTTTATAATATTTTATTTAATAAAAAAGATCCAAAGCAAGCTGTTTATGAATTAATGAATAGAGAATTGAAAATTGAAAATTAATATTACCTTGCTGTCTGGAATTCTTTTTTTTCAGATATTCAACTCTTCAATCTTTTGTCAAAAGATTGTTGGGAAGGCAAATTTTATAAGCCAGGGTGACTTTTATAACGGTAAGGTTGTAAATGGTAAACGTGAGGGTTTCGGTATTTATAAATACTTTGATGGTGATGTTTATGAAGGTGAATGGAAAAATGATAGAAAAAATGGTAAAGGAAAATTTATTTCTGAAAAAGATAATATTCATTACGTCGGATCCTTTTTAAATGATAAATATCACGGATATGGTATTTTAAAGTCAAAAAATGATTCCAAATATGAAGGTGAATGGAGGCACGGGAAAATGCACGGTCCAGGTGCTTATTTATATAAAAATGGAGATCGATATCAAGGGGATTTTAAGAATAATAAATTAGACGGTAACGGAAAATTAAGTTACAATAACGGAGATATTTATATTGGTGAATTTAAAGATGGTAAAATGGATGGACGGGGAGCTTTCACNTATAAAAATGGTGATGTGTATGTTGGTGAATATATGGATGGAAAGAAAGATGGGATAGGTGTTTATTCTTATTTGAAGGGTGGAAAATATAATGGTGAATGGGAAAATGGTTTAGCAGATGGAAAAGGAGTGATGACCTTTTCTAATGGCGGAATTTATGATGGGCATTGGAAAAATGGTAAAAGACAAGGGGATGGAACTCTAATATTTGAAAATAAGAATAAATATATTGGAGAATGGTTAAATGATAAAATTAATGGTAAAGGAATATTCTATCTAATAGATGGTTCNAAATANGAGGGNGGATTTCTNAANGGAGAATATTATGGAGATGGTGATTTTTANTTTAAAAATGGNGACATATATAAAGGTAAATGGATTGAAAATAAAATGAATGGTATTGGAGAAATGGCATATTCAAATGGAGATATTTATAATGGAGAATGGAAGGATGATAAAAAACATGGTTATGGAACAATAATTTACAAAAATANGAATAAATACAAAGGCAATTGGAAAGGAAATAAGTACTCTGGGCATGGTAAATACTATTATTTTAATGGAGATGTTTATAGCGGAATGTTTGAAAACGGTCTCAAAAATGGATTTGGTGAACTTAAATTAAATAATAATGATATTTATACTGGGTATTGGAAAGAAGATCAAAAAGATGGACTTGGAAGATTTGTAATTGACTCTGACAGCAGTAATTACGACGGCTCTTGGAAAAAAGGACTAAAAAGTGGAATTGGAACATATTCTTATGCGTCTGGAAATATTTTTGAAGGTGATTGGCTGAATGATAAAAAAAATGGACAAGGAACCATGATATATTTTGATAATAAAACATATACTGGAGAATGGAGAGATGGCTTGAGAAATGGAATCGGTACATTAATATATCTCAATATGGATAAATACATAGGTCATTGGAGAGATGATAAAAGGCATGGTGAGGGTACCTATTTATTTAAAAATGGTGATAATTTTCAAGGTATATGGAATGAGGATGTTTGGAATGGGAGTGGCATTTTTAGTTATGAAAACGGTGATTATTATGTAGGTTCAATAATTAATAAAGAAAAGCATGGTGAAGGTGTTTACACGTACAAAAATGGTGATTCCTATACAGGTGAATATATCAATGATAAAAGAGAAGGCAGCGGTACGCTAGCATATATAAATGGAGATATTTACTATGGTAATTGGAAAAATGATTTAAAAAGCGGTAGAGGTAAGTTCACTCATCAGAATGGAAATTATTTCCATGGTACATATTTGAATGGAAAGCCAGATGGTATTGGAACTTACTCTTATGGTGATATTGAAAAATATGAAGGTGAATGGAAAGATGGCTTATTTGAAGGACAAGGTATCTATACTTTTATTAATGGTAGTCGGTANAATGGAAATTGGTTGAAAGGTCTAAGACATGGTCAAGGAAAAATTATTTATTATTCCAATGGAAGTGAATATGAGGGTGATTGGGTCAATGGTTTTAAAAATGGTTATGGTAAATATACTTACGTAAATGGAGATTATTACAAAGGTAACTGGGAAAATGGAAAAATGCATGGCAGTGGAACATTTACATATTCAAATGGTAATGAATACGTTGGTAATTACGAGAATGGTAAAAGATCTGGTGAGGGCACTTTTAATTACATGAATGGAGATAAATATTCTGGTAATTGGAAAAATGGTAAAAGATATGGAAAAGGATCTTTTTTTTATGTTAATGGAGATACTCAGATTGGTATTTGGGAAGATGGACGGATTCTGCCAGAATAATAATTTATAAAATACCTGGTGAAAATCACTTACCAAATTTTTTTATGTCTACATCAATTCATCTTTTTTTAATAAACATTAATATTTTACTCCTGATTGAATGTTCGATAATTTGTTAAATTTCATCTAAATTTTATTCAGTTTTTATTGAATAAAAAATATTCCAATTTTATAAATCCTGAGGGTAAAGTCTAAGTATTATATTCTTTTTTTTCGTATATTAACACTTAGCCAATTAATATTTTTTCTCTGAAAAAATATACCCTCGTAGTTCAATGGATAGAACAAGTGCCTCCTAAGCATTAGATGCAGGTTCGATTCCCGCCGAGGGTACTTTAAAAAAATAATCTGGATAACATCATGTTGAAACCAAAAAAAAATATAACTGTTAAAGAAATTAAAAGAGATCCATTTTTAGAATCTATTGATAAAGTTCAAGCTCATTATAACCAAAAAAGATCCTANTATCTCAATATTGTATTGGCATTAACTGTAATTGTTATTGGATTAAATTTATACAATAGAAATAAAGATTTTGAAAATAAACAGTCAAGTATTGCATTAGGTAAAACTCTGATATCTATTGAAAATAATGATTTTGAAAATGCAAAATTTCAGCTTCAAAGAATTATTGATGACTTTCCAAAAACTAAAAATTCAATTCTAGCAAATTACTATTTAGGAAAATTATTTTTCGATGAGGGGGCTTATGAAAAATCTCAAAAGCATCTTGAAAATTATATCAATAACAAACCAGATTATCTTTTGAGGCAATCAGCTGTTTTAATGATTTCTAATATTTTGATGAATGATAATAAATTTAAAGAGTCAATTTTGTTATTAGAGAAATTCAACTCACAAATTAATAGTTCTTTTCATGACAACATGATATCAATTCAGAGAGCTAAAGCATTATTCAAATCCGGAAATGAGAAAGCTAGCAGGGATATTGTAAATTTATTATTGAAAAAAGAAAATTTAACTTCAAGGCAAAAGCAAATTGTAGAAGAATTATTTAGTTATAATCAAGGTTAAATTGTTGTTTTAGCGGTTTCTTTAAAGTATTTTTATTATCATAATAAGCGGGTGAAAGCCCGCTTTTATTTTTATCAATTAGATGAATGATCTAGAAAGTAAAATAAAAAACATTGCAAATAACGTACTATCAATTAATCAAAAGATTGTTAATGTGAGTAGCAATATCGGTACTGGGTATGTTAGAATTGTCTTAGATAGTGATAAAAACATATCTCTTAGAGATACAACAAAAATGACAAAGCTACTTAAAAAATCTGCTGATTTTATAAATCTATTTCCAAAAGGTTATAGGTTAGAAGTAACATCGCCAGGTTTAGATTCTCCTTTAATGTTTCCTTTTCAATTTAAAAAACATATTGGTAGAAAAATTAATATTACCTTAAAAAATAAATTTAATAACTCCAATGTAGAGGCTCTTATTAAAAATGCGAATGAAAGTTATTTATTTTTAGTGATTAATAAAGAAAATCTAAAAATAAGATATGAAAGTATTATTGTTGCAAAATTAAAAATATTATTTAATTAAAAATTAGAGGAAGTTTTGATAAATAGAGATTTAATTGAGGTCTTTTCTGAGATCGCGCGTGAAAAAAATGTAGAACGTTCAGAGTTAGCAACAATTTTAGAAGAACTGTTTTTGCATGTTATAGCCAAAGAATATGGAGATTCTTCAAATTATAGTTGCATCGTAAATCTGGATAAAGGTGAAATTGAAATATATGCCGAAAAGATTATTGTTGATGAAGTTGATGATTACAAGGTCGAAATTACCTTGAAAGAAGCAATTCTTAAGGAGCCCGAAGCTGAAGATCTTGAACTAGGTGATCCCTTCGTTGAGGTTATAGACCCTCGAATATTTGGAAGGAGATTAATTACATCAGCAAAACAATTTTTAGCTCAAAGGTTAAAAGATGTTGAAAGAAATTATATCTATGAAGATTACGCTAACAGAGTAGGTGAAATTGTTATTGGTGTTATTCACCAAATTCAAAGAGATAGTATTTTTATTAATATTGATCAAGCAGAACTCAGAATGCCGAGATCTGAGCAGATTAAAACTGAAAGATATAGAAGGGGAGATTCATTTAAGTCCGTAATAAAATCTGTTGAGATAACACCTAAAGGACCAGATATTGTTGTATCCAGGTGCGATAACCATTTTCTCTTTAAGCTCTTTGAAATGGAAGTACCAGAAGTCGAAGATGGAGTCATTGATATAACAGCAATTTCTAGATATCCCGGTGAGCGTTCAAAAATTATAGTACGTTCAAATGATAAAAGAATAGATCCGGTTGGCGCATGTGTTGGAATGCGAGGAAGTAGAATTCAATCAATAGTAAGAGAGTTAAATAATGAAAAAATTGACATAGTNAATTACAGTGATCAGCCTGAAATCTTGGTTAGTCGAGCCTTATCTCCAGCGAAGCCTGTTCAATTGTTTATTGATGATGAAAAAAAATATTGTGTGGCTCTTTTTAATGATGATGAATTAGAATTTGCAATTGGTCGAAATGGTATGAATATTAATCTTGCATCAAAAATTACAGAATATAAAATAGATGCTTATGGAACCAAGCAGTATGANAGGATTCAAAAAGATCAAAAAACAGANTTAAAAGAAATACCAAATATAGATATTGAAAGCGTTACTTTATTAAATTCAAATGGTATCAGTATGGTTTCAAATTTATTAGACTCTGATATGAAATTTTTGCTTTCGATTGAAGGTATGAATGAAGAGAAACTAGATCTTTTATATGAATCCGTACAAAACTATATCGAAAGAGAAATTGAGGATGAATCAGCTGCAGATGTTGAAAATGAAATAATTTAAAATAATTTAGGTAATAGTCAAAAAATAATGTCAAAAATTAGAATCTTTCAAATTGCNAANGAATTAAATATATCTCATACNGATATNTTAAANTTTTTAAAATCTAAAAAAATNAATGTTACAAGTCATATGTCNCCTGTTGATGAAGGTGTAAATCAGATAATTTTAGAGGAATTTGCAAAAGATAAACAACAGGTTGAAAGATTTAGAAAAGAGCAAGTAAGAAAAGAGATAAAAGATATCAGACTTAAAGAACGTCAAGCGAGTGGACAAAAATTAGAACTNTTATCCTTGAATAAACAANGAGAAATAGAGAAACGAGAAATAGAAAACAAAGAAATTCAAGCTNAACAAAGAAAAAAAAATGAAGATAAATTAGTTGATAAAAAGATAGATAAAGATCCAATTGTTGATTCAAATGAGTCAAATAAACTGTCTAAATCAGCTTCTAATAATATTGATTCTCAGCCAAAAAAGAAAAACTTAGATAATAAATCAAAACCTTCAAAAAAAATGAGATCAATTAATCTATCTAATATACAATCAGAAATTGGTGTAGGAGTTACAAAACACTCTTTTCCTAATAAAAGCTCTAAAAATGATAATGCTCCCAAATCTGTAAAAACTAAGGTTAAAGGTATACTTGCTAAAATAGATTCAAGATCTAAAAAGAAATCACANAAGAGAGAAAAGCAAAAAGANAANGTTGATATTANATCNTCNGAAAGTCCAACTNTTCAAATTTCNGAATTTTCAAATGTTGAGGAATTGTCTAAAATTTTTGAAGTAACCTCCTCTGAAATAATACAAACATGTATAGAACTTGGAATGCTTGTTACTAAAAACCAGAGAATTGATTGGGATGTGATTGAATTATTAGCAGATAATTATGGATTTATTCCTGAAAAAATTAAAGATATTGGAGAAGAAATCTTTAAACAAANTGAATCTGAAGATGATATAAAAAATGCAGTTGAGAGACCACCTGTTATCACTGTGATGGGNCATGTAGATCATGGAAAAACTAGTTTACTTGATTACATAAGNAAAACAAATGTTACNGNTGGTGAGGCTGGTGGAATTACTCAACACATAGGTGCATACAAAGTGAATTATAATGGTAGATCTATTACATTTCTTGACACACCTGGACATGAAGCATTTACTGCTATGAGNGCTAGAGGTGCTCAAATAACNGANNTNGTAGTGCTTGTTGTTGCCGCTGATGATTCAGTTATGCCTCAAACAATTGAAGCAATTAGTCATACAAAAGCAGCAGGTGTTCCAATGATCATAGCAATTAATAAAATTGATAAACCTGGAGCAGACATTGATAAAGTTAGAAGAGAATTATCAGAACACAANGTTCTAACNGAATCTTGGGGTGGTAAAATACAAGATATTGAGATTAGTGCTATTACAGGTGAAGGCATTGATAATTTAATGGACAGTTTACTTCTCGAAACGGATATTCTTGAGTTGAAATCAAATAAAAAATGCAAGGCTTCTGGAATTATTATTGATTCNAAATTAGATAAAGGCCTAGGTCCAATTGGAACTGTTTTAGTTCAAAANGGAACNCTAAAAGTTGGAGACCCTTTTATTTCTGGNGACTTTTATGGCAANGTTAAATCTATTTCTGATGAAAATGGTTTAAGAATTCANAAAGCAGAACCGGCAGATGCTATCCAAATTCAAGGATTTGATAAAGTTCCTCAAGCAGCTGATCCTTTTGCTGTAGTAGAAAATGAAAAGGAAATAAAAAGAATTTCTTCAGAGCGTCAACGAGTCCGCCGCGAAATTGAGCAAAAGAAGATGAAGTTTTCNTTAGATAAAATGTCTTCNTTGATCAAAGAGGGTACCATGAAAACATTAGCCTTGGTCATCAANGGTGATGTAGATGGTTCAGTTGAAGCATTAACAGAGTCATTAGAAAAAATAAAAAATGATGAAGTGGGTATAAAAGTAATTCATAANGGAGTCGGTATGGTCACAGAATCAGACGTCCTTTTAGCAGAAGCATCTAAAGCAATTATAATTGGTTTTCATGTTCAAGTTAGCTCAAATGCTAGACTTCAAGCAAATCAAGCTGGGGTCGATATTAGATCATACAATATAATTTATCAAGCAGTTGAAGAATTAAAATTAGCTTTGGAGGGAATGTTAGAGCCAGAAAAGATTGAAAAAAGTATAGGTAAGGCAGAAGTCCTAACCCAATTTAAAATACCTAAGATTGGATTTATAGCTGGTTGCAAAGTAGTAGAAGGTTTAATTATAAGAAATGGTAAAGCTAGATTAATCAGAGATAATGAACTTTTTTCTGAAGGTTTAATTAATTCGCTTAAAAGACATAAAGATGATTCTAAAGAAGTAAAAGAAGGGCTTGAATGTGGTATTGGAATTGTTGGAGTAAAAAAGTTTATTGAAGGTGANATTATTGAGGTTTATGAAATAAAGGATAANAAACGTAAGTTNATTTTACAATGAATNNAATAAAACCATATAGTAGAAAGGAAAGAGTAGGNGTGCAAGTTTTAGCTANTTTNTCTGAAATAAAATTNNAATATGTTAATTTATCAAANTTAGGCTTAGTAACCTTTACTAGTGTGGATGTGTCTCCAGACTTAAAAACAGCTAAAGTATTTTATTCTGTTTTGGGTAAAAAGAAAAGTAGNGAAGCGATTAATATTGATATGAACAAAAAACGAAAAGCTTTTAAAAAGTATCTTGGANCAAAATTANAAATTAGATATACTCCAGATCTTAAGTTTTATNTGGACGAGAGTTTAGCTTATGGTGAAAAAATATCGAAGTTAATAAATTCTATTTAGTTAAANAATTTTGTTATTAAATATAATTAAACCCTCCGGATGGACATCTTTTGATGTTGTTAAAAAAATTCGAGGAATCACAAAACATAAAAAAGTTGGACATGCCGGTACTNTAGATCCNTTTGCAACTGGTGTCCTTATAGTTGGAACACAAAAAGATACTAAAGTNTTAAATAAAATTAGTTCTAGTTTTAAAATATATGATGCAATTCTAGAACTTGGAAAATCAACCGATACATTAGATATTGATGGTAAAATAATTTNTGAGAAGAATATACCAATTCTTGATANTGAAAAAATTGAATTAGTTCTTAAATCTNTTAAAGGAAAATCAACACAAATACCTCCAATGTTCTCCGCAAAAAAAGTGAATGGGNGTANGTTATATCAATTAGCAAGAAAAGGTATTTCAGTAAAAAGAAATCCTAATGAAATCTATATAAAAAAAATTNAACTTTTAGATTATACAAAACCTTATATATCATTTCGNGTTGAATGCTCTAAGGGTACTTATATAAGAGTTTTAGGTAAGGAAATAGCTGAGAAATTATCGACCGTNGGTTTTTTAATATCTTTAAATAGAATTCAAGTAGGGAATTATAAATTATCTAATTCATTATCTATCGAGAAATTTGAAAAAGAATGGAAGTATTAAAAGGTATTAAATTAACAAATGCATTAAGGGCTTCTGTATTAACAATTGGCAGTTATGATGGAATTCATCGTGGACATTATGAAGTTATCAAATCTCTTGTATCTTATTCAAAAATACTAAATATTAAGTCAGTTATAATTACTTTTGATCCNCATCCACGCTATGTTTTAAATGATAGTAGTGAAAAATTTCAAATTTTATTAAGTCTAAAAGATAAGTTAAAAATTTTTGAANATTTAGGTGTTGATAAAGTTTATATAATTCCTTTTGATAAAAATTTTTCAAAAAAAACCGCCTTAGAGTTTTTAGATGAAATGATAGTACCTTTTTTTAATCCAAAATATATTATAACAGGTAAAGATCATCACATTGGGAATAATAGATCAGGAAATACGAGTTTTTTAGAAGAGTATTGTAAAAATAATAATATTGTATTAGATGTTATTGAATTATTAAATGATAATGGAAAAAAAATTTCTAGTTCTAATATTAAAAAATTAATTTCAAATGGCTTCATTAGAAGAGCAAATTATGAACTCGGTTCAATATATGGATTTNTAGGAAAGGTCATCCACGGAAAAGGAAGAGGTCGTGACCTAAATTTTCCAACGGCTAATATATCCCCTAATGAAAAAAATCAATTAATACCAAANCCTGGAGTTTATTTAATTNTTGCAAGGAATAATGGACTTTCTATGTATGGAATGTGTAATTTNGGACATAGGCCCACCTTTAATGAAAATAAACTTGTNTTAGAGATCCATTTATTTAAGGATAACCTTGATGATCTTTACGATCAANACATAAGAGTAGAATTTTTAGAGAGAATTAGAGATGAAATAAAATTTCCTTCCTCAAAAGAATTAATGTTACAATTAAAGAATGATAAAATAAAATGCCTTAAATTACAGGCNAAATATGANTAGGAGAAAAAATGCCAATNCAAAAAGATGATAANGAAAAATACGTAAAAAAATTTGGTAAAGACANTAAAGANACTGGTTCTGCAGAAGTNCANATTGCTATTCTTNCNCACAGAATACGAGAATTAACAGATCATGTTAAAANTCATAAAAAAGATAAACANACACGAAGAGGGTTAGTTCAATTNGTATCAAAGAGAAAAAAGATGTTGAAATATCTAGTTAGGTCTGATTCAAAGTCTTATTTAAAATTAATAAAAGAGCTCTCAATTAGAGGTTAANGCTACAAGTGCTCATAAATAAAAGAAGAAAGAAAATATGAAATATGTAGAGAAGAAAATTGCAGGTCAGTTACTAAAGATAGAAACTGGTAGGATTGCTAGACAAAGTAATGGTTCAGTATTAGTTACTTATGGAGATACAATTGTTTTAGCAACCGTTAATTCAGCAAAAGAAGCCAGGGAAGATGTAGGGTTTTTTCCATTGCAAGTTGAGTATCGAGAAAAACATTATGCTGGTGGAAAAATACCTGGAGGATTTTTTAAAAGAGAAGCTAGACCTGGTGAGCATGAAATATTAACTAGTAGAGTTACCGATCGTCCAATTAGACCGTTATTTCCTAAAGGGTTTAAAAAAGAAACCCAAGTGATGATAACTGTCCTTCAAAGTGATGGTGAGAATAATCCTGATGTGCTTGCAGGTGTAGGTGCTTCAGCAGCTTTAGTTACTTCAACAATACCTTGGAATGGTCCAATTGCCTCAGTGAGAGTATGTAGAATTGATAACAAATTCCTAATTAACCCAACTCGTTTAGAAGTCGAAAATAGCGATATTGAGATGATAGTCTCAGGTAATAAAGAAACTGTTGTTATGGTTGAGGGTGAAGCGGAAGGAGCAAAGGAGAGTGAAATCCTAGAAGCTTTAAAAGAAGCCCATACAGTTATCAAAGAAATTATTGAGATGCAAATTGAATTAGCAAAAAAATTAAACATCGTAAAAGATAATTTTGAGATCATTGAACCTAACAGTAAAATAGTAAAATCTATTGAAAAAATTGTTGGGAATAAAATCAAAGAAATAGTTCAAATAACAGAAAAATCCAAAAGGTCTGAGTCTAAAGAAATACTTGTATCTGAGGTTTTAGAATCTCTGAGTGAAAGTTATCCGGATAATGAAAAAGAAATCAGTTCAATCATTGATGATTCTTTTAAAAATGAATTTAGGGAAATGATATTGAAAACTGGTCAGCGCAGTGATGGTAGAAAAACTACAGATATAAGAGAAATCACAATTGAACCTAATATTTTAACCAGAACTCATGGATCAGCTTTATTCACGAGGGGAGAAACTCAAGCATTAGCGGTTACAACATTAGGATCAAAAAAAGATGAAGCTATTATTGATAGCATGGATGAAGATTATAAAAAGTCTTATTATTTACATTATAATTTTCCACCATATTGCGTTGGAGAGGTTGGTAGAATAGGATTTACAGGCCGAAGAGAAATTGGGCATGGTAATCTTGCTCAGAGAGCTATTAAACCTGTTCTTCCAGATTACGATGATTTTCCTTACACAATAAGAATTGTATCGGAAATAATGGAATCAAATGGATCTTCATCTATGGCTTCTGTTTGTGGTGGCTCGCTCTCCTTAATGAGCGCTGGTGCTCCATTAAAAAGTCATGTAGCAGGTATAGCCATGGGATTAATTACAGATGGGAAGAGACACGCTATTTTAAGCGATATTTTAGGGATGGAAGATCATTTGGGTGATATGGATTTTAAAATTGCTGGAACTGAAGATGGTATTACTGCCATACAATTAGATTTGAAAATTGAAGGTCTTTCATTTGATTTGATGCAAAAAGCACTTTCTCAAGCAAATTCTGGTAGACTTCATATATTAAACAAAATGAATGAAGTAATGCCTAAACCAAATGATATTTCACCTTATGCACCAAGGATTATGTCTATTAATATTAATCCAGAAAAAATAGGAGCTCTGATTGGACCAGGTGGAAAAAATATCAAAAAAATTATTGAAGATACAGAATGTGAAGTAAATGTTGACGATGATGGTTTAGTAACAGTTGCAGGAGAGAACACTCAAAAATGTAATGATGCTATCGAATGTGTTAAGGCGTTAACGTTTGAACCAGAAGTAGGAATGGAATTTGACGGAAAAGTTACTCGTATAATGTCGTTTGGTGCCTTTGTAGAGTTCGTTCCTGGAAGAGAAGGAATGGTACATATTTCTGAACTAGAATGGCGTCGTGTTGATAAGGTTGAAGATATCTTAGGAGTCGGAGATTCTGTACGAATAAAACTTATTAAAATTGATGATCAAGGTAGGCTTGATTTCAGTAGAAGAGCATTAATAGAAAAGCCAGAAGGTTATGTTGAAAGACCTAAACGTCCTCGCAGAGAAATAATAAAAATGGAAAAAGACCATTTAAGAAAAAGAGATTTTAGATAAGAAAAATAGGAATTCATTTATAAATATTTAAGATTATAAATGAATAGAATATAAGTTTGCATGAAGCCATTGATATCCAAGCATTTTAAATCAAGATTACCTTCTGTAATACGTCAAGCTCAAATCACTTTTTCAAAAAGGAAAGACAAAAGTAAAATCAAGGTTATAAATGTTGCTATAGGTAATGTTTCTCTTCCAATACATCCAAAAATGTTTAAATGTATGTCCGAATTAGGAACACATCACTTTTCTGATGGAGTACTAAAATATACTCCTAGTGTAGGCTTGCAAGAGACAAGGGATGCTTTTATTAATATTATATCTGCAGATATTGGATTCTCCGCTGATAATTTAAATTGTTTAATTACTGATGGTGGTTCTCAAGCTATGGAAATTATGTTGCTTGGTGTTTGTGGACCTTCAAGTAAAAGAAAAATTTTACTTTTAGACCCTGCATATACTAATTACATTGAAATTGGAAAACGTTTAAATATTCCAATTATTACTTCGGAAAGATTATTAAAAGATGATGGAACCTTTGAAGAATTTAATCTTTCTTCAATCGAAAATTATATTAAACTCGAAAAACCCTCTGCATTGCTATTAATACCATACGATAATCCAACAGGACAGTTATTGAAAAGAAATGATTTAATCAAANTAGCNAAATTATGTGTAAAATATAACTTATGGTTAGTTAGTGACGAGGCGTATAGAGGGCTTTCATTTAAAAATTATTCCTCATCCTCTAGTTTATGGTCTCTGACTGAAAAAGAAGTCATAGGAATAACTGGTAGAAGGATAAGTATTGAATCTTCTTCAAAAGTATGGAATGCTTGTGGCTTGAGGATAGGAGCGCTCGTAACAGATAATTATAAGTTTCATGGTAAAGCAGTATCTGAGTATACTGCTAATTTATGTGCTAATTCAATCGGACAAAAAATATTTGGTGTTCTTGCTAAAGAAAATGTGAAAGATTTAAAAATTTGGATTGAAAGTCAAAGGGATTATTATAAAAGAATAATGATAAATTTGAGATTGGACCTATTAAAATATATGCCTGGTTTAATTGTCACTTTTCCTGAAGCATCCATCTATTTAATTATCGATTTTAGAAATATTGCAGAAAAAAATTTTAGCGCAATTGACTTTGTTAACTTTTGTGCNAAAAAAGGAGAAGTTTATGTTGATGGTGATTATTATACGCTGTTAATGGCTCCAATGGAAAGATTTTATAAAAATCCAAATAAAGGAAAAACTCAACTTAGATTAGCGATGGTAGAAAGTGTTGATTTGATAAAAAAAATTCCTAAAGTTTTATCTTCCCTATTTTCGGCATACCTTGTTTAAGGTTGTACAATTAGTTTATTAATATTAATATAAAGTATAACTTTAAATAGTAAATTAATATTGGATATTAAACCAAAAGTAAAAAAGCTTTATTATTCAATTGGTGAGGTAAGTATTTTAACCAAATTGAAACCTTATGTTTTAAGATATTGGGAAACTGAGTTTTCGCAATTAAAGCCCCCAAAAAATAGGGCTGGAAATAGAACATACAGGCAAAAAGATATTGAAATAATACTAAAAATTAAAGATCTATTATATAATAAAAAATTTACAATTAACGGTGCAAGGTCTAACTTATCAAAGAAAATAAATACTAGTGATTTAGAGGAAAATAATCTTACAAAAAAAAATAAAGAATTACTTAGTCTTCTTGAAAGAAAATTAAAAGACATATTAGATATAATAAATAATTAATTACTTGTTCGGAGCGTAGCGCAGTCCGGTAGCGCACCATGATGGGGTCGTGGGGGTCGCAGGTTCAAATCCTGTCGCTCCGACTAAAATTTTAACATAACCAAAATAATATTTTAATGGTTATATAACTTATTAATTAAAATAAAATGATGATCTACATATTTACATTTTGTATCTTAGTTAATATATAATCAACAATTTTCAAAAAAGTAGTAAGTTTTTAAATTTTTTGTCAAACAGTTATCTAAACATTCAAATATGTTAAATATTGAAATTTTTCTTATCACAGTTGTTTTTTTNATCCTTGTAGTTGTTGCTTTCATAATTAGAGTATCAAAAGCTGTCTTTCCATTAACTTTTTTATATATTTCTTTTTTATTTTATTTATTCACAAACCAAAAAGACCAAAATAAAGATGTGAATAAAATATCTAATAACAAAACAAATATAAAAGATTATTTAAAATCTAGTGAGATATCAAAAAAACAAGATAAAAATTCTAAACCTGTACCAATAAACTTGACAGAAAAAATATTAAAACCAAAACCATTAACATTTAAATCTAGTAAAAATGATAAAAACTATAAACTTGAATCATATTCTAAGAATATTAATATCGAAGAAAATAAAGAAGAAGTCGATATTCTTTTTTTAAAAGAAATTAAAATATGTAGATCTATTAAAGATAGAAATCCAATTCAAGTTGCTAAATCTTTTGACAGCAGTGTGGACTCACTCTTTTGTTATACAAAAATACAAAACAAAGGCGAAAAAAGAGAAATTAGACATGTATGGTACTTTAGAAATGAAATTAAGACACAAATTAAATATAATATCAGAAGATCAAATGTTTATCGTTCATGGACTCTTAAAAAGATAAATCCAAATGAGATTGGAGAATGGAAGGTTGAAATTCAAGATTCAAATGGAAAAATATTAGGTTCAACTAAATTTTACATTCAAAATCTTTAAAAAAAAATCTATGCTTAATATTAATTTAATTTTAACTCTAACTCTTTTGTTTTTTTCCTGTTCCGAAATAAAAAAGAGAAAAAATATCGCTATCCAATGGAAGTATTTAAATGAAAAATCATTGCCTGATATTCAAGTTTTTGAAGGGCAGAATAAAGAGATTCCAATTAAAGCATGGTATGTAAAAATAAATTTAAAATCAGAAAAATTAAAAATTAAAATTATAAAATCAAAAGAAGAGGATAAAAAAGAATCACCTATGAAAATGATGGTTGAAAATCAATCATTGGTTTTAATAAACGGTGGATTTTTTATTTCAAATAATAAACCTATGAGGCATGTTGGGTTATTAAAAACAGAAGGAATATTAAATGAGCCAGCTAGTCAAACGGTTATCAAAGATTCAATTAGATATTATACTAATAGAGGTGCTTTTGGAGTGAAAAGTGATGGAAGTATTGATATATCATGGTGTTCTACAAGTAACGATTCTATATTTGCTTGGAAAAATCCTTTTCCAAATAAACCAGGATTTCCCTATAAAGATTTAAATTATTTAAATTCAAANTATTGGGATGTCTATGAAGCTTTACATGCCGGTCCTATCTTAATTAAGGATAGCAAAATTCGCGTTAGTGTTGAAGAAGAGGTTTTTTTTAATAGTCCCGTTGCTGGCGTTCAGCCAAGATCCGCTGTTGGATATACAGATGATAATTATCTTATATTAATTGTGATTGATGGAAGACAAGTCAACAGCAGAGGGGTATATCTTGAAGAACTAGCAATTATTATGAAAAAATTAGGTTGTACTAATGCTTTAAATTTAGATGGAGGTGGCTCAAGTGTTCTCTTAGTTGATGAAATNTTGATGAATCGTCCATATGGTTCTAATTCAATGAGGGATATAATGTCAGCTATTTCAATACATTAAATTAGTCAACTATGAAGTATATAAGATATCTTTATGAATGGGTTTTAAGTTGGGCTTATAAAAAAACTGGACACTATGGTTTAGCCCTTATTTCCTGTACAGAATCAATATTTTTTCCAATACCTCCGGATGTTTTATTAATTCCTCTATGCATAGGAAATCCTAAAAAGATTTTTAAATTTGCTTCTATATGTACTTTTGGTTCAATTCTCGGAGCTTCTATAGGTTATTTTTTAGGGTATTCTATATGGTGGGATGAATCAGGAAATTTCTCTTTTATTGCATTAAAATTTTTTGAATATATTCCTAGTTTTAATGAAGAAACCTTTGAATCCATTAAATTGCTTTATGATGAATACAACCTTTTAATTATTTTTACTGCTGGATTTACACCAATTCCATTTAAGATTTTTACAATCAGTGCTGGTGCGTTTAATTTGAACTTTTTTATGTTTATTTTAGCAAGTTCAATTAGTAGGGGAGCAAGATTTTTTCTTTTAGCTATTCTATTAAAAGTGTTTGGTGAAACGATTACTAATTTTATTGATAAATACTTTAATATTTTATCCTTAATATTTACAATTACTTTAATTTCTGGTTTTCTTTTATTAAAATATTTTTTTTAAAAAAGAAGGATTAATATTAGAATTTAAAAATTATGACATTGGTCAAATCAATTAGAATTAATCCTTGAATATANATTTTCAATTGATACAATTAATAAAAAGAGATCATAAAAAAATATCATGAATAAAATATTAACTGTTTTATTTTTTATAAATATTATCCAGGGACAGGCTGATATTGATGAATATCAAAATGTAAGTTTTGAAATTATTGCTGAGATTTTTTCAGATAGTACTGCTTTTAATAGATTAGCATATCTTTGTGATGTATTTGGACCACGATTAAGTGGAAGTAAAAATTTAGAAAAGGCAACTAATTGGATAATATCAGAAATGAAAAAAGATGGGATTAAAAACGTCAAAGGGCAAAGAGTAAAAGTTCCTGTATGGATAAGAGGTGATGAATCTTTAAAATTATTAAAGCCATTTGAAAAAAAACTTAACATGCTAGGACTTGGTGGAAGTGTTGCNACTCCTAAAGGGGGAATTACTGGTGAAGTAATAGTCGTAAATAATTTTGATGAATTAAAAAATGGTTCTTTAGATGTTAAAGGAAAAATTGTTTTATTTAATGCACCATTTACTAACTACANTGAAACTGTTGCATATCGTTTTTGGGGAGCAAATTCGGCCTCTGAAAAAGGAGCAATTGCAAGTTTAGTTCGNTCAATTGGAACTTCATCTATGTATACCCCTCANACAGGGGTTATGGGATATGCAGATAATAAAAAGATTCCTAATGCCGCTATCACTATTGAAGATGCAATGATGTTTGGAAGATTATATGATTTAAACAAAAAAATAATAGTTAAACTTGAAATGGAAGCTAAAACTATAGCCGATAGATGGTCAAAAAATATTATTGGTGAATTAGTTGGTTCTGATTATCCAGATGAAATAATTGTAGTTGGAGGTCATATTGATTCATGGGATGTTGGTCAAGGTGCTCATGATGATGGTGGAGCATGTATTGCCGCTTGGGAGGTTATCAGAGTTTTGAAAAAGTTAAAACTGAGACCTAAAAGAACAATAAGATGTGTAATGTGGACTAATGAAGAAAATGGAATGAAGGGAAATAGTGCTTATAAAAAATTATATTTAAATGATTTGGATAAGCATGTTTTAGCTATAGAATCTGATGGAGGAGTTTTTTCTCCTGAAGGCTTTGGGTTTACTGGAAGTCCACAATCTAAAAAAATAATAAAAAAAATTCATGAGTTATTAAAACCAATCGGAGCAAATACTATATCTGATGGAGGAAGAGCTGCTGATATAGCTCCTTTAAATGATGAGGGCGTTCCAGTTTTATCGCTCAAGGTAAATAATGAAAAATATTTTTGGTATCACCATACCGAAGCGGACACATTTGATAAAGTTGATTTTAATGAGTTTAATAGATGTATAGCCGCCATGGCAATAATGGCGTATGTTGTTGCTGATTTAGATCAACCTCTACCTAGGTAGTTTTCGTGCTTTTCCTCTAAATTATTTGTGCATTTATATGTAATTTATTACTATCAGAAAACAGGATAGGGATTTAATTGAAATGTCAGGATTAAACATAAATGGCTATGGTGATGATTTAACTGTTAACGGTGTAAGAATTGGAGATCTCACTCCAAGAGAGCATGAAAAAATAGAACTTGATAAGGGTGGACAGAATTACTCTCCCTTAGAAAATGTTGTTGTTTCAAAAGTTAAAGACTCTTCTACATTAATAGCAAGAAAGCCAGATCCTGATGATGTAAAAAAGTACATAGAGTCTGAGTTGCTTGATGGGTTATGCTGTTATTCTGCAGTAAATCAAGGACAATTAAATGAAACAATTGTTGATTCAGTGATTCACCATTTAAAAGAAGAAAAACTACCTACTGTACCTCGCTCAATCAGACATAAGTATATGAGTGCATTCCTTCTTTCCGCAACCGGGGTCACAAATATGGATAAGGTAATTCCGAAAGTTGCTGGAGTTGAATCTTGGGAATTAACTTTTAAAATTTGTAGAAGATGGGGTTATCTTAAAAAAAGAATACCAAAAGATAAAGGAATCATTGTTGGTGCTACAGGAAATTTTCATGGAA
>NZIX01000064.1 GCA_002691785.1 Fidelibacterota bacterium | reverse complement strand
GATGAGCCAGAGTCAAAAGGGGCGCTAACTCTTGCCTCCAGAGAAGAGTTAGACAACCTAATCTTTGTGATAAACTGCAACCTTCAAAGATTAGATGGGCCCGTAAGAGGAAACTCAAAAGTTATACAAGAGCTAGAGGGGGCATTTCGTGGCGCCGGGTGGAATGTCATAAAAGTTATTTGGGGTTCTGGATGGGACGACCTACTTAATAAGGACAGTAAAGGCCTATTGCTTTCTAGGATGGAAGAGGTTGTTGACGGTGACTTACTTAAATATACCGTTGAAGGCGGTTCATATTTTCGAGAACATTTTTTTGGAAAAAGCCAAGACTTGCTCGACCTAGTAAGCCACTTAACAGATGAACAACTAGAAGAATTAAAACCTGGAGGGCATGATCCCGAGAAAGTTTATGCCGCCTTTAGTGAAGCGACAAACCACAAAGGAGCGCCGTCAGTAATCTTGGCAAGGACAATTAAAGGTTATGGCATGGGTGATGCTGGAGAGGGTAAAAACATAACCCANAATCANAAAAAGNTAGATGAAAANTCNCTNGTNNANTTTAAAAANAGATTTANAATGGANATGGGCGATAAAAAAGCACAAGANGCGGAAATATTTGAATTNNNNAAAGAAACNGAAGAGTTTAAATANTTAATNGANAAACGNAAAANNTTGGGTGGTCCAGTCCCAGAAAGNAAAAACAANCCNNCTGCTCTNAAAACGCCAGATNTAAAAATATTTAAAGAGTTAATTGATGGAACCTCNGGGCGCGAAATTTCAACNACNATGGCTTTTGTTCGNNTAATAACNATTTTATCNAAAGANAAAGGAATAGGGAAAAACATAGTTCCNATTATNCCTGANGAAGCGAGAACNTTTGGAATGGATCCNTTNTTTAGNCANNTAGGCATNTATGCTCANAAAGGCCAACTTTACGAGCCNGTAGANTCNGANCAGTTTNTATANTATAAAGAAGCTNANGANGGTCAAATTTTNGAAGAAGGAATCAATGANGCNGGNGCAATTTCATCTTTTATAGCGGCTGGAATGAGCTANAGCAATCANNGTGTTCATATGATCCCNTTTTATATNTATTACTCNATGTTTGGCTTTCANCGNGTGTGGGATTTTATCTGGGCNGCTGGAGATATGAGAGTNAGAGGNTTNCTGCTTGGNGGNACNGCAGGAAGAACCACNCTTAACGGTGANGGNTTNCAACANCAAGANGGGCACAGTCACNTNGCNGCNGCAGCAACNCCAAANATTAAAGCGTATGATCTTACATATGCNTATGAAATAGCGGTTGTTGTAANNAANGGNGTTGAAGAAATGGTAAANGAAGANAAAGATGTNATTTATTANNTAACACTAGAAAANGANAACTATGCNCACCCNCCAATGCCAAANNNCATNGAAANAGANATNATAAAAGGNCTTTATAAGNTNCGTTCNNCNAAAAGNCCAAAGATTCGNNTNTTGGGAAGNG
Organism: Fidelibacterota bacterium; assembly: GCA_002691785.1. Taxonomy (GTDB): domain Bacteria; phylum Fidelibacterota; class Marinisomatia; order Marinisomatales; family UBA1611. Next base: position 12,484 of record NZIX01000064.1, on the reverse strand, counting down.
GGCCTTTAATGAANGAAGTCNTGTTTGCNGCNGNNTTATTNAAANAAGATTGGGGAATAGANCCTGGANTTTGGAACGTTACAAGNTTTAGNGAANTAAGAAGAGATTCAGAAATNNTAANNCGTTGGAANTTAGTCCACCCANNTTCNANNCCTAAANAATCTCATTTNGAAAAATGTTTNAGTGNNAATCGNGTTCCNACCATAGCAGTNTCTGANTATGTNAAAATGGTTTCTGAGCAAATNGCNCCTTATGTNCCNGGTTCATACTACTCTCTTGGNACNGATGGTTTNGGAAGAAGCGANACNAGAGAAAACCTAAGGCNTTTCTTTGAAATNGANAGATATTATATTGTNTTAACNGCTATNCGAGCACTAGTNGANNGTGGAGAGNTTGAAAAAAACATGATAGAAAAAGTAATGAAAAAATATAATTTAGACCCTGAAAAACCAAACCCAATTACTGTTTAGGAGTTAATTTGATAAAAGATCTTTTACTACCCGACTTAGGTGAAGGAATTGAAGGGGCAGAAGTCAGCGAGGTTTCGGTTTCTGTTGGAGATAAAGTTAGCNCTGATGATATTGTNTTNGTCTTAGAGTCAGATAAAGCTTCGATGGAAATTCCAGCAGAAACATCAGGAACAATAAAAGAAGTTTTAGTGGCNGTTGGCGATGAAATAGAAATAGGCCAACTTCTTTTCAAAATAGAAGCAGAAAAAANGAGTCAAGAGATAGAGGAAAAAAAAGAGANCNCTCCTAAGGTTGAAAAGACTAGTGACGAGTCACCCATAAAAGATCTTTTACTACCCGACTTAGGCGAAGGAATTGAAGGAGCAGAAGTCAGTGAGGTTTCGGTTTCTGTTGGAGATAAAGTCGCCCCTGACGATATTGTATTAGTCTTAGAGTCAGATAAAGCTTCGATGGAAATTCCAGCAGAAACACCAGGAACAATAAAAGAGGTTTTAGTAGCGGTTGGTGATGAAATAGAAATAGGTCAGCCTCTTTTCAAAATAGAAGCAGAAAAAATAAGTCAAAAGAGAGAGGAAAAAAAAGAAATCTCTCCAAAAGCTGAAAAACCGATTGACGACCCGACCCCCACCCCTTCCATACAAAAGAATGTAACGGATAGTTATTTAAAAAGCAAACCAAGTGATGGTAGTTTTGCATCTCCGGGAGTTCGAAAATTAGCAAGAGAACTTAACATCAACTTAGCCATTATTAAACCAACAGGTGAAAAGGGTAGAATAACAAAAATAGATCTCCACAGTTATATAAAGTCGCAGATGTTGTCATCTGGTAATAATGTAAGTGTTCAAAAAGATATAGATTTTTCTCAATGGGGAGAGGTTGAGGTAAAAAAACTTACAAAAATAAAAAAAGTAACAGGTCGTCGTCTTCAAGAAGCATGGCAAACAATCCCTCATGTAACTCAACATGATGAATCAGATATTACCGAGCTGGATCAGTTTAGAAAAAAGTTAAAAAAAGATCACTCAAAAGATGGTGTAAAGATCACGTTTTTACCGTTTCTTATGAAAGCCTGCGCTATGGCTCTTAAGCAATTTGACAGTTTTAATAGCTCTCTTGATCACACAGGAAACAATTTAATAATAAAAGGATACTATAATATAGGGATTGCAGTTGATACCGAAGAGGGTTTGGTTGTCCCAGTAATAAAAGACGTTGATAAAAAATCTATTGTTGATCTGTCTGAAGAATTAATGGATATAAGTAAGCGATCAAAGAGCAAAGCGTTAAAACCAAAAGAGATGAAAGGTGGAACGTTTACTATATCAAGCTTAGGAGGTATAGGAGGAACGGCATTTTCTCCAATTGTTAACCCGCCAGAAGTTGCAATTATGGGAGTTTCAAGAAGCAAACTCAAACCTGTTTTTTTTAAAGAGACACAGTCTTTTGAGCCTAGGCTAATCATGCCTTTTTCTATATCATATGATCATAGGGTGATTGATGGTGCATTAGCAGCAAGGTTTACCTCAAAAATTTCATCAATTCTTAACGACGTTTCATTGTTTAAAAATTAAAATTTATGAGCCTAACAAATGTAGACTTAGTTGTAATTGGTTCTGGTCCAGGTGGTTATGCCGCGGCATTTAGAGCTTCAGATCTAGGACAAAGAGTATTGTTGATTGAAAAAGACCCTGTTTTAGGAGGGGTTTGTTTAAATCGCGGATGTATACCTTCAAAAGCACTTCTGCATATATCAAAGGTTATTAATGACGCAGATCATCTGTCAGAGTGTGGCGTTAAGTTCGAAAAACCTAAAATAAATATTGACGCGATGCGGGAATATAAAGATAAGATTGTTTCAAGGTTAAATGGTGGTATTTCTCAGATGGCTAAAATGAGAAACGTTGAAACTCTTCAAGGTGAAGCGTCCTTTGTATCAGATACAGAGCTTGTAGTTAAACTAAAGGATAAAGAGACTAAGGTTTCATTCATAAATTGCATCATTGCAAGCGGGTCTTCATCTTCATTAATTCCTGGATTGCCCAAAAACAATCCAAATGTTTTAACATCAAAAACAGCTCTAGAGCTAGAAACGATACCCCCAACTTTTCTGGTTGTAGGTGGAGGAATTATTGGTTTAGAGCTTGGTCAGGTTTACGCTTCGCTTGGATCAAAAGTTACGGTTGTTGAATACTTACCTTCTTTGGTTCCTGGCGCCGACTCAGACATTATAAAGCCTCTCCAGAGAAAACTAAACAAACAATTTGAACAGATTTTATTATCATCAAAGGTTGTTAGTGTTTCTGAAATAAAACAAGACCAACTATCTGTTCAAATTGAAGACAAAAGCGGAATTAAAGAGCGGGTTTTTGATAAAATTCTTATCTCTGTTGGTCGGACTCCAAATATTAATAATTTAAAATTAGAGAANACAANCGTTGAATTAAACGAAGCGGGTTTTATTAAAGTCAATGAATATCAAAAAACGACNGTTAATTCAATATATGCAATTGGCGACATTGTTGGAAATCCAATGTTGGCTCATAAAGCAACTTATCAAGGAAAAATAGCTGCTGAAGTAATATCTGGGCACCCTGCGGTTTACGATGTTAAAACCGTACCAAGNGTTGTTTATACTGATCCAGAGGTTGCTTGGGCAGGNATNACGGAAAAAGAAGCAAAAGAAAAAGAAATACCTTATGAGAAAGGTGAGTTTCCTTGGGCGGCAAGCGGTAAAGCTCTTATTTTAAATGCAAACCAAGGTAAAACCAAAATATTATTTAATCCTGAAAACAAACAAGTGATTGGTGTCGGGATAGTTGGGCCATCAGCAGGAGATATAATTTCTGAAGCTATGTTGGCGATTGAAATGGGNTCAGATGCAGAAGACATAGGGCTTACCATGCACCCACACCCAACTTTAGGAGAAACAATGGCCGCTGCCGCAGAAGTCTTTACAGGTTCAATTACAGATCTTTATATTCCNCCTAAAAAATAAATGAAAATGAATATGAAACCGTTTANCTTTATAGTTGCTCTCTCCTTTTTGCTAGGTCAAAACGCGACAGAAAACAAACCTCAACAAACGACACCAGGAAAAACCACAACACCTCCAAAGAAAAAAACAATGGAGGAAGCATTAAAAAACAAAAAAGAAATACCTGGGTTATTCACTCTTTATCAAGANCTAGACAATGGAAAATTACACATGCTTATCAAAGAAGATCAGCTTGATAAAGAATACATTCATTTTGTTCATGGCTTAAATGGTCAATTAAATGCAGGAGTGTTTAAGGGNAATTATAGAGGAGCTAGAATATTTAAATTAAATCGATANTTTAATAGAATAGANTTTGAAGTACAAAACAATTCGTTTTATTTTGATCCAAACAGCCCTCTTAGTAAATCATCAGACGCAAACATTAGTACAGCAATACTTGCCTCATCTAACATTGTTGCTGAAAAAGAAGGAACAGTATTAATTGGTATTGACAATGTGTTTTTATCAGAAGCTCTTCATCAAATATCAAGAGGCATAACTCCAGGAAGCCCTAACAAAAACCCTTTTAAAATGGGTAAAATAGCAAAAGAAAGAACAAAGTATATAACCCCAATAAAAAACTACCCTGAAAACACTGACCTGATTGTTCAATATGTTTATTCAAACCCTATGCCCACCAACAGAGGTTCTGATAGAGGGCTCACTGACGCTAGATCTGTAAATGTGACTCTTCAGCATACAATTTTACAACTACCAAATAATGATTATAAGCCTCGGTTTGAAGATCCTAGAATAGGTTACTTTAGTACACAAACTACTGATATGACATCACCTGACGATGTTACTCCATANAGAGACATGATACACCGTTGGAACTTAGAAAAGAAAGATCCCGATCAAACCAAATCAGAGGTAAAAAAGCCAATTACTTGGTGGATCGAAAACACAACGCCAAATGAATTTAGAGAANTAGTAAAAGAGGGTGTTTTGTTATGGAATAAAGCATTTGAACAAGCTGGATTTATAAATGCGATAGAAGTAAAAATACAACCAGATNATGCAGACTGGGATGCGGGTGATATTCGGTATAATGTTCTGCGATGGACTTCATCACCGAATCCACCATTTGGCGGATATGGGCCAAGTTTTGTTAATCCAAGGACAGGTGAAATTCTTGGTGCCGATATTATGTTAGAGTACGTGTATTTTACAAATAGAGTCAAATATGAGAAGATATACGATACATTTAGTTCGTCGGGTGANATAAACGAAGGTCACTCAAATTTATGTTTTGCTCCGAGCTTTTTTCATCANGGCAACATGCTAGCATCTATTCTTTCAAGCCCGCTTGAAAATTTTTCTGAGTTGGAGCAGCACAGAATTATCTATGAAAGCTTAATTAGTCTAACCCTTCATGAAGTTGGTCACACACTAGGCCTTAATCATAATTTTTACTCAAGCAACCTTCATAGTCTTAAAAATATTCACGACAGACACATAACTGAACCTATAGGACTAACTTCTTCCGTTATGGATTATGTATCATCAAACATTAGCCCAGACAAAAAACATCAAGGTCAATTTTATACTACAACGCCAGGACCATACGACATTTGGGCAATACAATATGGATATGAACAGGAAAAAACAAACCCGCAAGACGAAATAGAAAGANAAAATACTTTATTAGATAAATCAACAAATAACGAACTGAAGTTTGGAAACGATGCAGACGATATGCGTTCTCCTGGCAAAGGCATTGATCCAAGAATAATGATAGGAGATCAAAGCACTGATCCAGTCAATTATGCTAAAGAAAGAATGGATATAATAAGAAAAACTTATCCAACTTTAAAAAGAAAGTTTGATGTTCAGGGAGAGTCTTATCATGCGATGAAGGATGCATTTATGGTTTTAAACAGAGAGTACGCTAACTCCTCTAGAACCATATCTCGATATGTGGGTGGTGTATACATGGATAGGTCAATGTCTGGACAAGTTGGTAAAAACATTCCCTTTCGTCCAGTACCAAAAAACGATCAAAAATGGGCAATGACCCTCTTGAGTAAATATGTTTTTGCACCAGACGCTTTTAACATTCCAGAAGNGCTTTTTTCTTATCTTCAATACGAAAGACGCGGGTTTAGTGGAACAAGAGATCCTAACTTAAATGATTTATTTCTTGGCATTCAAAAAGGAATTCTTGATCAGTTATTACATAAAAACGTTTTAAAAAGAATTACAAACTCAGAATTTTATGGAAACACATATAATATAAACGAAATGATGGAGGATCTAACAACCTCGTGTTTTTCTTATGATTCTGGTTCCAATGTTAATTTAGTTAGAAGAANTTTACAGGTCGAGTTAACAAATCGACTGATAAAAATACTTCACAACAAAAAGAATGTTTATGACCATATTTCTGTCTCGGCAGCACACAGCAATTTAGTTCAAATAAAAAAACACACAATTAAGTCAAGCGGGATGAATGAAGCAACAAAAGCTCATAGAAAATATTTAACCTATCAAATAGACCGAGCATTAAAATCAAATAACTAGTGGAAAAAAAACATGTTAAAAAAAAGCTNTCTCCTTTTCTGCTTTTTAATTTTATCAAGTTGTATGAATGAAAAAAAAGATGCATTTATAAANCATCCTCTTGATGAATCAAAAAGTCGCACANTAACTCTTAGCAATGGCCTTAGAGTTTATCTTTTATCAGACCCAAAGTTTAATGTTTCTGCCGCATCGATGGTTGTTGAAGTTGGAAGCTTAGACAACCCAGAAGATAGGGAAGGAACGGCTCACTTTCTAGAGCACATGTTGTTTCTTGGAACAGAAAAATTTCCTGATGTAGATGAATACTCTGAATATCTTAGAACTTTTGGTGGTTATGCAAACGCATACACAGCATCAGACCANACAAANTATCAACTTCAAGTACTNCCAGATGGCTTTGAAGGTGCAATAGATCGATTCTCACAATTTTTCATTGCCCCTCTCTTTACAGCAGAGTACACAGAAAGAGAGGTGAATGCTGTTAATTCAGAACATCAAAAAAATGTGATGAACGATAACTGGAGATATTTCAGAGTTTCAAGTTTATTTGCTAAAAAAGGACACCCTATTCGAAAGTTTGGAACAGGAAGCCTAGAAACCATTGGAGATATAACAAGAGAAGAGCTGGTAAGTTTTTATGAGCAACACTACAGCTCTAATAGAATGGGGCTTGCGCTCTTGAGCAATCACAGCTTAGATGATTTGGAGTTGTGGGCAAAAAAGTACTTTACAAGCATTAAAAACAGAAAATTAAAAAGGAACTATCACGATCCAGTCTTGTACGATAAAAAAGAGACTTTAAGGTTGGTGAAAATTGACCCAGTAAAAGATATTAGAAACCTACAAATTATCTATCCGATTCCAGGAACCAGAGAAATGTATGAAAACAAGCCAGGNAGACAGCTTGGNTTTATTATTGGACATGAAGGAGAGGGNAGNTTATTGTCATANCTGAAAAACAAAGGGTGGGCGCTTTCNNTATCNGCTGGNGCAGGATCNGATACAAAAGAGTATGGAATGGCAACGATAAAAATTGGGCTCACNCCAAAAGGCCTAGAAGAATATAAAGAGGTGCTTAAAACAACGTTAAACTATATTGAGCTTATGAAAACATCTGGCTACCAAACTCATGTATATAATGAGTTAAAGTCTATGGCAGAGCTTGAATATGTGTATGGTTCAAAAGGGGAAGGAATGTGGAGGGCGACTCAGCTTGCAAACGAAGCAATGATGTACCCTTTAAAAGATGCTGGGAAAATTAATTATATATATAGAAAAGATGACCCGGAATATTATGAATCACTATTAAAACAACTAACGCCAGATAATATGTTAGTGGTTTTAACAGCAAAAGGTTTAAAAACTGACAAGATAGAACACCATTATCAGGCACCCTATTCGTATGTAGAAGACGATAGCTTTTATAAAACCTTGATTAAAAAAGAAAGCATAGNGGGTTTAGCAATACCAAAAGAAAATCCTTTTATACCTAAATCAGCCTCTGTTCCTAATAGAGAAATAATTGAAGGAAAGTTACCAGAATTGATCTCAGAAGAAAAAGGGCAGAAACTATATTTTGGATTAGATCATGAGTTTTTAAGACCAAAAGGGGTCATTAATTTAAAAATTCTCCTTCCTAAAGAATTAATGAGTGTAAATCATAGAGTATATTCAAAACTATATTCAGCGTGTGTAAACGAATCACTAAATGAATTAAGCTATCCTGCAAAACAAGCAGGTTTAAACTACTCTTTCAGAGAAGGGTACGAGGGTTTCTTTGTGACGGTGAGCGGTTATTCAGAGTCTGCTGTCTCATTGTATGAAATGTTGTTAAACCATATGGTAAACTTTTCTATTACAGAAGACCANTTCNGCGCAATTAAAGATAAAACAATTAGAAGCTATGAAAACTTTTCTCTATCTGATGCTCATCAACAAACACGCGAAAGAGGGTATGATATTTATGACGATGTTAAATATAGTTGGCAAGAAAGCTTGCCAATTGCGCAAANNGCAACACTNNGTAGNGTTAAAGAATATGCTCAAAAAATATATGAAAAAACATTTGTAGAGGCCTTTNTTTATGGAGACTTTACAGAGCNTGTTTCAAAAGAAGTTCTTAANTCATTTAAAAANGAAACAGGGACAACAGCAATTAGCAGAGAGNNTGCGTTTGATATTAAATANCTTGTTCAGNCNAACCCTGAATCNTTGCAGTATGTTGANAGATTAAAGGTAAACAATTCATGTTTCTATAGAGAATACAACATGGGAGAGGATACACCAAAAAATAGAGCNTTGTCCCTTGTGATAAGCCAGGCGATTCAACAACCGTTTTATACTGAAATGAGGACGAACCAGCAGCTCGGGTATATTGTATGGTCATACCCAAGGTTAAGAGAAAACACCCACTATCTTGCTTTTGTCATACAGTCTGGAGAGTATAGCGCACTGGAATTGTCAAAAAGAGCATCAAAGCTTATAAATGAGTTTCCTAGTATTATTAATTCTCTAGATGATAAAACCTTTCAACAGCTAAAAAATTCAGCAATAGAAAAACTAGAAAAGAGGCCAATGAGCATAGCAGAGAGGTCTGGGAAGTTTAAAAACTTAATTTTTGAGTTTGATGCAGACTATGATAGAGATAAAAAGACAATTGAAGCCCTTAATTCTTTAAAAAAACAAGAAGCTGTTGAGTCTATAACTTTAACAGTGTCTGATGATACAAAAAAGATGGTTAATTTTATGATGTTTGCGAAACAGCATGAAATGGAAAAAGGTTTAAAAAGCTCCTTCAAAGATCTTAGTGAATGGAAAAAAACACGAAAGTATAATTAAGGAATGCCTAGAGAGGTTATCCTAATTGCAGCGGTTACCATAGATGGATATATTGCAAGGCATAGTTTTGAAGTCACGAGCTGGTCAAAAGACTTAAACCTTTTTAAAAAACAAACAATGGGGAATCCTGTTGTGGTTGGCTCAAATACTTTCAAAACTTTAGAAAAAGACCTATCTGGTCGAGATGTTATTTGTGTAAGTAGAGACAGCATACCACAAAAAGTTATTGGCTCTATAAAAAAAGACAGATGCTTTATTATTGGAGGAGGAAAAACCTATTCTCGGTTTTCAGGTTTTTTAACCCACCTTTATATAACNCCACATCCATATGTTTTTAATAAAGGTATCCAGCTATTCGAGGGTAAAATAAAAGNATTAAAGTTAAAGTTTAAAAAATTAATAANCGTAAACAAAGAGCAAGGAGTTTTTCAATATCAATATGAAGTTATAAAANCATGANAAAANCAACCNTTATTNTTCTCTCNNTATCGNTNCTATTGGGGTTAGATGTTTACAGNGGTGGAGAGTTGTCTGATAATCAAAANGCTATAGACGTTACACATTATGATATTAATNTAAAAGTCGANCCCAATCGGNAAATAATTTCAGGGAAAGTGGGAATAACATTTTTACTANAAGAACAACCAAAANNTTTTGAATTTGATTTAATAGACTCATTAAGNGTGTCAGAGGTTTCNATTAATGAGATGACTTTATCNTTCTATCAAAAAAGNAATAAAATAATGATTTCTAACCCNGGNTTTGAAANAGNAAAAACNCACNATGNTNTTATAAAATATGGAGGTGAGCCTCCTGTTGCAAAGAACCCTCCNTGGGTTGGTGGNTTTAGCTGGGAAAAAAGCGAAGNTGGAAGNCCTTGGNTTGGNGTTTCNTGNCAAGCAAACGGNGCTTATATATGGTANCCTTGTAAAGAACACCCNAGNGANAAATCAAATGGNGCGAAAATTGCTATAACAGTTCCAGAGCCACTTGTTGTTGCTTCAAATGGTTTATTAANATCTGTAGAAAGTGTAGGCAACAAATGGAAAACATGGACNTGGGAAACTCAATATTCCATNAGCCCATACAACATAAACTTTACAGTNGGTAATTTTAAAAAGGTAGAAAAAACTATNTATCTTATAGATAAACCTTTAANCTTGGTATACTATGTTCTTCCTGAGTCTCTATATGGAGCCAAGACATTGTTAANCNAAGCAGAGAAATACCTAAANTTTTATGTANGCCACTTTGGACAATANCCATGGATTCAAGAAAAGTTTGGNCTNGTTGAAACACCATACTGGGGAATGGAGCACCAAACGATTAACGCATATGGCAATAAATATAAAAAGACNCAACTAGGATATGACTTTTTATTNTTTCATGAAATGGGGCATGAATGGTGGGGAAATTATTTGAGCGTTGCAGATTGGGCAGATTTTTGGATACATGAAGGGATTGACACTTATGCTGAAGCGGTTTTTGTTGAAGANGAGTACGGCAAGGAGGCATTAAAAGGGTTTATCAAAAACAGGTATAAAAAGAACATTCAAAACAGAGTCCCTGTTGCTTTAGATAAAAATTCCACAACAGAAGACAAAAAAGGCAATGATATTTATTACAAAGGAGCCCATGTTTTACACACCTTAAGGTATTTAATAGGGTTTGAAACCCTAAAAAAAACTTTAAAAGAATTTCTTCATATGCCAAAGGCGCTATCAAACAACCAGACATCTACAAAAGAGTTTATTCACTTAATTCATCAAAACATAGATACAGAAATAAACTGGTTCTTTGATCAATATTTATACAAAAGTAAATTGCCAACNTTGATAATTGAAGAAGAAATAAAAGGGAACAAAAAACTTGTGGATTTTAAATGGAAAGAAGAAGGTTTCAAAATGCCAGTAGAAATAAGGTTTTATTCATTTGATGGAGANAGAAATCGAAAAATACCGGTAACAAACTTATCATATAAAATAGCAATTCCAAAAGAGTCAAAACTTATTATAGATCCAAACAACTGGTTGTTGTTTGATAAAGAAAGGGTTAATTAAAAAGTGAAATCATTATTCTATAAAGGGTTTACATTGNTTTTTATTGTTTTNATGGTANTTTTTTTGAATTGGTTTAATCATCCAGATCTCCAATATGAGGGTGAAAAAGAGGTTTTAGGAATAAGCTCTAGCGTAGATGTATACACTGACAGTTTTGGAGTTCCTCATGTGTTTGCAAAAAATGAAAAGGACCTGTTTTTTACAGCAGGTTATTTAGCTGCTCGAGAAAGGTTGTTTCAGCTCTCAATGGTNGCAATTCTTGTAAAGGGAGAAATGGCTTTAANCTTAGGAGATGAATACTTAGANACAGATATTTTTATACGAACCTGGAGAATTCATGAAACTGCAAAACAAATGGTTTTAAAAATGAAGCCAGAAAACAAGGAGGTTTTTAATAACTTTTGTGATGGAATTAATTACAGGATTAATGAAATAAAAAACGACCTGCCGATAGAGTTTAAAATTATGAGGATTGATCCGTCTTTNTGGGATCCAAGTATAGTTGCGGGTTATGCAAGAATGATGGCTTATGAGATGCAGGGAAGTTGGGAACCTGAAATATTATATGGTGCAATTGCGGCAAATTTTGGTGANGAAAAGTTAAAAGAGATTATTCCAGGNTATGATAAAAACAAACCAACGATTGCTTCAATATCATATGAGGGNCTTAAGCCAATATTTGATAAAATAATAAANGAAGAGTTTTTNGTAAGAAATGTTTTAGGAAAACACAACGCAAGTCTGGGCTCTAATAATTGGGTGTTGGCAGGGTCTAATACCCGATCAGGAAAACCTCTATTGGCCAATGACCCTCACCTCGCTTACACGCAACCCTCAAGGTGGTTTGAAATACACTTAAAAGGTGGACGATTTGACGTGTCGGGTGTTTGTATTGCCGGAATTCCAATTCCAGTTATTGGTCAAAATAGCAAGGTCGCATGGGGTTTTACCAACAGTATGGTTGATGATTTAGATTTTTTTATTGAGACCATTAATCCAAAGAATCGAAAACAATATAAGTCTGGTGACCGTTGGTTAAATATGGAAGTTTTTGAAGAAAAAATTCAATTAAAGAGTGGAAGAGATTCAATAATAACAGTAAGGATGACTCACCATGGTCCAGTTGTCAGCGATATTCATCCGCTTTTAAAAGATCAAGATGTTGCTCTTTCAATGGCCTGGACAGGTCATTGGATTACAAATGAGCTAGACGCTTGGATTGATTTAAATATTATGGAAAATTGGGATGATTTTTCAAAAGGGGTTCGTTCTTTTGGTGTTCCGGGTCAAAATATAGTCTATGCAGATATAGAAGGAAACATTGGTTGGAGGCCAGCTGTTTTTATTCCAATAAGGAAAGAGGGTTTTTCTATGATACCAAGGCCAGGTCATGACCCGGATTACGACTGGGCTGGTAAGGTTCCATTTTCAGAAATGCCATTTATATTAAACCCTAAAAAGGGATATATAGCTACAGCAAACAACAAGACGATAAATGATTTTCCTTATTATATAAGTGGCTTATGGGCAGACCCAAGTCGAGCAGATCAGATAAA
>NZIX01000063.1 GCA_002691785.1 Fidelibacterota bacterium | reverse complement strand
GTCCCTCCTTATATTTTAGCCGCTAAAGAGCCATTAAAATATCAAGGAATAAATAGTATTGGTTTAAAAAGAAGAGGGTATGATCAAAAAACTAGAAAAGATATAAAAGAAATATACAAGATTGTTTTTGGAACTAAGATGAATATCAATCAAGCAATTATTGAAATTAAAAACAAATTTAATGATTCAAATCATAGAAATATGATCTTAAATTTTATTGAAAATTCAAAAAGAGGGATAATTTAAATTAGTATCATGAAAAGTGGATTAGTTTTTTTTTTACGATTTCGTATTTACATTCGCAATTTTTGTTTGATTCCAATTGTCAAAACTGCTCAAAAAGTGTAAGGGAAACAGTATCTAAATCAGCACTCTGGTTGAGTCAGTCATATGTACCTTCTTTATTAAACAAGGAACGATTATCATTAAACTTTGGGGCTTCATTATTAGGGAGGAATAATTTAATTCCCAATATTAGTAGTACTTTTAAAATTACTGAAAATTTATCTCTTACATCCAAGTTATATACTTTTACTTACAAAAAAACAACTCCTCAAATATTAGGTTTTGGATTTAATTACTATCTAAATAAAAGTAGTAACTATAATTGGATTTTTTGCCTTCAAAAAGTAGACATGAAGGGTTTAAAGGATTATAGACAGTCTGTAGTTGCATTGAGTTTAATTAGGAAGTTAAGGGTTAAAACATTTGAATTACTTTTTGGATTAGGATCAAATTTTAACAAACAAAAACTTTATGTCATCTATGATAAAACTTTAGAAAACATGGAAAACCAAATAAATTATATTGATATAGGTATATTAAAAAAAAATAAATATTTAGACATTAACTTTCACATAATATCTAATTTTGATATCCAAATAATTTCAATAATGTTAAAAAAAAATATTTTTTAATGAAAAAAAAACGTATTTCAATACTTGGTTCAACAGGATCCATTGGTGTAAATACTCTTAAGGTTGTTAAACATCTCAAAGATCAATTTGAAGTAATAAACCTTTCTTGTAATCAAAATATTGATTTATTAATTGACCAAATTAAAACTTTTCAACCAAAAGCGGTTTCGGTTTTAAATTCTAAATCATATTATAAATTAAAAAATAAATTAAAAAATAGTAATATAGAGATACTAAAAGGGAAAGAGGGGTTGCTTGAAATATCATCAAGAAACAATATTGACCTTTTAATGAATGGACTTGTTGGAGCAGCAGGGATGAAACCAACTCTTAATGCCATTAATCAGGGAATTGACGTAGCTCTTTCAAATAAAGAGAGCCTAGTTATGGCAGGAAGTATAATAAAAAAAGCTATGAAAAAATCAGGGGCAAATTTGTTCCCTGTGGACAGTGAACATTCGGCTATTTGGCAGTGTTTAATTGGTGAAGACACAAGAGATATTAGAAGGTTAATTTTAACAGGCAGTGGAGGGCCTTTTAGAACAAGAGCATTGCAAACTTTTAATGATATTTCTCTAAAAGAGGCTTTAAATCATCCCAATTGGGATATGGGTAGAAAAATATCAATTGATAGTGCTACAATGATGAACAAAGGCTTTGAGTTAATAGAGGCATATTGGCTATTTGATTTACCATTAGATAAAATAGATATTGTCGTTCATCCTCAATCAATAATTCATTCTATGGTAGAATTTAAAGATTCATCTATAAAGGCACAGTTGGGAGTTCCTGATATGAAAGTTCCAATTCAATATGCCTTAACATATCCGAGACATGTTGAGGCACCATGGGAACGATTAAACTTTTTTGATTGCAAAGATCTTTCTTTTCAAAAGCCAGATTATGAAAGGTTTCCTTGTATCAGCTTAGCACTTGAGTCTTTAGATCGCTTGGGAACTTCAGGAACTGCCTTAAATATTTCTAATGATTATACAGTGTCTCGTTTCTTAAACAATGAAATTAAATTTACAGATATTGCTAAAATAAATAAATTAGCTATGAGAAATCATGCTTGGATTAAGGAGCCAAATCTTGAAGATATTTCAAGGTTAGAGACTTGGGTAAAAGACTATGTTTATTCATTCTAATACCTTTGAATAATTAGTAGATAGAGAATTAAATTTAGATATGTTTACAATGTTTTGGGCAACTGTTATAATTCTTGGTATATTAATAACTATCCATGAATATGGGCATTTCAAAGCAGCTCGGTCTGTGGGTGTAAGGGTAGAAAAATTTTCTATAGGAATACCTCCACGATTCATAACTATTAAATCACTAAATGACACTTTACANTTCAAATTATATTTTTTTACATGGATAAATAATAGATTAAAGTGGGATGTAATTCTAGAAAGAAAGTTACAAAAAGTTGGTAGAGTTGGCTCGAATACCGAATATGTGATTGCTTTAGTGCCTATTGGTGGATATGTAAAAATGGCTGGTATGCTCGATGAAAGTATGGATAGTGATATTAAATACGAAAATGATGAGTTTATGGTAAAGCCATTGTGGGCAAAATTGTGGATTTTAAGTGCTGGCGTTTTAATGAATACTCTATTAGCATTTTTAATTTTCGCTTCTATTAGTTTTTATCAAGGTAAATCAGAAATACTCAATAAACCAATAATTGCAACTTTGCAGGATAATATGCCAGCTAAAATATCTGGTTTGCAGCCTGGAGATAAAATTATATCAATAAACAATGAAAATATTGATACTTGGGATAATTTGACGTCGATAATACATAGTAAACCAAATAAAGAAATTTCTCTTTTAATACAAAGGGAAAACAAAAAATTAAACTTTAATCTAATAACATCAAGTACACCTATGCCGATTAATGGCACAATTGATACCATAGGACTTATTGGAATTAGTCCAGAAATGATTTACTCAGATATAACAATTTTAGAATCTATTAAAACTGGTTACGAACGTACTTTTGGAAGTTTTGGTATGATGATTGCGAGTATAAAGATGATTGGAGCTGGAGATGCATCTGTTTCAGATTTTGGAGGACCTATAATGATAGCTCAACTAGCTGGGCAGACTGCTGAAGCAGGCTGGATACCTTTTTTAACCTTCATGGCCCTGATTAGTATTAATCTAGCATTTATTAACATATTACCAATACCTGGGCTCGATGGAGGACATATCTTCTTACATTTAATCGAGTTTATAATTCGAAGGCCTCTTACTCTTGAGACGAAAATTAGAATTCAGCAAATTGGGATGTCTTTTTTATTAGTATTAATGGTAACAGTAATGTTTAATGATATAGCACGTTTGTTTAATTAGTAGTTTCCTCTAATTTTAGCATCAAACCTCCATATTTCATTTTTAACCAAATTTGAACGGGGTATTTTTTTGAGTCTTCAGTAAACCAAATAGAGATACTGGATTTATTTTTAAATTGTTTCCTGTCAGGTCTTACAGGAGAAACTCTTGTACAAATATGCTCTCCAATATTGGTAATCACAGTTACTCTATTTTCTACATTAATTTTTATAGGGTTAACATTTTTTTTCTGAAACAAATTAATTGTTTTATCATTATAATTCATTATATCAAATTTTCTGAAAAAATAGAAAAGGCTGTAAGGTGAGTGAACATTAGAATTAAAGCTGATAGTATCTCTATTATTTATAATAGCCTTACCTTTATTTTGAAAAAACTTTATAGTGTTTTTTCTTTTATAATTACCTTCATTAATATTTTCCTTTATCAATATAGGAGTTAGCTTTTCTTTATCGATCCATATATCAATAATGTCATTTATAGGAAAAATATAACTAGTTAGTTTATTTGTTTTTGCACGAAATTGAATATGGAAACTATCTTCATATTCGTTTATAACTTTAAGAGATCCTGTACCTGCTTTTACCCCAGAAAATGAGGCGCTATAGTTAAGAGTTTCATCAACAACAAAAGGGTTTACTCCTCCAATCAATATAGAGGAGATTAATAAACATATTCCTTTTAGGATCTCAAACAAATAAACTTACCTCTATCATATTTATAAATTTTAGACCCTTTATTATTAAGNGTGCCATCTTCTATTATTAGGTCAATTTCACCTTTAAATTTTTGATAGATTAATTTTGGGTCTTTTAAAGAGGGTTCTCCAGTTCTGTTTACACTAGTTGTTGTGATTGGATTAGGATATATTGCAGAAAGTTGAGTGCAGAACTGGTGGTTTGGTTTTCGAATTCCAAGGGATCTATCATCTCCTAAAATTAATTTAGAAACTATATTATTCTTTATTGGAACTATATAAGTGTCTGAAGAGAATACTTTTTTTAGGATTCTATTTTTATGTTTTTTTTCAACATTAAGCCAATTTTGAATATTTGTTCCTGATGGTGCCATTACACTTATAGGAGTTTGTCTCCTTTTTATTAAATTAATCTTTTTTATTGCGTGTTCATTCGTAGCATCACAACCAAACCCGTAGATTGTGTCTGTCGGATAGACAATTACTCCACCTTCCTCTAATATAGAGCATGATATAGATACTGAATCAGTGGCTTTCCAATTTTTAATTATATCATTCATGTTTTGTTTTCCATCTACGATGAAACCAAAAGTATTGCTCAGGGTTTTTTATTATATTTTCTTCTAAAATTTTGGTGTACGTCTGCGTAATCTCTTGAACTCCTTTGTCTAAAGTATTTACTGGGATAAAATTTATCTTGTAATTTTTGTAATTAATTTGATTGCATAATGCAACTATTATTGGGGAATTTTTATTTATATGAAACAGGGCTGCTCCTTTTGGAGTAGATGCTTTTTTTCCAAAAAAATCTACGAAAACACCATTTCTTTTTGCATCTTGATCACTAACTAACCCTAAAATACCATTTTGTGAAAGTACATCATACATTTTGTTTATTGAATCTTTCTTAAATATATGTCTTGTTCCAGATAACTCTCTTTGTTCTAGAAAGAATTTATGAGCACCTAGATTCTTTTGTTTAATTGCTACACCTGTAAATATTGGAAAATTTTTCCCAATCCAATTACCTAATACTTCCCATGACCCAAAGTGACCGGAAACTAAAATTAATCCATTACTTTTTTTAAGTGCTTTTTCAATATATTTTTCTCCTTTTATTTCTAATTTTATTTCATTTATAGATGTAGGGAAAGCACAAAATTCGATTAGATTATGCACAAAAAATTTATACGTTTTTTGAACTATTTTGTTCAATTCTTTATCTTGAAGTAAGGGGAAGGCTATTTTAAGGTTTTTCTTAGAAACTTTCTTTCTAACAGGAATTAAGTAATAAATAAAGTTAGATAATATTGTTGCGATCCAAAACCTATTATTAGCCCCAATTCTAGATAAAAAGGATTTAAATATTAATAGGAACTGATATGTTAATTTTTCTTTTATTTTCATTTAAAAAGTAATTTTTTCTATGATTTATAATTGTTTTAATCATTTTGAACTAAAATTTATTGCACTTTTATTTATCCACTTAAATGTAACAAATTAGGGGTAATGAAAAATTATTTAAAACTTTCTTTTCTTACTTTATCATTTCTTTTTTCAAATGATATATATAAAATACCAATACAAGGTACTATTGACCTAGGACTACCACCTTTTATTGAAAGAACAATTAAAGAAGCAGAAAGCAGCGGGGCTACTGCGATCATATTTGAAATAAACACTTTTGGGGGACGAGTTGATGCTGCAACTCAAATTAAAGACGCTATTTTAGGATCGGATATACTTACTGTTGCGTTTATCAATCGACGAGCTATCTCTGCAGGCGCTTTAATATCATTATCTTGTGAGAAAATATTTATGACTGGAGGAGGATTAATTGGTGCTGCCACAGCAGTTGATATGTCTGGTAAAAAAGGCAGTGAAAAAGTCATTAGTTTTATGAGAGAGGAAATGGCTTCAACAGCTGAAAAAAGAGGAAGAAGCAAAGTAATTGCTAGAGGCATGGTTGATGAAGAACTTAATTTTACACATATTCTTTTAGATGGGGATTCATTGAAAGTAGATGATATTGAAGGAAGGAAAGAAGGAAAGCTTATTTCTCTAACTACCGAACAGGCAATTAAATATAATATTTCAGATGGTAAAGCTGAAGATATAAATAGTCTGTTAGACAGTTTAAATATGTCAGGTTATAATATTATCAATAAAAACGAAAATTGGTCAGAAGAGATAGTACGCTTTTTAACAAACCCAGTTGTTTCATCACTTTTAACAACCTTTGGTTTTTTGGGAATTCTTTTTGAGTTACAAAGTCCTGGATGGGGAATTCCAGGTATTGTTGGTTTAACATGTTTGATTTTATCCTTAAGTACATCCTACATAGCTAAATTGGCTACTGTTTCAGATTTAATTTTTATGGTAAGCGGCATTGCATTATTAATTTTAGAAATTTTAGTAATACCAGGATTTGGAGTTGTTGGATTAGCAGGATTTTTTTTAATAATATATTCGTTATACTTACTATTAATTCCAGACATACCAGTTGGAGGAGAAATCTTAGATCAAGCAATGGATGGATTTACTATTGGCATTATAGGAGCTTTAATAGGATTATACTTTTTTGGGAAAATAATGTTAAAAACAAAATTCTGGCAGAACTTGACTTCACCTAATTCTCAAAAAAAAGAAGATGGATATACAAACTCATTTGGTTGGGAGTCATTGGTTGGTGAAACTGGTGTTTCAGATACAGATTTACACCCTTCAGGTTGGATTAAAACTAGCAAGGAGCGATTATTTGCGCTAAGTGAAGGAAAATTTATTGAAAAAGGATCTAAGGTAGAAATTCTATCTGTTAATGGTAATAGAATTGTTGTTAGAGAAGTCAAAGAAACTAAAAAGGGAGATTAATTATGCCATTTGTTCAAGTTTTAATGTTAAGTATGATTTTTATAGTTGTTTTACTTGTTTTGTACTTTGTTCCTGTTGGGATGTGGATNCAAGGAATTGTTTCTTTAGGTCTAGGTCGAATTAGAATTGTAGATCTTATTAGAATGAGGTTGCGTAAAATTTCTCCAAGATTAGTAACTGATGGAGTGATAAATCTCCATAAAGCAGGCTTAGAGTCAATTTCAACTGATATGTTAGAAACACACTTTTTGGCAGGTGGAAATGTTCAAAATGTTGTTTCAGCTCTTATTGCATCAGATAAAGCAAGTATCCCTTTAACTTTCGAAACTGCAACGGCTATTGATTTAGCTGGTCGAGATGTAAATGATGCGGTTAAAACAAGTGTTTATCCTAAAGTCATTGATTGCCCAACAGAAGGTAAGGTTTCTGCAGTAGCAAAAGATGGTATTCAGCTGATGGCAAAAGCAAGAGTAACAGTTAGAACGAATATAGAACAATTAGTTGGTGGTGCTACAGATGATACAATTATTGCAAGAGTTGGAGAGGGAATTGTTAGTGCGATTGGGTCTTCCGCAAATTATAAAATTGTATTAGAAAATCCAGATGCTATTTCAAAAGCTGTTCTAGCAAAAGGTTTAGATTCTGGATCAGCGTACTCGATCTTATCCATTGATATTGCTGATGTTGATGTAGGGAAAAATGTTGGAGCTCAGTTAGATGCTGATCAGGCTGAAGCAGATAAACAGGTAGCTCAAGCAAAAGCAGAAAGTAGAAGAGCGATGGCTGTTGCTGAAGAACAAGAGATGACAGCAAGAGTGCAAGAAATGAAAGCTAAAGTGGTTGAAGCAGAAGCTGAGGTTCCAAGAGCTATGTCTCAAGCCTTTAGAGATGGAAATATGGGAATAATGGATTTCTATAAAATGGAAAATGTTAAATCTGATACATCTATGAGGGATAGTATAGCAGATAATGATATAACCCCTAACGATGAAAGTTCAGGTAAATAAATTTTATAAACTTGAATCTTTCTACATCAAAAGAGTCAATTAACAAGATATCTAAAAGATGTTTAAGGTGTTATAGTGAACAGCANTGGTATGGTGAAAATTTCTTATTTGATTATTCNCAATTTAAAGATGTAACAAATAAAAGAATATTAGAAATCGGTTGTGCAGAGGCAGGCCTTTTGAAATTTTATCATAAAAAAGGTGCAGTCTGCTCAGGAATAGAATTGTCAGATATAAGGTACAATAATGCTTTATTATTAGATAAAAGAAATGAAATCAACCTATTTCAAGCAGACATTTGTAATCCAACATCTTATAAAAAACATATTAAAAAAAATTTTGATATGATAATAATGAGAGATGTTATTGAGCATATAGATAATAAAAGAATTGCATTATCAAATATATTTAATATTTTAAAACCTGGAGGGAAACTATTTATGTCTTTTCCTCCTAAATATTGTGCATATTCAGGACATCAACAAACGATATCAAATCTTTTTGGTAAACTACCTTATATTTATATGCTTCCAGATGTTATATATAAAAAGTATCTAAGATTAATTTCTTGTCCAGAAAAGAAAATTGAATATTTAATTCTGACAAAAAAAACGAGGATTTCAATTCGTAAAATGCACGAAATTGTTAATTCTTTAGGATTTAATATTTTAAATCAAAGTAAGTGGTTTTCAAGACCAGCATATGCATTTAGGTTTAATTTCCCAAAAATAAAAAATCCGTTTTCATTTATTCCAATTTTAGATGAAATTTTTTCAAATGGTGTACTATATTTATTAGAGAAGCCTAAGGAGTAATATGGAAGGTATAGCTGTAATGATACTTTATCTTGTTATTGGATTTTTTAAAAATCGTAAAGATAAGATGAAGCGCAAAAAAATTAAGGAAGATCCAGATTGGGATTCAGAAAAAAAACCAGAATCTGATATAGGTATTAATAATATACTCAATAATATTTTTGATAATAGTATTGAAGGTTATGAAGATGTTGTTAATGAAAGTAAAATTATTAAAGTTAAAGAAGAAAAGAAAAAGTTTAGTGATAATGAATTAGAAAATAACCTTAAATCTAATTTCAATAAAACAAAGATGAGTAAGAATCAAAAAGAAGTAAGGCAACCGATTCAAAATAAGCTTAAGAGAGAAAAAAAGGAAAACAAAAAATCAAAAATAAAATTTATAAAAGATAGGGGATCAATGAAAAGAGCTATAATCTTAAAGGAGGTTTTAGATAAACCTCTTGGATTTAGAAAGTGATTTTAGAACATATAGCTTGTTATACGCTTTATTGAAAATTATCAAAAACTTTTTTTGCTTCTAGCTCTAACTCGCTCTTTGTTCCATTATTGTGTATTACAAAGTCAGCCATATTTATCTTATCCTGATCAGGCCACTGCAGAGCTTCACGTCGTAAAAAATCATCTCTATTTAATTTACCTGAGCTTAGTGCTCTTTCAGTTCTAAACTTTAATCTTGATGTAACCACTACTACATAATCCATATGAATATCAAAACCAGTTTCGTATATGAGAGCAGCATCAACTAAAAATATCTCAAATTTTTTTTCCTTTAACACCAATGAAATAGTGTCATCAATTTCTTTAAAAATATATGGATGCATTATTGCATTTAATCTTAATTGATAATCTTCATTCTGAAATGCGATATTCGCAAGTTTTTGATTATCTATTTTTTTATTTAATCCTAAGACATCAGTTCCAAATTCTGCGATAATTTCATTTTGAGTGGTTTCATTATTAAATAATATTTCTTTAGACTTTTTATCGGCATCAAAGACATATGAACCCCATTTACTAAAAAGTTCACTTATAAAGCTTTTTCCAGATCCAATTCCGCCAGTTAAGCCAATTTTCAACATACTATTTAAGTAAATTCATAATGTTAATTGTAATTTGATGTATCTTACCAAGGCCATTAACTTGTTTCAAAATACCCTTTGATTTATAAAATTTTAATAAAGGAGCAGTTCGTTTCCAATATATCTTTTGTCTTTTTTTTATAATTGCAGGCATGTCATCGCTTCGTTTATCCTTTAGACTTCTTTCAATTAGTCTTTTTTCAAGAACTTTTTCATCAGCAGTTAAGCTGATAGCAATATCTAAATTTTGATTTAATTCAGTTATAATTTTATCTAGTCCAATTGCTTGAGGAAGTGTCCGAGGGAAACCATCTAGAATATAGCCTTTTGAACAGTCCGAAAAAGCTAGTCTTCTTTGAATAATTTCAAGAATGGTGAGGTCTGGAATAAATTCACCTTTATCAATATAAAGTTTTGCTTTGATTCCTATTTTTGTTTTGTTTTCAATTTCTTTTCTTAGAATTTCTCCAGTTGATAAATGGATTATTCCTAACTCATTTTTTATGAGTTTAGCTTGGGTACCTTTTCCAACTCCAGGAGGGCCTATGATTAAAATATTCATTTTATTAATGTTATTTAAATTAAAATTCCAGCTATTGTGGCAGTTAACCAAGATGCTAATGCACCACCTATCATGGCTTTAGATACTATCTTTGCAAGTTCTTTTTTTCTATTGGGTGCAATACCTCCGATACCTCCGAGTTGAATCCCAATCGATCCAAAATTAGCAAACCCGCATAGAGCATAAGAGCTAATAATTGCGGTTCTATCAGAAATATCATTTAGGATAATGATATTCTTTAGATCAGCATAAGCAACTAATTCTGTAAATACAATTTTTTTGCCCATTAAAGATCCAACTAGATAAGATTCATGCCAAGGAACTCCCATTGACCAAGCTAATGGTCTAAAAATTAATCCAAATATTTCATCAAGTGATATATTTTTGAATCCAATAAAAGTTGTTAGAAGTTCAATAGAATAATCTAATAGAGCAATGATTGAAATAAAAGCGATTAACATTGCTGCAATATTTCCAGCTAGCTTCAAACCATCAACAGCACCATTGCTTAAGGCTTCAACTGCATTTGTATTTGAATTTTCTAATTTGATTTTTATTTTTCCATGTGTATTTGAAGTTTCCGTTTCGGGATATATAATCTTTGCTATAACGAGTGCTGCTGGTGCAGACATAACTGATGCTGCAAGTAAATGTCCGGCAATGCCTGGGATATTTGTAAGCCATTTTACATATATTGCAAGCACTCCACCGGCAACTGTTGCAAATCCACCTACCATCACAGCCATGAGTTCTGATTTTGTCATGGTATTGATAAATGGTTTTATTAATAGAGGAGCTTCTGTTTGTCCAACAAATACATTNGCTGCAACGCTCAAGGTTTCTGATCCACTCGTTCCCATTGTCTTTTGCATAGATACAGATAAAAATTTTATAATAATTTGTATAATATTATAATAGTACAATATAGACATCAANGCAGAAAAGAAGATAATAGTTGGTAGCGCGCGAAAGGCAAAGTTTACAAGAGCATAATGATAACCAATATCAGGAATGAAGGAGGTAAATAAAAAATCACTCCCGGCATCAGAAAAGCTAATTAACTTTGAAATAGATTTATCTATAAAGCTAAACAAAGGTTTACCAATAGGTGTTTTTAATATTGATAATGCAAAGAACCACTGAAGGCCAAGTCCCCAAAAAACAATTCTATAATTTATTTTGGAACGATTATTTGACATCACGAAGGCTATCACTAAGAGTATAAATATTCCGAGTATTCCAGTAAAATTTTCCATCATTCAGTCATGCATCAACAAAGCATTTCCGACAACGAGCTTCATATTTATCTAATTCACCAATTACAACCTGACCGACTTCTGTTGAAATTCTTTTTGTATATGAAGCAGATCGACTACACTTGACACAAATAGCTCTTAATTTATCTAGATAATCAGCCTCACACATTAATTGTGGCATAGAGCCAAAGGGAAGTCCTCTATAATCTTTATCTAACCCAGCAATTAATACTCGTTTTCCATTGAATGCTAANTGTTGACAGACTTTTAATATGTTTTTATCAAAAAATTGAGCTTCATCAATTCCGATAACATCAAAGTTTAAAGAGTAACTTTTAATTTCCATTGAGGATTTTAAGCTATGGGATTCTATTTTAATATTATTATGACTTACAATTTCGTTTCTACTATAGCGTGAATCAATAAATGGCTTAAAAACTATGACGGATAATTTAGCAATTTGAGCACGACGGATTCTTCGAATGAGTTCTTCTGTCTTTCCCGAAAACATACATCCACAAATCACTTCAATTTTTCCAGCATCAGTAAAAGATTGTTTCATGATGATTTGACTAACTTACGCTTGATAATCTTAATAATACTTTTATGATCGTTTTCATTTTTAACTATGATATCTGAATTGCTTTTTGAGGGTATTACAAATTTTTTATGCATTGGACGTACAGAACTTAAATATTGTGTGCAAACATCTAAAGGACTTCTATTTCGTTGCTTAATATCTCTTTTTAATCGTCTAATAAATCTTATATCAGAATCAATATTAATAAAAATTTTTAAAGAAAATAAATTTAATAGTTCTTTAAATGAAAGAATTAATATTCCTTCAACAATGATGATTGGTTTAGGTGATAAAGTTTCTATTTGATCTTTCCTGATATGTTTAGAAAAACTATAAGTTGGTCTATTTATAGGTTCTCTATTTAATAGTTTATTGATATGAGTTTTTAAGAGTTCAATGTCAATAGAGTTTGGATGATCAAAATTTTCTAAGGCTCGTTTTTTAAATTCTAAACCCGATAAGTCCTTGTAATAAGAGTCTTGCTGAATAATTAGTACATCATCTTTGAATGTGTTAAAAATTTTATTTGCAAGAAATGTTTTCCCTGAGCCACTTCCCCCCGCAATACCAATTAAAAAGGATTTCATTTTAGATATTTATCATTAAATGGTGAGGGTAAGAGTATTGATGATTTTATGATTGTCAGTAAAGTTTTATCATCACAAATATAAACAGGGATTTCTCCACAGATCTCCCAAATAACCTGTCTACAAGCTCCACATGGAAAACCTCCATTCTTTGTACTGACCGCAATAGATATGAATTTTTTAAACCCTTTTGATAGTGCATTATATAATGCGATTCTCTCAGCGCAACAAGTAAGTCCATAACTTGATGATTCAACATTACATCCACCAATAATCTCACCAGAAGTAACTTCAACAGCAGAACCAACTTTATAATTAGAATAAGGTGCATATGAGTTTTGTCTCATCTGAATTGCAATTTTAATAACTTTCTTATTCATTCTCTTAAGATAACAAAATAGACTGTTTTATTAATTTTGTTTCCTAATCTATCTTGAACTTTAAATTCTAATTTATGCTGCCCTTTGCTAAGCGCTTTGTCAAATGAGTAAGATATAAGATTTTGTATAGGCTGATAAGCTGGATACAATGGTTTATCGTTAAGCTTTAAACTGAAAGATTTTTCAACAGGTTCTATTCCAGAAAGAGAATCATCAATATTAATTTTAATCTGTTTAACATCTCTGGATTGATATCTTCCACCATTTTCAGGAAAAAATCTTGTTATTTTTGGAGAGTCAAGGTCCTGGATTATTGTAATAGCCTCCATTTCTTTTAGGTTTGCGGTAAGAGTAAGTTTGTTTCTATTCCTTTCAGTTGCCAAATAAATCCAATCCTCTTTTTTATTATCATAATAGTAGATACCGAGGTTTGAATGTTCAGATAAGTCTCTACTATATAAAAGTTCTATTTCTATTTTTCCTTTTAAAGTTAAATTATAAGGTTGTAGCTGATAAACTGGTGAAACATGGTAACCATTTTTTATGGGGGCAAACTCTTTTACCTTATCAATCCAAATTGTATTTTTTTGGTAAAATGAACCAGGTTTTGTTTTTATCCTGCAATTTCTATCATTTGAGAATATAATCTCTTCTTCGCCTGGGGCAATAGTTTTTAAATGAAAATGGAATCTTGTTTCTTTAACATTTTCATTATGAAATAATTCTACTACAATGTGGGTCATATTTTTCACAATATCATGATCAAGTTTATCAGAAATAAAAGTAGTTGGTCTTATTTGATTCATTTTATATGCATTAAAAGTATTTTCATTTGCTAGTTTTAAAGACACATTTGTTTCTACATATTGATCAATATCGACCTGGAAAAGTAAACCATGTTCAGTGTTAGATATTTTAAGATCAGGGTAAATATCAATTACGCTTATAGAGGGTTCTAACTTTGTCCAATGAGATGGTTGGATCATTCCACCCAATTGATTAATGCCAAGGATTTGAATAATTCGATTTGATGAAAGTTTTGAAGGAAAAGTGACGTGAAGATTATTTTTTACTTGGGTTTTGCTAATGATATCTATTTTTTGATCTACAAACCCAAACGGTGTGAAACTATATAAGACAGCTTCTTTTATTGGCAAGCCCCCGCGGGCTGGAGAAAGTGATAAAGTTGTTAATTTATTGTCTTGATATATCTCTTGGGCTTCGAGTTGCATTGGGAATGTTCCTATAACCTTTCCCTTAACATTTGCTTTATTTCCAGCAGCATCATAAATAATTATTTCTACACTATGTATTCCTGGAGGTAATGTAAGAATTCCATTTTTATCCGTATTATGCAGAGTTGTTTTTTTGTGCTCTTCTAATCGATATAGTTTTTGGAATTCACCTAAGTTTTTTCTTTTTAAATCATACTCGATTATGGTTTTAGCAAACTTACTTTGAGAAAATGGAATTTTTGAATATTCCAAACCAAACTCTACTTTATTATTAATTCTTAATTCGACTTTATGGAATTGGTATATGTTATTAGCACCTTCTCGTTTATCAATAGCTTTTAGTGCAAATGCAAATTCCCCAAAAACACTTATGGTGTCTGCAAAGTGATATGTACCTGTCTTGTCTCTAAAAAGAGGTATAATTTGAGTTAATGGGCTCGCATTTATGATTGTATTCTTAGAGGCAGGAATAACTGCTAACTCTTTTGGAATGGGAATGACATTATCTGGCAAATCACTGAATCCCATAGTGAGAGGGTTAAGAGGCTCGCTTTTACTGGATCTATATTCAAAGTGAAGGTGAGGTGCAAAAGAGTTTCCAGTATTTCCTGAAAAACCAATTACATCTCCTTTTTTTACTTGAAATTCTCTTGAAGAGAAATGAGCATCTACTATATAGCTCATTCGNTTNGTCTGTTGAAGNCTCCAAACTTTCTCCATCAAAGGAGTAAAGGATTCTAAGTGAGCATATACAACTTCATGTCCTGAGATTGTTGTTTGGTACAATGATTTTCCATAACCAGTAAATTCAGATCTCATTCGATGAATATAGCCATCCTCAACTGCAAAAATCTCTTTACCGATTGCCGCATTGGTTTTTATATCAATACCCATATGAAATCGGCCATCTCTATATTCTCCAAAATTAGATGAAAAAGACTTACTTGTGCTTGTTGGCCAATGTAGTTTTTGTGAAAAAATAAAACTAAAAGATGCTAAGTATAAAAATATTAATTGTTTATTCATGAGTCATTAATTTAATTGAAATTTATTTAGCAATAGTAGGTCAATTCAATGAGTGATTTGATTCAAATAAATAGTTCTTTAAACTATAGAAAGCTTTTTATCAATATAAAGAGGAATAAAATGAAAAAAATGCTATTAAAGATAATAANTACNTTTTTACCNNTTTCAATCTATGCAATTGGTGGTTTTGGTTTNAATGTNCCAATNNCAACATTTACNGTTGATCCTTCTTCATCAGACTTAACCATTGATGTNTTAGGAAGTTCAACAANAGTNGGGCAGATTGATCGATTTGGATTTGAAAATGCATATGGCATCGGAGGNTATTTATATATTGATATGATACCTTTTATTGATCTTGATGTAGAAGTCAANGGGATGGNGAATGTATANGACTTTTCATTTAAAAANGATGCNATGGATCTCGCTAATATNGAACCAGATACTTTAGGGTTTGCCTGGGTNTCAGGNAATATGTATTTAACCATTCAAAAATCAATTTTCAAATTAGGAATCCCATTTTTAGCTAAAGCTAAACTATATGGAGGCTTGGGTCTAAATCAGCATACTTCAACACCTTTTATTGATCAAGATATGATGGAATCGTTTGTTACCAATGAGGATGGTGAAACCGATTTACAAAATGGTGAATTTGATTCTGCGGCATTAGAGGATTATTTAGCTGACAATTTAATTGAATCTAGCGGTCTACATTTTCAAGCAGGTTTGCAACTTAGATTACTTACATTTGATGTTTTTACTTTTTATAGATACACTATGGCTTCAGATGTAATTCCAGACGCAAATGGTTTTAGTAGTTTAAACATCAGGCTTGGGTTAGGTATTTAATAATTTAGAGTTCGTTTGTAATACAATGGATAGAACCACCGCTTAATTCAAATTGGGATGTGGGAGTGATTACTCTTTTTATTCCTAATTCTGAAAGACTTCTATCAATAGATTTATCTGTAAAATGGTTCGGGCTGATTAAAACACCTGGTAGTGGCAAAGCATTAACAGAGAAAGACCCAATATTTTCTAAAGTTCCTATAGAATCTTTTAAGGGAACTTTAAAAATTGGTAGGTTTCTTTTTTTAGAAAACTCGTACAAATCTTTTCGAGATTTACTAGTAAGGATTTCATCACAAACTATTGTGGCACATAAAAGGTTTTGACTGTCTAAAACGGGTGTAAAGAATGTGTCAAGATGGTAACCCTTACCATCCAAAATAAGTAATTCATCAATTTTTAATGTTTCTACAACATAATTAATTCCACTTAGTGTATTGCGTTGAATCCCACTGAAAAGAATATTTTCTTCTAAACAAAAATAAAATTCACCACCATCTGCTCTTAATCCAGGGACATCAGGCATGTTAATTATATTATAATTAAATTTATTTAATATATCTCCCATGACTATGTTTTCTATTCTACGAAGGCGTTCTCCAGATCGTAGGATCAGTACTAAATCACTTTGATTAGATATGAATTGATCTCGGACAAAAATAAAATCATGTTTAGGGTTTTTTTGGTCTAACTTTGTAGGAAAATCTATTTCAATGATAGTTTGGTTTTCTTTTTTTAATATTGAAATTAGCCTCTCTCTTTCTGCAACTAATTTATTATGGTTAGGTCTTGCTCCTTCTCTCATAGCTGGATTATCTTGATATTTTGGAATACCTGAGCTCCACCATCCTGATTCTGGTAATTTTGAAATTAATATTTTCATTCAGATTAAAAAATTCATATAAAATACTTTTTTTATCAATTCTCTATAAAAGATAAATTCAAAATCAAATCAATTGTTTCATTTTGGATAAATATTTCAGCAAAATTTGGTTTAATATGGATTTTTCTTTTAGGGTTAAATTGAGTTTTAAAATATTTATTTTTTAACTTTGGGCCATTAAAAATAAGTTTTGGTTCATAAAATTTTTTTAGGTCTATGCTATTAAGTAGAATTCCTCTCCGCTCCATATCTATAATAGAATTATCAAAAACTAAAAAGAGTTCGTTTTTTTTAAGATCATATTTGACCCTTAGGTTTAGCTTTATGTCTTTTCTTATGTTAATTAACCCTTGTTTATATATGACTTTTGCTAGAAAAAGGGCTTCATTATTTTTCAGTTTAACATGTGGGTTTTGAATAGACCATTCGCCCTTATCCTTTTTTTGTACAGTTTTATAATTGCCAATTACTTTGAGATATTGATTAATAAGGTCTTCAGAAATAGATAAAGATACCTCTCCAGCATGCATGGATGAGAAATAAATTAAACAAAGCATAAGTGACTTTACCCATTTCAAGCGAAGTGTAAATAAAATAAAAGATAAATTTTTTATATTCATATTGTAGTTCAATTTAAATACTAGTTAAGCATTTTTTTGCTGAGGTATTAATAAAATTTATCAATTAATATAATGAAGGTATTTTAATTATAAAATTTGCCTAAATTTTCCTATGGAAAACAACCCTAAAGATATTGTGAGCCCTTTAATTAATAATTATCCAGAAACACCTGCAGGTCTGACAATAAATGATTTAAATAAATATTTATCAGCAGTACAAACACATTCAGATATTTCTTTAGATCAAGATAGAATGTCTGAAGGCTTATTTAATACAGATTGCTTAAATGGTTTAAAAAGAATTCCGGATGAGTCTATTGATCTAATTATTACTGAACCCCCAAACAAAAAAATTAATATCGATGGAAAAAGAGAATCTTCTAACATTCAAGACTGTTATGATTGGAATAATAATTGGCTTTTTGAAGTAAAAAGAGTTTTAAAAAATACAGGGTCAATTTATATTTTAACAGATTGGAAGCATTCAAGCATGTATCATGACTTGTTAGGTAGACTTTTTAAAATTCAATCTAGAATTATTTGGAGAAGTAAAATTAAAACACCATTAAAAACAAAATCATGGATTAATAATACTTCTGATATTTGGTTTGCTACAAAAACTGATGATTACTTATTTAGAGTGTTAGATAATAAAAACGAACTTTCTAAAAACAATTTATTAGGCCAAGAAATATCAGACTTATGGTTGGATATTCCAGACAAAATTCAAGACTTTGAAAAAAATACTCAAATGATTTATTTAAAAATATTGAAAGCAAGTTCTTTTAGCTTAAATTGGGTTCTTGATCCATTTATGAGTTTTGGAGATGTTGGAGTCGCATCTAAAAGCTTAGGTAGACGTTTTATTGGTTTTGAAAAAGATAAAGATTCTCTAATTATAGCAATGAAAAGGATTGATGAAAATTAAGATGACCCTAACAGAAACTATAAAAAGCAATATGCATCAAGCGATGAAAGAACGTGAAAAAGATAAAGTTAGAGTTTTGCGTTCACTAATCTCAAAAATTAAAGGTAAGCAAATAGAAAAAGGGGGTTCTTTAAGTGAAGTAGAAGAACTAAATATTATCAAGAACTCAGTTAAGCAAATAAAAGAATCTATTTTAATATACAAAAAAGCAAATCGTGTAGAATTAGTTGAAAAAGAGAGTACGGAGCTGTCAATATTAGAGTCTTATCTTCCAAAGATGTTAACTCATCAAGAAACGAAAGATTTAGTTTCTTTAGCGATTAAAGAGACAGGTGCTAAAAGTATGTCTGATTTAGGTAAAGTAATGCCTGTAATCATGAAGTTGGGTGGCGGTCTAATTGATGGAAAAAAAGCAAATATTATGTTGAGAGAGTTATTAGGTTGAATGAACTTTATTATTGATAGTTTAATTTTTATTTTTATTATAGCATTATCTATCAGGGGTTATTTCAAGGGTTTTATAGAAGAATTTGGTCATACGTTTGGACTAATAGTTGCAATATTAATTTCAATATCAAATTATCAAAATTTATCAAAAGTTTTTGATGATATAGTTAATTTAGAGAAATGGATTATTGTGTCTGTTTCATTTATGTTAATTTTCTCGGTCTGTCTTGTAATTATTCGAATTATAATCAAGGCAATCGATTTATTCTTTTTGTCTCAGCATAACATTTGGATGAATAACCTCTTGGGATCAATAATTGGAGGAATTAAAGGAGTAACTATAACGGTTGCTTTCATTTGGTTTATTTCTCTTTTACCCTTAGCTAAATGGACTACTTTAATTGAACAAAATTCCATGTTTTCTAGAAAAAGTAATCAATTAAAATTATTTGTTATCTCTTCTTTTAATTTAGATGANTCTGTTATAGAAGCTGAATCATACGTAAAAAAAATAACTCANCCATAAATGTCCAAAATTAANNAAGATGATATTGATAGGATTCGNGATNTAGCAGATATAGTAGATGTTGTATCACAGTTTGTTGATTTAAAAAATAGAGGNAATAATTANTTTGGANTATGTCCNTTTCATAATGAAAAAACACCCTCTTTTAGNGTTGCGCCCGCAAAGCAAATNTATCATTGTTTTGGNTGTGGTAAAGGNGGAAATGTTTTTTCATTTATCATGGATTANCANAAAATTNCTTTTCCAGAGGCGATAAAATTTTTAGCANATAAATATAATNTTAATCTTGAAATTGATAAAAAAAATATAATTCCTGAAATANACTCTTCAATATATGANTTACANTATATTGCTGAAAANTTATATATAGANAATTTATTTTCGAATAANGGAGCCTCTGCTTTAAATCATNTAAAAGANAGAGGCTTGAGTATTGATACAATCAAAAAATTTAAAATAGGCTATGCATTTANTGAATGGAATCANTTAGTAAANACATGTANAGGNAAGGGNTTTACAAAACAGAGTGTTGAAAAATCAGGTCTCTTTATNAANTCNGATAAAGGGATATTTGATAGGTTTAGATCTAGGATTATGTTTCCAATACATCATTTGTCAGGTAAAACAATAGGTTTTGGAGCTCGAATATTTGAAAGTGAGGATCCTGCTAAGTATTTAAACTCACCTGAAACGCTTGTCTATAAAAAAAGCGATGTTTTGTATGGCTTGAAAGATTCTCGCAATTCAATTTTAAAAGAGGGGTATGCAATTCTTGTTGAAGGTTACATGGATTTCNTTCAACTCTATCAAGCAAAAATTTATCCAGTTGTNGCAGTTTCTGGNACAGCNTTTACTGAAAGNCATGCTCTAGCTGTAAAAAGAATAACAAAAAAAGTAATTTTGCTTTATGACGGTGATGATGCAGGAGGCAATGCNGTTATCAAAGCAGGATGGGTAATGTTAAAGCTAGGTATCGAACCCTGTGTTGTTAGACCACCTAAAGGAAAAGATCCTGATGATTGGGTACGAGAATTAGGTGCTAATTCAGTAAAAGAGTCAATAAAAAAAGCATTGGATTTTAGTGATTTTCATATAAGTTTTTTCANGGCAAAAGAATTAAATGGATCTAAAAGACAAGATTATTTATTTCAGATAGTTAAAGAAATTAAAGAAATTAAAGATGGAATTGTAAAAAGCGATTTAATACGACTATTTTCACAAAATTTAATGGTTGATGAATTAGATTTTTTAAAATTAATGGAAAAAGTTCGTAATAAAAAANATAGTAAAATCACAGATTATAAACCTATAAATAAATTAAATTTTGACACTCAAATAGATAAAGCTCAAATTGAATTACTGAGATTATTATGTAACAATCAAAATAAAATAAAGGATTACATTAAAAAAAAAGTTTTGCTTGAACATTTCCCAACACCATTTTTTAAAAAAATCGCGGGTTATGTTCTTGATGATAAATCTGATTTAGATTACTCTTCAATTATTGAAAAATTTGAAGGTGATGAGAGAGATTTAATAACAAAAATATTATTTATGGAAACCACAGATATTCCACCAGAAGAAATTGTATCAGANTGTTTAAAAATCTTAATTTCAGCACCAATAAAGGAAAAAATCAATTCAATTAGGATTGCTATCAGAGAAAAAGAATCTAATGGTGATTATCCAATAGCTGAAATTTCTGAAATAGAAAAATATCGAAAACAATTAAATGATCTTAAAATATAAAAAATATCTATTTACTGTATTTTTATTTAGTAGCGTAACTTTTTCTGCAACTAACGAGATTCAACTAGTTACAACCCATAAAAAGAGTAACGGGACCTTGTTAAGAATTGTTACTAGCAGGATAATGGATATTCAAGATATTGCAGGTTGGGCAGGTCAAGAGAATTGGTTCTATTTAACTTTTAATAAAACAGTATTAAGTTCATCCTCAATGGACTATATTGTTTTTGAACCACCGCTTATGGATTTAGAGAGCACAAAAAACAATGAATCTGTTCAATTAGGTTATTTATTTGAAAGACCGATACAAGANTTTGAAATTTTTCATTCAGGCGCNAGTCGTGTGATATTAATTCAAGTTTGGGATTCTTTGAGTGATAGTATAAAAACTGAAGTAGAAAGCTCAGAACAGAGTAANGATAATTTAGTATTTACTTTACCTTCGGAAGAGGCAAAAGGATCACCATTTTATGATTCTTTTATTTATGCTCGTGANAAATATGGACCAGAAAAATATTTTGTTTGGTATGATAAATGGTATTCAACTGAAGATGTCTCAGATAAAAATTTAAATGAATATGTTCCTAAACCTTTNGTATTTAAAANTAATAAAAAGTCTAAGATTGAAAAAAAACCAATTGTTAATACTCGGAATACTATTTTAAAGAAACCTCCTAAAAAAGGTATAATTAAAAGAGAGCTTTCCCAAAAAGAAAATGAACTCTCAGATATTGATTTCTCATTAATTTTAAAAGATGGGATGTTAGTACCAGGGGTAAAAAGNCCATCTCAGGTTAAAGCGTTACAAAGAGCTTTAATTTCTTTAGGCTATAGTTTAGGTTTAAATGGTATAAATAGTGATGGTGTTGATGGAAGCTACGGGAAACTNACTGAAGAAGCTGTCATTGACTTTCAAATNGATAGAGGTTTTAAAGGTTCTGATGTAGATGGAATTGTTGGTGAAGCAACTTATAGAGAGCTCATTCGTGCATTGTCTGGAGAAAGNCCNCTGAATTCAGAAGTTAATTTTTCAAACAAAAGTACTATAGAAATTCAAGATGAAATAATATATGTTGATTCTGAGACCGCAAAAGATATTTTGAAGAAACCACCTATAAGTACACAAATAAAGAGAGAGACAAGAAAACTACTTAATGCCCAGCAGATTACTTTGTTGCCTCCAGATTTAACTAAGAGGAAGACATTTTTAAGGCTTACTTGTGATATTGAAGGTGCAAATGTTTATATTGATGGTACTTATATGGGAAAAACTCCAATAAAAAAAATCTCTGTAAATCCCGGTTGGCATCGAATCAGAGTTATTGACCCAGATACTCCAAGACCCCAATTTGCAATGAGAGTTCCTGATTATCAGGATGTATATATTCCTCAAGGGAAGTCTCAGAAGATTAGGATTAACCTTGCATCATCTGAAACTGAATAATAAGAGAATAAATCTCTTATTAAAATTTATTAAATCAACATTAAGAGTNTTTTTATTTATAGTCTTTTTTAAGTCAAATATTATTTCGCAAGAGATGCCTACAATTGTTTTTTCAAAATCTGAGTCAGAAGAATCAGGTATTAAGTTAGAATTTCTTTTATCAGATTATATTGAAAGATCCAATGTCTCAGGTTGGATAGAACAAGAAAATTGGTTCATATTAAACTTTTACAATATAATTAAACCAGATTTAAATTTTTTGGATAATATTTCNTCTTANCCTATCCAAAAAATTGAA
The DNA here is from genome assembly GCA_002691785.1 of Fidelibacterota bacterium. Lineage (GTDB taxonomy): Bacteria > Fidelibacterota > Marinisomatia > Marinisomatales > UBA1611. The sequence goes on along the minus strand of NZIX01000063.1, from coordinate 12,904 downwards.
AAATCATGGTTAAATAATGATCTTCANTTATCCTTTCAGNTCACAAGGAAGATTGGTTCTTATGATATNATTATTCACAATAAAGGNGANAAGGTACTTGTTGTTTTAAAGTTTGCAGATTTTGTTGAGGATAAAGTTATTAACCCNTCATTTGTTTTTCCAGATGAAAAAGAATCTCAAAAAAAATCACACCCTTTAAGTTGGAAGGATTCAAGAGAAAGAACAACTCTAGAAATTATTTGTGATACTAAGGGTCTNCCTGTTTATGTNGATAATCAGTTAGTAGGTTACTCACCTTTAAAAAATGGAATTGATGTGCTTCCAGGATGGCATAAGGTCGGTTATTTCCCGAATGATTACTCTCAAGATTCAAATCGGCTTAGTCCTAAGGATAAAATGGTAAATGATATTNTAGTCATGGGAAGGCTCGATGTTTTTGTTGAAGAAGGCAAACATGAAACNATTGTGTTAAACTATCAATCTCTTGATGAAGATGTAATTGATTATAATAAGAGGTTCCAAGTTGGTACTTGGACAGGTTTTTCTTTATTCTTTTTAATGATATTATTAATGAGTTGGGGGCTAGCCTGATAAAAAAAATAGTAATTACATATTTATTATTTTTTTTACCTGCTATGATCTTAGCAGTTAATTCTTTAGTTAAAGTACCTCCAAAAGATGAAATTAAATATTCATATTTTAAATATTGGAACCCATATAGGCGCATATTAGAAATCAAAGGTGAGGAAACTAGCTTTTTTGGAAGTACCTACTTTAAAGTTTCCTACAATAAAGATGGCCGAATAAAGACTGTAACCCGAATAGACCAAGATAAAAATGCTATGGAGACGTATCATTTCTTATGGTCTAAATCTGGTCTAAGGTCGGAATATAAAGTAAAATTTCATCAAAAAGGAAATGCCGATCAGTTAGATAAATTTTTGTACGCGAATCAATTAAGTTTAGTTCGCAAAAATTGGATTGCAGATGTTAAAAGTCGGAATGATGGCAGACCAAAAGAAGTTTCATTTAGTGATCATCTGGGGTTTACATATTTTTATTATAATTTTAATTATACAAGGTTTAAAGATGAAAACCTTGAGGCTGAAGTAGTTGAATCCTCATACTTTAATTCAAACGGTGATTTTGTTGGAAGACATTTAATTTTTTGGGAAGATGGTATAGATCTCAGAATGATTCAATATTTTAATTCAAAAAATGAAATATTTCATACCAAAGAATTTATTCATAATAGATCAAATCAAGAAACGGTCAGGGTCCTTATGGATGGAGAGGGTAAGGAACTGGAAAGAAAAATTATACCATACATGCCTGTGGATAAATACGCTTATAATTTAGAATGGACTGGTAAAAGAATTATTGATCATGAATTAAAAAATTTAACAGCATTAGAGCTTGCAGTTCAATTTGCAAATAGGGCTAATAAACTATTAGAAGATGCAAATAATGAAGTCATAAAGGCCAAAGAAGCTTTACAAGAAGCAGAAAGAATAGCAAAAAATGCCAAAAAAGCATTAAAAAAAGCAGAAAATCTTGCTGAAGATACAGAGAGTTTTGAAAAGGCAATGGACAAAGCTCGAATAAACTCCCAGAAAGCGATTGAGCGTATGTATGATGCTGAAAGAGATGCGGAAGAAGCTAGGTTAGAGGCTGCAAAAGCAAAAGCTTCTCTAGGCGCAGTAAGAAAAGCAACTGAAGTTGAAAAATTCGCAAGGTCTGAAGCAAAGAAAGATAGAAAGGAAGCNAGGAGAAGAAGAAAAGAAGCCAGAGCATTNGCAAGGGATGCAAAAAGAACTCTCCAAGACTCTTTATTTAACCCTGAACAAAGTAAGACTTACTTAACCTTTTCATTGGGACAACCTTCATTTATTGAAAGTACTTTAGACAGTCATATTGTTGGTATGCACTATACATTTGGACTTGGTAAGAGAAATATGTTCAGAATAAGTAATAAAAATATAAATTTAAGTTTAGATGTTAATTGGTATGATTTTAAAATAGACAGTCTGGGAAAAAATTTTCAAACCTTAAGTTATTTTCTGGTTGCTCAAATTGATCCAAGGCTTGCATGGTTTTGGATACCAAATGCTATGGAAAGTGGTATTCGCATTGGAGGAGGTTTTGTTTCTCCNGGNTANGGNTTNNNNGCAGGTTATAATATTATTTATCATTTATTACCAACNCCAATGACNATTGGCNTAACATCNCAGTTNAATTGGATNTCNACTACTTTACAANAAGANGTNCAAACATANTGGACATATTTTGGTNTNATGGTTGGNTTTTCTTTTGAAGATAAATTACCTTCGATATTTGATATTGAAATACCTTCAATATTTTAAATAATAAAAAAGCCCTCATAATTGAGGGCTTTTTTATTATACTTTAATTTAATTAAAAGTTAAAAGTTAACCTTCAATCCTAAATTAAAATTTCTAGGCACTCCTAAAAATACTTCAGCATTGTGTGCTGAATGTGTCCTATCTCCATAACCATTATATTGGCTATGGTCTACGGCATCTTGAACATAAACAGCATCTAATGCATTAAATACATGTGCAAATAATGAAATATCAGTTCCTCCAAGATCAACTGGTANGTCATAATTGAGGTGCAAGTTCAACCTACTATATGNTGGAGCTTTCCANACTTGTNCTCTATCTGCCNCACCGTCTTCTATTTCTCTGGCATCTGGACTCCAATCAGAATAGTTCTCAGCGTAATAATTAAATAAAGCTTGTATGCTTAGGCCAGNNATAGGTGTTAGAGTGGCTCCTAAAGCTATTCCTGTTTGAGGCTGGTCACCAACAAATAGACCATCTAAAGCATATGAATAAGAGGTTGAAATTTGTCCTGTATTATTTCCTAAAGAGTCAAATTCAGCTTCTACGTATTCACCATCTGCATCACCAGTAAATTTCCAGTTACCTAAGCCAATAGCAGCATCTAAGCGTAGCATATCAATAACTTGCATAGAAGCTTCAACTTCTAGACCAGAGTGGTCTTGATTGACACCACTTAGAAAAATAACATCTGTATCACCACTTGATCCTTGTCCTGTGGTTACTGATTTTGTTAGGTTGCGGTCTTTCCATTGGGTGTAATAAACATTTGTTTTTACTGCCAAATTACCTGCACGATAGTTAAGTCCAGCTTCAAAATTTTGGAATTTTTCATTTGCTGGATCTGAGGCAACGGTCCCATCATAGTAAATCACATTATCTAAGATTGGTGGTTTTTCGACTAATCCAAAGTTTGCAAAAGCACTCATATTATCATTTATGTCGTACATTGCCCCACCTTTGAATTGAGTGGCTGTGATAGCATCTCCATGATCAACAATTTGTTGCGCAACTGTGAAAGAATCTTGATCTGTGTAGGCTATAGTAGTAAAACCAACCATTCCGTATGCAGATATAGGGCCTGAAGAGTAGGATCCTTGACCNAAAAAACCAAGCCAATCAACAGTAGTTGTGTTACTGTAAGCTATTTTATCTCCCAAACGAACAACTTTACCATCAGGGGCATTATCATCAGCAAAGTCTACATAGTAATCACCACCGAGAAGATCACGAACTTCTCTGGCATGTTCAATATTTGCTGTTCTCCAATCTAATCCTGTTTGTAGCTTAATAGAACTACTTAAATCATAATCAAACTTCGAAATAAGACCATAGGTATTTTGACGATTAATTGAATTTCTTAGGATTCCAGTAGATCTGTTTTCTGTTGTNGAATAAGTTGAATCAATATTATTTGAGTTTTCAGCAATTTCACTATTCCAATCCCATGTCCAGGGTGAACTTGCATACCAAGCTTCTCCTTCAACAGCNGGAGAACGAGANACACTACCGTATGTTCCAGTNCCACCACCAGAACCACCTGACCAATATAAAATAGAAGATAATCTCATATTATCACTTAAGAGTAANATAATGATTTAAATTGACAAGAGGTTTATGGAAAAAGTTTTCACGTTCATTTAGATAGTCTTTATTGTAGCGATCTTGATTTTCTCCACCGCCAAACAATCCACCAACACCATACATATACCAGTATTGCTTTCCTTCATATGTTGCATCGACTGCTCCCCAATTTTGATTAAACTCTCTNCCAGCTTCTGTTTCAAACTTTTCACCAGTAGCAAATGCNGTTGCATCAAACCCTTCTGTATCATTGGCTAATTCTTGTGAATATGTAGACATATTTTGTTTATATAAGTTTTGACCGTGACGCTGTGGTGCACCTATTGCATAAAGTTCAAATCTATTTGAATTGTTCATTTGATAACTTGAACCAAGATAGTATGCGTATGCATCTGTCCATGTTTTGTCAATAATGCCTTCACCCGTTTTTTTGACGAGAGTAGTACTGAATGCGAATTTATCTGCAATCAAACCTGTATTGTAGTTAAAAGATGACTTTAAGAAAGATCCAGCACCCAACTCTTGTTTAAAACTACCACCTCTTTCCATTGATGCAGGATCAGTAATAATATTCATGGTACCTCCAATTGAAGGAGTTGCAAGATTTACAGCACTTAAACCACGTTGCATCTGTATAGATGAGGTTGCATCACCTACACCATCCCAGTTTGACCAATAAACCCAACCATTTTCCATATCATTTTGAGGGACACCATTTATCATAACTGCGACATTTCTTTGGTTGAATCCTCTNACATTAATTCTCGCATCACCAGCTCCACCACCTTGTTGTGTCGCATAAACACTTGGGGTTGTATTTAAAACCATAGGAATTTCTTGAGAGCCAAGTCTCACCTCCATTTCAGCCTTGCTAACATTAGTATAAGCAACAGGTGTCTTTTCATCAGCTCTTGATGCCAATACCTCTAATCCAGACATTTCAATCATTGATGGTTCTAAAGAAAAATTGACTGTTCGAGATACATCCATTGACATATCTTTATAGCCAATCATAGATGCTGTTAATGTTGAGCCATTTGACACATTACCTATGGTAAACTCACCATTTGCATCAGCNGCTGAACCTTTATTTGTTCCTTCNACAACAACATTNGCTCCTGCNAGAGCTTNTCCAGTAGATGCNTCAGTAACANTACCAGAGACTGTTATTTGAGCTATCAATGAAGATGTCAATGCTAAAGAAAAAGTTAAAATGATTCGTTTTAATCGATTCATGTTAAATACTCCTCAGTATGTTTGGTAATATTATTAGGTTAATTTAATAAATGATAATCAGTATATATACAAAAAAATAAACATGTAATAATAGTTTTATATTAGGTGAATAAATTTATTGTTTTCTTTACGTCNATTGGGTTTAGTAANTCTGGATTATTATTGAAAGGGTTGTTTATGGCTTTTGAAACAGGATGATATTTTAAATCAACATCTGAGTATGATAGATCAGATATAGCACGAAAATATAAGTTGCCTTTAGAGTTTAACCATTTGTCTATACTGGATAAATGTAATATTAAAGGCATTCTGTGATGAATTTCTGAGATATTGTGTTGAGTAGGTTTTGTAATTATAGTGCATGAATTAAGACTTCCCCCTGAATTCAAATTAGATGTTGTCNATAGTCCTGCCATGAGGATTAATTTTTTACTCTTTCTAAATATATAGTATGGTTGCGAACCAAAGGGTTCTTTTTTCCATTCATAGTAACCATTACAAATAATTAAACAACGATTAGTATTTAAAAGGTTTCGGAAGGAAGGTTTCTGTTGAAGTGTTTCAATTCGAGCATTGATTAGCCTTTTTTTCTGTAACCGTTTAGGTCGTATGCCCCAAGTCATAAACTCGACAACTCGTAAACTTTTTTTTGAAGTTAAAACATATAATTTATTAGAAGGAATGGTATTATAATTGGAAGAATATTGATATTCATTCCATTTATCTATTTGTAATTCATTAATAATTTTTTCTTTGGACTCAAAGAACGCTATCCTTCCACACATATTTAAATCTACAAAAAAAGACTTTGGTTAAAAAATAATTGATTATCAATTTTATATTATTAAAAAGGATGATTATGTATAAACTTGTTTTGTTAAGACATGGTGAAAGTCAATGGAATTTAGATAATAGGTTCACAGGTTGGACTGATGTANACTTAACTGAAAAAGGAGAAACTGAAGCATATAAGGCGGGGAGATTGATTAAAGATAATAATATTTCTTTTGATACCGTTCATACATCGGTGCTTAAACGAGCAAATANAACGATGGAAATATGNCTTGATGCNATGGGNATTAAAAATGCAGAAATAAGTTATNATTGGCGANTAAACGAANGGCATTATGGAGCNTTGCAAGGTTTAAANAAATCNGAGACAGCATTAAAATATGGAGATNATCAAGTTTTAATTTGGAGAAGAAGTTATTCTACACCACCTCCAAANCTTGAGTTAAATGACAAGCGTCATCCTAAATTTGATAGTTTATATAAAAACTTAGATNAAAACGATTTGCCAGANTCTGAATGTCTAGCTGACACNGTAGANAGGTTTTTACCTTANTGGCANAATCAAATNAAAGAAGATATCTTANATAATAAGAAAGTTCTTATAGTCGCNCATGGGAATTCACTTAGAGCGNTNGTAAANTNTTTAAANAATGTNAGTGATNAAAACATATTAAAATATAATATTCCAACAGGAGCTCCGTTAGTATTTGAACTAGATAAAAATCTTAAGCCAATAAAAGATTATTATTTAGGAGATCAAGATATGATTGCNAAAAANATGGCTTCNGTAGAAAACCAAGGGAAAGCTNAATAGAAATTATTATTTAAAAATTCGGTTTAGCTCTCCAGATAATCTTACTCCNGCTTGCAAAAGTCTCATTTCCAAAAGAGATTTGTGTTTATAAAAGTAATCCCATTTAAGATTATCACTNTTGAAATTATAGCATTGCGTTCGTAACTCTTTAGATTCCAAAATATAATCTTGAACATNGTGAGATTGCCANTCTCTTATTTTNGCATAATCAATATTTAAAAGTAAATAATTTGAATACTCTGTATAGCTTAATTTTTGAAGCTCAATAAGCTTTGTGTCCCATATACTATGAAGGTTAGTATTTTCTCCAAACCACTTTANTTTAATAGTATTTCCACCTTTATCTAATCCATTACCCACATGGAGTGGTTGATGGAGATCTCCTATTAGGTGTACTAAAAATTTAAGAGCTATAATTCGTTCTTCTTTTGGAGCCTTTCTATTCTTAAGAGTTTTGATAAATTCATTTACTTTCTCTACAGCGAGTCCTTTATGTTTACCTTGACTATATTCTTCGTTGTCAGGTATTGTGCAGTAATGCCAATCCCAGGCATGATCCCAATTAGAGTCAGATTTAATTTCATCAGCCCAATTACTTAATCTAGACAGATCATGGTGACCAACAAGTTTACGAATTTGAGTTTTTGCATTTTTTGTTAGATAAGTTTCTCCTACTTTTCCAACAATTCTATGACCTGTTTTACCCCAACCATACAATACCTGAAAGTTGATTAAAAAAAATGTTATATAATATCTAAGTTTCATATTAAACCCATTGTTTTATATATGTTATAGGTTGACTTTTAGTTGATTTAAATAACACTAAAGTTCGTATTCTAAGAATGCCAGTATCATTTTCGGATATTTATCTGTTGCTATTAAAAACCCTTTATCCTCTAACTGGACTATACCTTCCCAATTTCTAGATTTTTTATCAAGTTTTAATTGAATAGGTTTTTTATTTGTTAATATAATCTTATCTTCTTCAATCTTAAACTGAATTAATCTCTCAACTATTTCAGATTGCTTGTGAGTGGCGCCTTCAATGTGCTTTGTTAAGATTAAATCTTTAGAAGGTTTTAATCGCTTTTTATCTCCAGGCCAAAAATAGTTTATTGCCCAAAATTTGTTATTAATATCCAATCTTGTTACATCGGTAATTCGATATTCAATATTTGGAAATTCTATTGATGAAATTGAATGATTTAGAAAAGATACATTTGGTTGGGTAATTTTACTTTGTAGGTTGCGACCATTTGCTTCATAAAGTAAAATAAGATTCTTTTTATAAATTAAGGCACTTTCATAAGTCATATTTTTTACTTGAATGGGAGTTTTAATTTCTTTCAAACTATCTTTNTGAATTGTCATATTTAAGGAATTNCTATTTATTTTCCCCCAAGCTAAATATGATTTCATTCCATCATCATCTTTAGCTTCAATAGTAACAAAAAATTTATCATTATAAAAAGCAATAGATTCAAANCCNTCAAAACCTTNAATNGTTTTAGAGTAATTAGGTGTTTTAAATATATTTACTTCTGGGNATATTGGGGNCGGGCTTTTTAATTCAATAGATTTAATTATTTTCTCTTTTGGAATAATGAAAACAAATCCNTTGAGATTTTCAGGCAATAGNACAAGGTTGTCTTTATACCAATCTAACCCTGAAATTTCTTGATTTGGANCAGTAATAATTCCAGATAGTGGGATTANTTTCTCTTTTATTTCCTGAGAAAATGAATGCGTTAAACAAATAAAAAGTAGAATTAATTTATATTGTTTTAATAATTTCAATAAAAGATCTAATCTGANTTTTTGCAAAGATTTTTTAAAAGTTCAAAACTATAAATACCNGAATGATGACCGTCTTTCCAAAATGGGCGAATAGCATAATACCCAACAGGTTGTATNCCTGTAATAATAAAGCTGTCTTCTTTTAATTTTTGTTCAGGGCCTTTATAAATATTTCCAAAGACATCTTTTTCACCAGCGCAATTAGCACAGGGGCAATTGATTCTCATTAATTTTAATTTTAGTATATCTTCTGTGTTATCATCCCATTTGAAGAGCAACAAATCATTTAAAACTTCATGATATTTAAGTTTTATATTTTGCATTATTTTATGAACATTATTTTTTTAGTCTGAAAAGAGTTTTCTGCGACCAGTTTAAGAAAATATATCCCGCTTGGATGCTGATTTGCATTCCATTTAAAGCGATGATATCCGTTTGTATTAAAATTGGATATAACAGATTCAACAATGTTCCCGTTTACATTATATATTAATAAAGAAATAGTTTTATTTTTAGCAAAAAAATAAATATTTGTTTCAGGATTAAATGGATTTGGATAAGGGTCAAAGAGCTCAAAGGAGTATGGTGTATCTTTATTTTGCTCTGTGTTTAGTATAGGAAGGTTTATCCTATTTAAATTAATAGAACCATCATTAATAGTAATAGTATGTGGGGGGAAATAAAATGCGGGTTTTAACATAACTAAACTAAAATCTCCAGTAATAGATGAGTCAGTTACATTATTAAAATTTATTTCGCCTGATAAACCAACATATAGGTCATTGCTAAATTCTAAAAAAATATTCTCAAGGTAACTTTCTATATCAACTGAATCATCATTATTTGTTGAGTCATTTATGATATCTAGAAGTTGTACAACAAAATTTGAATCTATATTAGGAATAAAAAGAGTTAAAGCTTCTAAGCTTATTGGATTGCTTTGATCTCCAGAACCAGGTATATCAAATGTCCTTTCNTGGACAGGAAAAATTGTATCTTGTAAAATTGAAAAAAATAGATCATAATTATTATTATCGTATTGCGTAAAAGAAGCAATAATAATTGAGGGGTCATCTTGATTAATTAGAAGACCTGTTCTTGTACTATCTGCTAGCAANGAATTAAAAGAGCCACTCTCAGTGCCACTATAACTAAAATTTATTTGACCATTATATAAGTTTTGAGCAGTTAATAAGGGGAAAATAAAAACAATTAATTTGATCATTAANCAGTGATTAAATAGAAGTAGGCAAATAGTTATTTGCGTCCACGCTTTAAAACTACAATAATATTTGCTCCAAAATTAAGTATAGGAGTTTTAGCTGGGACCCATTCTCCATTTTGTGGTACCAAGTTCATATGACTAAATAAGTGAAATTCCATTGGAAAGCTTGATGAAGAAAAATTAAATGAAGGACCCATATTCAATCCAAATCCACCAAAGTTATCAATAGGGTNAGAGCCATCAGTCCACATTGCTTCATAAGGATCAACTNTAATTTTATTATTGTAAGATAAACCTACATCAACACATAAATGAAACCAATCTGGTAAAAAGAAGAATATAGGGTTAAAATCAAAACTTCCATTTGCAACCATTTGGTATGCACTTACTTTTCCCATGTATTGATCATCATATCCATACAGCATAAAATATGCACCAGGAGAAGCATCAACCGCACCAAGTACTATATATGGGGCTTGAAAACCGAATCCAAAATTAACAGGGTCGGCTTTTCCAGTAGACACTCCTTCAGTGTCTTTCATGCCTAATGCTAANGCACCAGCGCCAAAAAAGGAGACTTTATAATAATCTTGATTTGTTTTCTCTCTACCTTCATACTTGTAGTTCTCCTTAAATTGATTAATATCTTCATCATATTTAAAATCATCAAATTCATCTAGCCAATCATCATCATTTGCTGAAAACTCATTATTTTGGTAAAAATATTTTGCTTCGCTATTCAAGACTGCAATTTTCCCATCTTCAATTCTTAAGGTATCTATGTTTACTAATAATAAACCCTCAGGTGAGTCTAGACCCATTGGAATTATATGAACTTTAGAATCATCTATTTTTGTTACTTTTCCGACAACATAAGTTCCATCAAAAAAAGTAACTTTTCCATGGACTCCAAGAGCAAAACTTGTTAGGATTAAGTAAAAAATTTTTTTCCTCATTGTATATTTATTAAATAGTTAAAATTCATAACCAATTGAAAATCCTAGATCTATCCAATAAGTATAACCCATTCCATCATTTTTTTTAATAATATTTCCTCTACTTGTGAATCTTAATTCAATTGATTCTATATATTCTTTATAATCATCTATAATTTCATTATTTTCAAATTTTTCTAAAACAAAACTCCCAAAAGGGATGTCAATAGAAGCTCCTGTAATAAAACCAAGTCCTTTCGGACTATAGTATCCAGTACAAGCTGTGAAACTCAAACTATAATTTCCAATGAACAGACCAGGGCTTAGTCCAATTTGAAAAGCTAATTTTCCAACACGGTTACTTTCGATAGGGGTGTAGAAATTATAATATGCAATTTCTGAAATAATATTCATAAAAAAGTCATCTATAAAAATACCATATGGGCTTCCAATTGATAAACCAAAAATTGGACTAACTCTGGTAATGTAATCATCTGATACTCCAGACCCTCTTTGAATTGGATATCCAAAATAAGTATTTACGCTCCAGTTTGGTACGATTTCGTATTCAATATCAAATATATTATTGATAGATTTTTTTTCTTTTTGTATTNCTTGATTTGGGTCTGAATATTCTCCATTGTTAAAAAAAAGGAGTATTTCATTGGATGCAATTAATAATTTTCCATCACTTAACTTTAAAGTATCAATATTAGAGACTATAATTTCTTCAGGGAAAGTAAGGCCTTCAGGTGTTATTGATGCATAATTCTGATTAACACTATTTATTTCTCCTTTNATAGTAGTGCCATCATTAAATATTATTTTACCGTTGATAGAAAATAGGAGGCTTAGCATTAAGGGAAGTGAAATTATTACTTTCATAAATATTACTTATTTTACTATAAAAACAAGAATTATAAAAAAACTTAGTTTATAATTTTTTTTCACCTTTAAAATCAATTTTACATTTATTTCTTAATTCTTATTATTCTTCATGTATCAAATAAAAAGAGTGGGCCCACAGGGATTCGAACCCCGAACCAACAGATTATGAGTCTGGTGCTCTAACCGTTGAGCTATGGGCCCAGAAAAATTACATACCTAATATCTTAGTTTTGATGGGTCTTAAATTAGTATTTTTAACATTAGTCTAAAAGCAATCTATTGTTTAAAATATTAAGTTTATTATGAAAAGGAATAATTACTATACTCTATTTGGGCTTAANAATACAATCTCAGTTTTAAAGGCCGATAACTGTTTAGAAATTAATGTCAACATAGTTGAAGGAAGTAGCTTTGTGAAGAACGCGAAATTAATTAAACTACTAAAACAAAGACAAATATCCTCCAAATTACTTGAAAAAAAAGTGTTTAATAAAAAATTCTCTGAAAAAAGAAATCAAGGAGTTTCGGTTTCATTTTATTATGATTTAGTAAAGACAAAAANACCNAANTANTNTAANAAAGAAAATTCTTGTTATNTGNTATTAGATCAAATTAACGACCCTCAAAATTTTGGACAAATTATTAGAACAGCAGAGTGCTCAGGAGTAGATGGGATTATTTATTCTAAGCATAATTCGGTTCCAGTTACTAATAGCGTTCTTCAAGTAAGCCAAGGGGCGTTTTTTAATATGTCTGTTTTTGAAGTAACAAATATAAAAAATGAAATAAAGAAAATGAAAAAATCTGGGTATTGGTCTATAGGAATTGAAAATAGTATAAATGCTTCTAATTGGTTTGAGCTTGATTATAAAGGTAAAATAATAATTGTATTTGGAAGTGAAGGAAAAGGAATTCGGTCCAAAGTATTAAAAGCGTGCGATTTTAAAGGAACAATTGAAATGCAAGGTAAAACAAATTCATTAAATGTAAGTGCGTCGGTGTCAGCAATATTATTTGAGCGCCTAAGGCAGTTAAAAACAATAGTTTAAATATGGCTTCTACTCATGATTACAAAGCAGATGTCAGAAATAGCGATATCCATATATATATAAATGGTAAATATTTCCATCGTTCAGAAGCTAAGATTTCTGTTATGGATAGTGGTTATTTACTAGGAGATGGAGTTTGGGAAGGGATCCGACTTCATAAAGGAAAATTCTTGCATTTAAAAACCCACCTATCTCGACTATATAATGGAGCTAAACTATTA
>NZIX01000062.1 GCA_002691785.1 Fidelibacterota bacterium | reverse complement strand
TGCATTTATTAGCTGATTCATCATTAGGAGAGTTCAAAGCATTTAATGCAGACCCTTTAACAATAGGAGTATCGTCTCCAGGAAATTCATATTCGTTCAGTAAATCACGAAGCTCCATTTCAACTAGTTCAATTAATTCCTCATCATCAACCTGATCCGTCTTATTCATAAATATGACTATTGAGGGAACATTTACCTGTTTAGCTAGAAGCACATGCTCACGAGTTTGTGGCATCGGACCATCAGCAGCAGAAACTACTAAAACAGCACCATCCATTTGCGCCGCTCCTGTAATCATATTTTTAATATAGTCCGCGTGACCAGGACAATCAACATGAGCGTAATGCCTATTTTCTGTTTCATACTCAACGTGAGCGGTTTGAATTGTAATACCACGCTCTCTTTCTTCAGGAGCGTTGTCAATATTGTCAAAAGGCATCGCCTCTGCAAATCCACGAGCACTCTGAACTGTGGTAATAGCAGCAGTTAAGGTTGTCTTACCATGATCAACATGACCTATGGTTCCGATATTAACGTGTGGTTTGTTTCTTTCAAACTTTTGCTTAGCCATTACTAAATACTCCTTTNATTACTATTTTTTTTCTAAGAACTTTTACCATGTACTCTTTCCAATATTTCTNTTTCAATGGTTGATGANACCTGTTGATATTTAGAAAACTCCATATGAAAAACAGCTCGNCCTTGAGTTATAGATCTTAAATCGGTAACATACCCAAACATNCTACTTAATGGAACATGTGCNGTAACAACTTGNGCTTGATTTCTTTGNGCCATACCTTCAATTTTCCCTCTTCTCGAATTTAGATCACCCATTACATCACCTAANTATTCATCNGGAACTATAACTTCAACCTTCATNATNGGCTCCATTANNTTNGGANTAGCCTTCTTACAAGCTTCTTGAATTGCCATAGATCCAGCAATCTTAAAAGACATTTCAGATGAGTCAACATCATGATANGANCCAAATATTAATTCAACTTTTAGATCTTCGATTGGATAACCAGCTATGACNCCGTTTTTTATAGCTTCTTTAATACCNGAGTCAACAGATGGTATATATTCTTTAGGAATAACACCACCCACGATCTTATTGTTAAAAACATAACCGGAGCCAGGCTCATTAGGCTCTACATTAATGACAACGTGACCATACTGACCTCGACCACCAGACTGCCGAACAAATTTAGTACTAATATCTTGAACAGATTTAGTTATTGCTTCTCTGTATGCAACCATAGGCTGACCTATATTTGCCTTAACCTTAAACTCTCTTTTTAAGCGATCCACAAGAATCTCAAGGTGCAACTCACCCATGCCAGAAATTATAGTTTGCCCAGTTTCTTCATCTGTAGAAACTTTAAAGGTAGGGTCTTCTTCACCAAGCTTCTGTAAACCTTTTGATAGAAGATCTTGATCTCCCTTACTTACAGGCTCAACAGAAACAGCAACAACAGGCTCGGGAAAATCCATTGATTCAAGTAAGATTTGGTTTTTTTCATCACATAATGTATGACCAGTCTTAACATTTTTCAGTCCAACGGCAGCGACAATTTCTCCAGTCGAAACTGAATCTCTTTCTTCTCTTTTATTTGAATGCATCAACAGAACCCTACTTATCCTTTCTCTTTTACCGGATGTAGGATTATATACATAAGAACCGGCATTTAATTTACCCGAATAAACTCTCATATATGTTAGTTTACCAACATATGGATCTGTCATAATTTTAAATGCTAAGGCGCTAAAAGGCTCATCGTTCTTTGGCAGTCTCTTTATTGCACTATCTGAGTTATTAGGATCAAGTCCTTTTATAACACTAACATCTAAAGGAGAGGGGAGTAAATTGACAACGGCGTCTAGTAAACGCTGGACACCCTTATTTTTAAAAGCTGAACCACAAAACGTAGGAATAAAAGTATTATCAAGACACCCTTTTCTAATAGCATCTCTGAGCTCATCAGCATTTATATCTTCATCATTAAGATATTTCTCCATTAACATTTCATCGTAAGTAGCGGTTTCTTCAATAAGATGATGTCTCCATTTTTTTGCATCTTCTAACATATCATCAGGGATATCGCCNAAATCAAACCTAGCCCCCATTGAATTTTCATTATACAAAATAGACTTCATTTCAATTAAGTCTATAATACCAGTGAACAATTCACCTGAACCAACTGGAATTGTTAAAGGTAATGGTTTAGCACCTAGGCGCTTTTTAATCATATCCACGACATTAAAGAAATCTGCCCCAACTCTATCCATCTTATTTACAAACGCAATTCTTGGAACATCATATTTATCAGCTTGACGCCAAACAGTTTCACTTTGAGGTTCGACACCTCCAACAGCACAAAAAACGCCAACGGCTCCATCTAAAACTCTGAGAGATCTCTCAACCTCAACCGTAAAATCTACGTGCCCTGGGGTATCAATAATATTTATACGGTGTTCATTCCAAAAACATGTTGTTGCAGCTGATGTTATGGTTATGCCTCTTTCTTGCTCTTGCTCCATCCAATCCATTGTTGCAGCACCATCATGAACTTCTCCAATTCTATGAGTAACGCCTGTGTAATATAAAATACGTTCAGTAAGCGTTGTTTTTCCAGCATCAATGTGAGCCATAATCCCAATATTTCGGACAGATTTTAATTTTGAAATTTTCAATTTAAATTCCTCAAGCGTTTATCTAAAATGAGCGAACGCTTTATTTGCCTCAGCCATTCTATGAGTATCATCTTTTTTCTTAATTGCTCCACCATCACCATTTGCAGCTGATATCAACTCAAGAGCAAGTCTACTAGCCATAGGCTTTCCTTTTCTCGATTCAGCGGCATTTATTAGCCACTGAGAAGCTAAGTAAAATCTTCTTTTTTTGGCGACCTCAATGGGGACCTGGTAGGTAGCACCACCNACCCTCCTTGACTTAACTTCGACGGATGGAGAAGCATTCTCAATCGCTTTTTCAAAAATCTTAATNCCATCTGTTTTTGTTTGATTTTTGACTATATCGAGTGCTCCATAAAAAATTTTTTCAGCNACTCCCTTTTTNCCATCATTCATTATATAATTNACGAANTTNGCAACATATAAATCNCCATATACAGGATCAGGTANTATTTTTCTACTTTCAGGTCTTCTTCTTCTCATGATCTAANCTTTGTTTATTTAGGTTTCTTCGCACCATATCTTGANCGACTTGANTTACGATCTGAAACNCCTGAAGTATCAAGAGTNCCACGAACAACATGATANCTAACACCAGGTAAATCTTTAACACGCCCACCCTCAATGAGAACAATACTATGCTCTTGTAAATTATGTCCTTCACCTGGAATATACGCAGCAACCTCCATACCATTTGTAAGCCTAACCCTAGCAACTTTTCTTAAAGCTGAATTCGGCTTCTTAGGGGTGGTTGTATAAACACGAGTACAGACACCTCTCTTTTGGGGGTTACTCATTAACGCTGGAGTATTTGTTTTTTTCAAAACACTCTTGCGTCCTTTTCTGATTAATTGATTTATCGTCGGCATTTCATTTGTTCCTTAGCCGACAAACTTAAACAATTATCTCTTAATACAAAAGAAAACATTTTGACATAACTCCTTTATTTTAAAACCTCATTAAATCCATCTGTAGCACTTTCATTAATATCCGGAATACCTACTACGATATCTTTGATTTTTGGAGTACCAGTACCTGCTGGAATTAAGCGACCAACAGCAACATTTTCTTTTAANCCTTGAAGGTAATCAGTTTTTCCTGCAGTNGANGCATCAGTNAAAACNCGNGTNGTCTCCTGAAANGAGGCAGCAGANATAAAGCTNTCNGTNTTNAGNGATGCTCTNGTNATNCCCATTANAATTGGNGAAAANGTNGCNGGTNTNGTTTTTTTNTANGTAGCAAGANTCTNTACCTTCTGCTTTTAGATTTTTATTAACCTCTAAGAAATAATCTCTATCNANCATTGTNTTTGAATCTAGNTCTGAATCTCCNGGATTATTAACTATAACCATAGANGAGATCCTTTCATTCTCAGCGAAAAATTCCTTTTTTGACACCTTATCCTCNTCAAGAAACCATGTATCGCCAGGNTCTTTTACACTCACCTTAAGCATCATTTGNTTNACAATAACTTCGATATGNTTATCATTTATCTTCACACCTTGCAATCGNTAAACCTCTTGAATTTCATTAACAAGATAATCTCTTACGGCAGATGGTCCNAGCACATGTAAGATATCAGCTGGTGAGATAGCTCCTTCACATAAATTTGTACCTGCATTTACAAAATCGCCTTCATGAACNATTACATGCTTACCATAAGGAATTGANTAGGACCGTTCTTCTCCATCNANACCTTTAACATGAATTTTNCGAACACCTCTTTTTGTTTCTCCAAACCTTACAGTTCCATTAATTTCAGTCATAACTGCAGGAAAAGCAGGCTTCCTAGCCTCAAAAAGCTCAGCAACCCTAGGTAAACCACCAGTAATATCACGTGACTTTCCAATATCTTTTGGAATCTTTACTAATGTCTGACCTCTTTTTACGCTTTGATTATTTGTNACAACTAATGTTGCTTTTACNGGGAGGATCGTACCTCCAGCCANTATTTTACCNTCTTCTGATATTATTTCTATATGAGGACTTAATTTCCTATCTCTGGCTTCNACAATAACCATTTGCTTTTTACCACCTTCAACCGATTCAACAGCATAAGTCTCTCCTTCAATAAAATCATTTAATGAAACCAACCCTGTTTCCCTTGCAAGGATTATATCGGTATANGGATCCCATTGAATTAAAATNGANCCACCTTCAACTTTATCACCATTGTTAACAAAAATGGTTGANCCGTAAGGAACATTAAAAGATGCGTTTTCTGTTCCATCATTATCTAGNATAAANAATTTCGAGTGACGAACCATACATCGNCTTACNGTGGTACCNCTCTCNTCAATTGTATCTGCATAATCAAAATTATTAGAAAANTTAACAACACCTGGTCTTTTTGCAATCATTTCAGATTGTTCAATAATTCGAGTAGCCGTTCCTCCGATATGAAATGTTCTCANTGTTAATTGNGTTCCAGGTTCGCCAATGCTTTGTGCNGCCCTTATNCCAACGGCGGTTCCAATATCAACTAATTGATGTGTAGATAAATCCCAGCCATAACATTTTGCACATACACCTCTTTTTGCATCGCATGTAAGTATGGATCTTATACGAATATTTTCAACGCCACTGTTACCAATCAATTCTGCTTCTTCTTCAGAAATAACATTTCCAGATTTAACAACAACCTCACCGCCAATTATAAAGTCATCTAAAACTGTCCTGCCAAGAATTCTATCTGCCAATGGTTCAATAATTTCTTCACCTTCTTTTAAATCTGAGATTACTATTCCATTAATTGTGCCACAATCAATTTCATAAGTTACTACGTCCTGTGCAACATCCACTAGACGTCTAGTNAAATAACCAGCATCAGCAGTTTTTAATGCAGTNTCAGCTAAACCTTTTCTTGCTCCATGNGTTGAGATAAAATATTCAAACACAGACAAACCTTCTTTAAAATTAGATGTTATTGGAGATTCAATNATTTCACCAACTCCACCTTTCATTGATTTCTGTGGTTTAGCCATCAGACCTCGCATTCCAGCTAACTGCTTTATTTGATCTTGGGAGCCTCTTGCTCCTGAGTCAGCCATCATATAAACAGGATTAAAACCAGATCTATCATTTTTTAAAGCATTCATCATTGTTCCAGCTACTTTACCTGTAGCATGTGTCCAGATATCAATGACCTTATTATATCGTTCTCCATCAGTTAGGATATGTCTNTCATATTTACTTTTTATATCATCGACTTGNTTTTGAGCTTCGAGTAATATTTTNTCCTTATTTTCGGGTATCAATACATCGCTTATNGCAATAGANATNCCACTAATAGTCGCCATACCAAACCCTAAATCCTTNAGATCATCAAGAAATTTAACCGTTTTAAANTTACCTGAAAGCAGATANGAATTATTAACTATTTTCGTCAAACTCTTTTTGTCTANACTTTTATTGATGTATNCAACTTCATCTGGAACAATTGAATTAAAAATAATTCTTCCAATTGTTGTGTTTTTAACCCATCTNCCATTTAACCTTAAATCNATTACCGCATGCAGACCAACTGCATTATTTTCATAGGCTAAAAGACCTTCNGTNATAGAGCCGATTTTTTTNCCTTCTCCTTTATCACCAGGTTTTGGAAGAGTTAAATAGTAGCAACCCAAAACCATATCCTGAGAAGGAACAGCAATAGGCTGTCCATTTGCAGGGTGCAATATATTATGACTGGAAAGCATTAACATTCTACATTCCATTTGAGCCTCTAATGACAACGGTACATGCACAGCCATTTGATCTCCATCAAAATCAGCATTAAACGCTGAGCAAACCAGAGGATGAAGCTGAATTGCTTTACCATCAACTAATACAGGCTGAAATGCTTGAATTCCCAGCCTGTGCAAGGTTGGTGCTCTGTTAAGCATAACAGGATGATCATTAACAACATATTCTAGTACTTTATAGACAACAGGATCTCTATTTTCAACCATCAGCTTAGCACTTCTGGGAGTCTGAGCATAACCTCTTGACATTAANTCATTTATCATGTGNGGTTTAAAAAGCTCAAGTCCCATATTCTTTGGCATTCCACATTCCTGCAATTTCAAATCAGGTCCNACTACAATNACGGACCTNCCAGANTAATCAACGCGCTTACCTAATAAATTCTGTCTAAAACGACCGGTTTTACCTCTTAACATNTCTGANAGTGACTTGAGAGGTCTNCGAGAACCACTTCTTATTGCAGTTTTCCTNCNNTTATTATCAAACAGAGCATCAACAGCTTCTTGAAGCATTCTTTTNTCGTTTCTAAGAATAACNTCTGGAGCTTTGATTTCCATNAGCTGCTTAAGACGATTATTTCTAATTATAATTCTTCGGTATAAATCATTAAGATCNGAAGCTGCAAAACGACCTCCNTCTAAGGGAACAAGCGGNCTTANTTCNGGNGGAATTACAGGCAANATTGAAACAATCATCCACTCTGGNTTNTTAAGTCTTTTTTTAGTAGGGTCAGCAACAAACGACTGAACAACTTTCAATCTNTTTAAAGCATCAGCTCTTTTTTGCTTTGATTTAGAAGTTTTAACAATGTCGACTAATTCTTTTTTGAGATCAGATATAACAATTCTAGAAAGCATTTCTTTCATGGCTTCACCNCCCATAGCAGCATAAAAATAATTTTCATTATCTCTATCTTCTTCAGTAACAGCCATATAACCAAATTGCTCTTCGTTTTCTAAAAATTCGTCTTCATCAATTAACGAAAATTTTTCAAGACCACTACCTCCTGGCTCAACAACTAAGAACATTTCATAGTAGATTACCCGCTCAAGNTCCTTTGTGCTTTTTCCAGTTAGNTAACTTAACTTACTTGGAATTGAGCGTAAATACCATATATGCACAATAGGCACTGCAAGTGTAATATGACCCATTCTTTCTCTTCTGACTTTTTTTCTCGTTACCTCAACACCNCATCTATCACAAATAATACCTCTGTAACGNATACCTTTNTATTTCCCGCAATGNCACTCATAATCTTTTACTGGACCGAATATTTTTTCGCAAAACAAACCATCCTTCTCTGGCTTGTAAGATCGATAGTTTATTGTTTCAGGTTTTANTACTTCTCCGAATGATCTTTGCAATATTTTNTCAGGCGATGCAAGACCAATTGTAATTGAATTATATTTTTTTGAAGTATCAATAGAATTTGTTTGGATNAAAGTCAAAATTTAATCTCCTTATTATTAATCAAGCTCGACATCAATACAGAGGCCTTGCAATTCTTTAATCATTACATTAAAAGATTCTGGTGCAGAGTATTCAGGCATTTGCTCTCCTCTCACAATTGAGTTATATACTTTTGAGCGTCCTTCAACATCATCTGATTTCACTGTTAACAGTTCATGTAAAGTATGAGCTGCGCCGTAAGCTTGGAGAGCCCATACTTCCATTTCACCTAATCTCTGACCACCAAATTGCGCTTTACCACCTAGAGGCTGTTGGGTTATAAGAGAATAAGGACCTGTAGATCTAGCATGCATTTTGTCATCAACCATATGACTAAGTTTCATCATATATATTGTTCCTATAGTAACTGGATTATCAAAGTATTCTCCTGTTTTACCATCAATCAACATTGCTTTACCAGACAGAGGAAGATTTGCTTTTTTTAATTCATCTTGAACTTCATGAGGTGTTGCTCCATCAAAAACTGGTGTTGAAAATTTACTGCCTGTAACATCTCCTACCCAACCAAGCATAGTTTCATATAATTGACCAAGATTCATTCTTGAAGGCACACCTAATGGATTTAAAACAACATCAACAGGAATACCATCTTCAGTAAAAGGCATGTCTTCCTCAGGTACGATATTAGCAACAATACCTTTATTACCATGTCTACCAGCCATTTTATCGCCAACTGAGACTTTTCTTTTTTGAGCAACAAAAACCTTTGCAAGCTTAACAATACCTGGCTGAAGTTCATCACCTACTCTTAATTTAAAAATTTTACGTTCTAAATTTGTCTCAATATTTTTCCATTCTTCCCTAAATGAACGCCATACAGCAGATATTTTTTTCCACACTTTTTGACTTTCAACCCAAGGAATATCCTGAGCAAACATCTCCATATCAAAACTATTAATACGTTTTAGAGTTAACTTAGTTGATTTTTTAATAAGCGTCTTACTGGTAGAAATATCTCTTATACCATTTGAGATTTGGTCTTTTAACAATGAAGTTAATTTTGAATCTCGTTCTTCTTTTAATTTTACTTTTTTTTGTGAAGAATTTTTTTGATAAGACAATATTTGAGCGCGCTCTTCTTTCTTAGTTCTCTTTGCTTGCTTTTCAAAAAGTTGTGTTTTCAGAACAACTCCTTTTATTCCTGGCTCAGCTCGTTTCGACGCATCTTTTACCTCACCAGCTTTTTCACCAAAAATAGCCCTCAATAGTTTTTCTTCAGGGGTAGGGTCTGTTTCACCCTTAGGTGTCACTTTNCCAATTAGAATATCACCCTCACTAACCCGAGCACCAGAACGAATAATACCACTTTCATCAAGATCCTTTGTTGCTTCTTCTCCAACATTTGGAATCTCAGAAGTTAGTTCCTCTGATCCTCTTTTTGTATCGCGGACCTCTAACTCAACTTCGTTACAGTGAACAGAACTAAACACATCCTCCTTAACTAGTCGCTCACTTAAAACAATAGCGTCCTCAAAGTTATAACCTCTCCAAGGCATGAATGCAACTCTAATATTTGAACCTAGAGCCAATTCTCCATTTTCAGTGGCTGCTCCATCAGCAATAACATCTCCTTTTTTGACCTTAGTACCTTCGGAAATAATAGGTCTTTGGTTATGAACTGTATTTTGATTGGTACGATGAAACTTTTTGAATTTTAACTCAATAATGTTCTCACCTTCGTAAAGAGCTAATGATTCCATTACATCATTTCTTTTGATNAGACATTTTTGCGAATCTATGTAAACAACTTTCCCATCAACAGGGGAAACAACTGCGGATCTTGAATCAACAGCAACCTTTTTTTCAATTCCAGTTCCAACAATTGGAGATCTTGGTTTCATTAATGGAACCGCNTGCCTTTGCATATTTGACCCCATTAAAGCTCTATTTGCATCATCATGCTCAAGAAAAGGAATCAGAGNTGCAGCAACGCTAAGAATCTGATTTGGTGACACTTCAACAAAATCAATTTTTTCTGTATTTACAATTGGAAAATCACCTTTAATTCGAGCCCTNANACGGTCTTCAAGGAGTTCATTGTCTTTGCCAAGCTCAGCAGATGCTTGAGCAACAAGAACTCTATCTTCATCGTCAGCAGATAAATATTTAGTTTTATCAGTAACTATATATCCTTTTTTACTTTTAACGACTCTGCGGTATGGAGACTCAATAAAGCCATGATCATTAACTTCTGCAAANATAGCAAGTGAGGATATTAAACCAATGTTGGGACCTTCAGGTGTTTCAATTGGACATAATCTACCATAATGGGTATAATGGACATCTCTAACTTCNAACCCAGCTCTTTCTCTAGTGAGACCACCAGGACCTAGAGCAGATATTCTTCTTTTATGAGTTATTTCTGCAAGAGGATTAGTTTGATCCCCAAACTGAGATAACTGAGATGTTCCAAAAAAAGTATTTATTACCGTAGTGACAACTCTTGAATTAATTAAATCTTGAGGCGTAATACTTTCTGATTCTCTTAAATTCATCCTTTCATGAATTGTTCTAATCATTCTACTAAGCGCAACGCTAAATTGGTTTGTTAACTGTTCACCGATTGTTTTAACCCTTCTATTGCCAAGGTGATCAATATCATCCATACCGCGATCACCCTTTCTCATATCAATCAAAAAATGTATAACTTTAATTATATCGTCCATGGTTAAAACCGTATCTTCAACTGGAACCTTAAGATTAAACTGCTGATTTAATCGATAGCGACCAACTTGACCTAAATCATACTTTTTTGGACTAAAAAAGATACGTTCGATAAATTTTTGAGCTGTTTCTAAATTAGGTGGCTCGCTAGTTCGCAACAATTGATAAACAACAGCCAATGCTTCCTCGGTACTATTAGTAGGGTCCTTCTCAATTGTATTTAATAGAAGCATTGAGTGAAAATCTTTATTTGCATCTACAATTTTGAAACTTGGAACAGAAGAAGCAACTAAGGCATCAGCATTTTCAGAAGTTAGCTCAATTCCACTTTCAAAAAAGATTTCACCAGTTTTTACATCTACAATATCCTCTGTTATCGTGGCTCCAATATACTTACTTACAAGTTTTTTATCTTTCTTTATATTTAGTTCTTTTATCAAGCCAAATGCATTAAATATATCGGTATTGCTTGAAAAACCAAGAGCTCTGAGAAGCATAGTGACTGGAAATTTACGCCTTCTATCAATGATGACAAATAAGCAGTCATTAATATCTGTTGTGAAATCAACCCATGAGCCTCTAGCAGGTATTATTCTAGCTTGATAGAGCTTTGTACCATTTGGATGGACGGATTCATCAAAAAAAACACCTGGCGATCTTTGAAGCTGAGACACAATAACGCGTTCTGCGCCATTGATGATAAATGTCCCTTTTTTTGTCATATATGGAATGTTACCAAAATAAACATCTTGCTCAATACTTTGAGCATACTCATTTTTATTGTTTTCATCTGTAATATGCAGAGCTAAACGAACACGAAGAGGAGCAGAATAAGTGACTCCTCTATCCATGCATTCGTCGGGACTATATTTTGGCTGACCCAAGTAATAAGTCTTGTATTGAAGTATATAATTTCTATGTGAATCTTCGATTGGAAAAACATTTTTAAATACGCCCTCTAATCCAATTTCCTCACGAGCTTCTAAAGGAACCCATTCCTGTAAAAACTGCTGATATGATCTTGTTTGAATGGATAACAGATCAGGAACATCTACAAATGCTGTTATTTTAGAAAAAGATTTTCTTTTGAGGTTTTTATTTACTATGGCTTCCAATTAAGCCTCCCAGTGTTTAGTTTAACAATAAAGATGAAGGGTATTAATTTATTTTTATTTTAATTCAACTTCAGCACCAGCTTCTTCAAGCTTTGCTTTCATATCATTAGCCTCAGACTCTGACACGGTCTCTTTGATAGCTTTTGGAGCAGAATCAACGAGCTCCTTAGCTTCCTTTAGGCCTAAATCAGTGATACTTCTTACAACTTTTATCACATTAATTTTTGCCTGACCAGCAGATTTAAGGATTACATCAAATTCGGTTTTAGCTTCAGCTGAAGATTCTCCACCCGCAGCAACAGCAACGCTCGCAACTGGTGCAGCAGCTGTTACGCCAAATTTTTCTTCAATTTCACTAATAAGTTCTGATATTTCAATCATATTTGATTTTTCTAGGTAAGAGAGCACATCTGCTCGAGAAACTGCCATTTCACATTCTCCTTTTGTGGTTAATTAAACTTTACTTTTTTATATTTTTCAAAACACCTAATGTATTTTGNATNGGTGNNTTTAGTGTGGANACTAAATTTTGCAGAGGGCTTTGNAACATNGAAATAANCTGNCNCANTAGAACTTCTTTTGANTCCATATCAGCAAATTTTTCNAAATCCTCNGCNCTAAAAGATTCNCCTTCAATTATTATCCCNTTNACAGAAGGCAACTCATGATCTTTNATAAATTTTTTGAGTANTTTAGCGGGNGATNNAGGACTTGTCATANGATACAGCAATTGCNGTNTCNCCNTTNAGAACACTATCTANCTTTGGAAGCTTAGCTTCNTCNAAAGCTAATTTTAANAGAGTATTTTTTGCAACNCTAAACTCTACATTNTTTTTAAAAANTTCACCTCTNAGCTTGGTGATTGNNCCAACATNTAAACCTTGATATCTNGTAAAAAAGATTGAGTTAGCTTTTNAGAAAACTTCTTTNAGNTCATTAAANTCAGAAATATTTTTTTTTATTAGGCATTTTAATTCTCCATTAANGATTGATCAATTAAAATTCCGGGNCCCATTGTAGTGGAGATTGTAATTTTATTTAANTAANTTCCTTTTACAGANGCAGGACGAGCTTTCATNAGAGCACTATNAACAGTTANAATATTATCNTTTAAATGTTTNTCACTGAAAGAGGACTTACCGCAACTAACATGAATTATGCCATTACTATCAACTCGAAGTTCTACTTGCCCAGATTTTAGAGCTTCTACAGCCTCTTTGATATTCATTGTGACAGTACCACTTTTTGGATTAGGCATCAATCCCTTAGGTCCTAAAATTTTTCCCAACTTTCCTAACTCGCCCATCATGTCAGGAGTTGCTACTATCTTATCTACATCAGTCCAGCCATTTTTTATTTTAGAAAAATAATCTTTATTACCAACAAAATCAGCGCCAGCTTCTTCAGCCTCTTTTTCCTTAACCCCGCTAGCAATAACTAAAACAGAAACTTTCTTTCCAGTACCATGAGGGAGTGCTGCAGTAATACGAATATTTTCCTCAGCATGCCTAGGGTCAACATTCAAATTGATAGCTACATCAACACTTTCATCAAAATTGGAAAATTTTATATTTTTCACCAGCGAAATCGCGTCTTCAAGTTGATATTTTTTACTTTTTTCAAACTTTGTCAGAGCAGATTTCATATTTTTTGCTTGTTTCATTATTTACCTTCTACCTCAATACCCATAGAAACGCAAGTTCCCATCATCATAGATACAGCTTGATCGATTGTATTTGCATTCAGATCTGCCATTTTTATCTCTGCTATGGCTTTTAAATCAGACATCTTCACAGATCCCACTTTACTTTTATTTGGTTCAGAAGATCCTTTTTTGATTTTAGCAGCCTTCAATATTAACCTCGCAGCTGGAGGAGTTTTCGTAATAAATGAAAAACTCCTGTCAGCATAGACAGTAATTTCGACAGGAATTAAATCACCCCCCTTTTCTTGGGTTTCAGCATTAAAAGATTTACAGAAATCCATAATATTTACACCATGCTGCCCAAGAGCCGGTCCAACAGGTGGAGCTGGATTAGCTTTCCCAGCTTGAATTTGTAATTTGATAAATCCTGTTATTTTTTTTGCCATTTTACACCTTTTTAACTTTCTAACTCAACCTGAAGATAATCTAATTCAACGGGCGTTTGCCTACCAAAAATACTAACCAAGACTTTAAGTTTTTGCTTATCATGGTTTATTTCTTGAACCAATCCAGAGAAGTCCATAAAAGGACCATCTTTGACTTTGACAGGGTCTCCAATTTTGTAAGGCTCTGCCTCAGTAGTCCTTAATGGCCCATCTGTACCATCAAATTCACCGAGAAATCTTTTTGTCTCTTCTGGTTTTAGAGGTCGCGGATTTCCTTTAGGACCAAGAAAAGATATCACTCCATTTACACTTTCTAAAAGATGCCTAGTTTCTTTGTTTACCTCTAGCCTAACAAGTAAGTATCCAGGAAAGAAAACTCTTTCACGTACTTTCTTTTTACCTGACCTCATTTCAACAATATTTTCTGAGGGTACTAGAACATCTGTAATTAAATCTTCCATCTTACTATCATTTACATCAAAAATAATATTCTCTTTAATCTTTTTTTCTTTTCCAGAAATAACTCTTAAGGTATACCAGTCCATGATATTATAATATAAAACTAAGTATTCGGGTTAGAAGTAAATCAACAAAAAATAAAAAGATAATTAAAATCAATGATAAGTATAAAACGATATAGGTACTACTTTTCAATTCATCCCAACTTGGCCATGAAACTTTTTCCATTTCAAATTTTACTTCATTAAAAAAATTAAGCAATCGTGTCATTATTAATGTATTATTCCTATTATTTATTATTTAATTACAAAATCGCAGGAGAGACAGGACTTGAACCTGCAACCTACGGCTTTGGAGGCCGTTGCTCTACCAATTGAGCT
>NZIX01000061.1 GCA_002691785.1 Fidelibacterota bacterium | reverse complement strand
CTCAAATAGAATGTTGTTCTATTAAAGACCCCATTAATAAACTTAACAATAGTGTCAAATCTCTTTTCGATAATATGACTCTTGCTGAGATAACTAGCTGATGATTTTAAGAGAAAAGATAATTGAAGTTTTAAAAAATTGTTTCGATCCGGAGATACCTATAGATCTGTGGAACTTGGGATTAATTTATGATATTAAACTTTCCGATGATAACAAAGGAAAGGTTGATGTTCATATTATTATGTCACTCACAACACCTGGTTGTAGCATGGGAAACAGTATGGCAGAAGACATAAAAAAACAACTCTCAAAGATTAAAGCCATAAACACTATCAATGTAGAGGTGACATTTGATCCACCTTGGAATCCAAAAATGATGACTGATTTTGCAAGAAAGAAATTGGGATTTGAACCAACAAAATCACCTAAAAGTGACCAAAAAATAAATGCGGAGTGGGAATAATGAAAAATTTACCTCAAACAAGACAAACCATTAAAACAAAACAAGCAGAGTTTAAAAAAGCACAAATAATCGTCACTCAAAAAGCTGTTAAGAGACTAAAAGCAGTTATGCAGGCAGATGGTAAAGAGGGCTACTTTCTTCGCATGTCTGTTGAAGGTGGTGGTTGCTCAGGCATGACTTACAATATGGACTTTGAAAAATCAAAAAAAGAATTTGATAAAATGTTTAAGTCTAATGGCCTTAACGTTTTATGTGATTTAAAAAGTTGGCTATACCTCAAAGATGTTGAAATTGATTATTCAGATGATTTACTAAATGGAGGATTTAAGATAAAAAATCCTAACGCTGAAAGAACCTGTGGATGCGGCACTAGCTTTTCCGCTTAACTAAAGTAAAAAATATAATGTCAAACGAACAGACTATCATCGATAATAATCTCAAAAAAGAATATGAGTATGGTTTTGTAACTGAAATAGAATCAGACACACTTCCTCCAGGTCTTAATGAAGACGTCATTGAAACTATTTCTTCAAAGAAGAATGAACCAGACTGGCTTCTGAAATGGCGTTTAAAAGCATACAAAAAGTGGCTAAAAATGAAAGAGCCAAAATGGTCAAAGGTTCATTATCCTAAAGTTGATTACCAGGCAATCAGTTACTACTCAGCACCAAAAAAGAAAAAGGAATTAAAAAGTTTAGATGAGGTTGATCCTGAACTTCTTTCAACTTACACAAAATTAGGTATTCCATTAGAAGAGCAAAAAATGCTCTCTGGAGTTGCTGTAGATGCTGTATTTGACAGTGTTTCTGTAGCAACAACTTTTAAAGAAGACCTAAAAAAAGCTGGAGTTATTTTTTGTAGTTTTTCTGAAGCTGTCACGAATTATCCTGATTTGGTAAAAAAATATCTTGGTTCTGTAGTCCCATATACTGATAATTATTATGCAACATTGAATTCTGCAGTTTTTACTGATGGATCTTTTGTATATATTCCCAGAGGGGTTAAATGCCCAATGGAACTGTCAACTTACTTTAGGATTAATGAAGCAAATACAGGACAGTTTGAAAGGACTCTTATCATTGCTGACAAAGATAGCCAAGTAAGCTATCTAGAAGGTTGTACTGCCCCCATGAGGGATGAAAATCAATTGCATGCTGCAGTAGTTGAATTAGTAGCGCATGAGAATGCAACCATAAAATATTCGACGGTTCAAAATTGGTATCCTGGTCACCCTGAATCTGGAAAAGGAGGAATTTATAACTTCGTTACTAAAAGAGGTACCTGCCTAGAAAAAAATGCTAGAATATCTTGGACTCAGGTAGAGACAGGCTCTGCAATTACTTGGAAATATCCAAGCTGTATATTAAAAGGTGATAACTCCGTTGGCGAATTTTATTCCGTTGCAGTGACTAATAACTTACAACAAGCTGATACTGGNACTAAAATGATACATATTGGNAAAAATACAAAAAGTACTATNATNTCAAANGGNATATCAGCTGGNAAAGGTCAACAAACTTATCGNGGAAATGTAAANATNATGAAAAATGCTGANAANGCAAGAAACTTTTCTCANTGCGANTCTATCCTNATAGGTGATAAATGTGGNGCTCATACCTTNCCCTATATTGACGTNAAAAANCCCTCNGCTCAAATGGAACATGAAGCCACAACCTCTAACATTGGAGAAGACCANTTATTNTATTGCAATCAGAGAGGTATTTCTGCAGATGATGCAGTTTCCATGATTGTTAATGGTTTCTGCAAAGAAGTCTTTAATGAATTACCTATGGAATTTGCGATAGAAGCAACAAAACTAATGGAAGTCACTCTTGAAGGAAGTGTAGGATAATAACATATGTTAAACATTAGAGATTTACACTGTGAAATCGACAGTAAAACCATTTTAAAAGGAATTAATCTTAAAGTAAATCCTGGCGAAATTCATGCGATTATGGGTAAAAATGGCTCCGGGAAAAGTACGCTTTCAAATTTAATTACAGGAAGAGAAGGATATGATGTTTCAAAAGGTGATATTCTATATAATAATGAATCTATTTTAGATTGGTCTCCTGATGCTCGCTCCCTTGCTGGTATATTCATGTCTTTTCAATATCCGGTTGTAATCCCAGGTGTAAATAACACCTATTTTTTAAAAGCTGCTTTAAATGCAAAGAGAAAAAGTTTAGGAAAAAAAGAATTGGATGCTGCTAAATTTCTAAAAATTATTAAAGAAAAATTAGAAATTGTAGATATGGACACAAAGTATTTGCAGCGAGCTGTAAATGAGGGATTCTCTGGTGGTGAAAAAAAGAAAAATGAGATCCTACAAATGCTTACCTTAGAACCAAGCCTTTCTATATTGGATGAGACTGATTCTGGATTAGATATTGATGCACTTAAAACTGTAGCGAATGGTGTCAATAATTTTCGCGATAATAAAAGATCCTTCATAATTATAACACATTACCAAAGATTATTAAAATATATCGAACCTGATTTTATACATGTTTTGATCGATGGACAGATTGTTAAATCAGGTCAGAAAGATTTGGCAGAAGAATTAGAAGCAAAAGGATATAGCTGGCTTCAAAAATGAACTTATCTGATTATCAAAATCAGTTTGACAAACTGATTTCCAGAAAAGAAAAAAGTAATAAATTTCAAAATTTTCGAAAATCGTATTTTTCAAAATTTTTAAAAGTTGGATTACCAACTCAAAAATGGGAAGATTGGCGGTTTACTAATCTATCTGAATTAAAAAAAGAGAAGTTTGATATCAGTGAAGTTCATAGTAATCCATTGAAAAGGGTTGACTTACTCAAATATGATATTGAAGGTGTCATCACTTTTATCTTTGTTGATGGACACTACCAAGAAATAAACCAGGTTTTTCCTAAAAATTTAAAGGTCTCAACAGGATTAAAGGATTTTAAACCTAGCAGAATTAATGTTCCTCCAAAAATGAGTGACCCATTTGAGCTATTAAATACCGCTTTCGTTGATAGTGCTCTATCAATTACAATTAAAGAAAACAAAGATTTTACGAGTCCTATACGGTTTCTTTATATATCAGAAAGTAAAACTAATTTAATGATATCACCAAAAATTCATTTAAAAGTAAGCAAAAGTAGCTCTTGTACTTTTATTGAAGAACATATTAGTAGCAAAGGCTCTCTTTTTCATAACCAATCAACTAATGTTAAATTAGAAAAAAACTCAACTCTCAATCATATTCGAATTCAAACCAACTCGCTTAAAACTACAACTATAAATAATATAACTATTAATCAAAAAAAGGATAGTTCATATAATTTTACTCAATTTTCAGAAGGAAGCGGACTAAGTAGATCAAACATAAATTCTTATTTAGATGAAGAAGGATCTCAGTGTTATATAAATGGCTTATCTCTATCTAAAAATTCACAACAAATAGATAATAATATTATTATCACTCATAATGCCCCAAATTGTACTAGNGGACAAAATTTTAGATCCATTTTAAAAGGTAGATCTAAAGGTGTTTTTAATGGTAGAACCATTGTTAANCAAAAAGCTCAAAAAACAAATTCNAGCCAGTCTAATAAGAANCTATTAATATCTAAAGATNCATTAATGTATTCAAATCCTCAANTAGAGATTTATGCAGATGATGTNAANTGNTCACATGGNTCTACAACTGGGCAACTTGATGAAANTATTTTATTTTATCTTCAATCAAGAGGNTTANANATTANNCTATCAAAAACTTTANTNNTAAAAGGGTTTTCTGCNGAAATATTTGATACTATNAAANATAATTCAATTAAAAANTCNCTTGAAGATAAATTTGANNTTTGGTTGANTAATAGNCAAANCGAATGACAATTCAAGAGAAACTAAAAGACTTAAAAGAGTTATTNTCAATGTTTGAGGATAGNAAAGATCANTTTATTCAACTTATGGATATGGCAAANGAATCTGGAGNATTATCAGATANTGAAAAAATAGATAAAAATAAAATCTANGGATGNACATCTCANGCCTGGNTAGTTTCTNATAAAAATGATAACCNAACATATACNTTNCGNACNGATTCTGATGCAATGATTGTTAAAGGTCTTCTGACTTTATTAGAAAATNTTTTTAANGNTCAAAAAGCGACAGATATNTGCTCCTANGANAGCCAATTAATTTTAAAAGAAATTGGACTTGATGGNACNATCANNTCTCANAGAACNAATGGATTTTCAAATGCTGTTGAAAAAATAAAAAAGATAATAGAATGAATNCAAAACAAAATGAATCAATACGNCTTTTAAGAGATGTAGANGCATATGTNATTCCGTCAGGNGANGAAGTAAAATTANTAGCAGGNAATCTTGTAAAAATAACACAATCTCTNGGTGGAAACTANACGGTACTNATGAATGGTAACTTAGTTCAAATTCGAGAAGAAAATGCAGATGCTTTAGGTTNTGAGATTGNAAAAAANGAGAATCNAAACCCNCAAGGTACTTTAGAACANCANATTTGGGATCAACTNAANACCTGNTATGATCCNGAAATTCCAGTNAATATNGTTGAACTNGGTCTTATCTACGATCTAGATATTCAAGAAAACAATGATGTTAGTATTAAAATGACACTTACTGCTCCCGGTTGTGGAATGGGACCTGTTTTAACTGAAGAAGTAGATCGAAAAGTAAGTGGACTCAACGAATCTAATAATGTTAAAGTAGAATTAGTTTGGGANCCTCAATGGAACCGAGATATGATGAGTGAAGAAGCTCAGTTAGAATTAGGCATGCTTTAGATGTCATTTTCCCCTCAAGTTGAAAAAAAGAATTTCCCAATTTTCGATAAATCAGATTTAATTTATCTGGATAATGCTGCCACAACCCATAAACCATCTATCGTTTTAGATACAGTCAATAAACTTTACAAAGAAGCAAATGCT
Source organism: Fidelibacterota bacterium (assembly GCA_002691785.1). Taxonomy (GTDB): domain Bacteria; phylum Fidelibacterota; class Marinisomatia; order Marinisomatales; family UBA1611. Next base: position 13,336 of record NZIX01000061.1, on the reverse strand, counting down.
AATGTTCACAGAGCTATATATGATCTTGGCAATAAATCAACAAAATTATATGAAGATTCAAGAAAAAAAGTTTCTGATTTTATTAATGCTTATTCTGAAAAAGAGATTATTTTTACTAGCGGTACGACTGAATCTCTTAACTTATTGGCCTACTCATTAAGTAAAACTCTTAAAAAGGATGATGAAATATTAATATCAGAAATGGAACATCATTCTAACATAGTACCTTGGCAACTTATCGCGAAAAATACAGGTGCTAAGCTTACCTACATTCCTGTCAACAAAGCCGGAGAGTTAGATTTAACTAATCATGAAGATTATTTTAAAAGTAATACAAAAATTGTTTCAATTACACATATATCAAATGTTCTTGGAACTATAAACCCTATTAAATTATTAGCAAAAATGGCACATAAAGTTGGAGCTTTATTTATAGTAGATGGTGCTCAAGGGGTTCCACATATGAATGTTGATATAAGAGAAATTAACTGTGATTTTTATGTTTTCTCCGGGCATAAAATGTTAGCTCCAACAGGAATTGGTATCTTGTGGGGAAAATATGATCTTTTAAATGATATGGAACCATTTATGGGTGGAGGTGAAATGATTGATAAAGTCACCTTAAAAGANTCAACTTGGAATGAAGTACCTTATAAATTTGAAGCTGGAACGCCTAACTTTGCTCAAGCTGTTGGTTTAGGAGCCGCTATTGACTATTTAAATAGTGTTGGTATTCAATCAATCTCAGAACATGAAAGTGAATTAACGCAATATGCATTAACTAAACTAAAAAAAATAAATAACATCAAAATACATGGGGAATCAGCAAAACGTGGAGGTGTTATAAGTTTTAATATAAAGGGAGTACATTCCCATGACCTTGCCCAGTTTTTAAATGAAGAAAATATTGCCATAAGAGTTGGTCATCATTGCGCACAACCTTTACTTGATAACTTAGGAGAGACTTCAACTGCTAGAATAAGCTTTTATTTATATAATTATGAATCTGATGTTGAAAAGTTTTGTAAAGCATTAACCAAAATTCAGACATATTTTTAAATATGGAAACGATACTGCTAGATGACTTTTTAGATGATGGAATTATTAGAGANAAGTCATTTAGAAAAATGGTTGATGACATGGATTTTAAAAATTACTCTAATAAAAAAGTAATTATAAAAGGATGTGCTAGTGTTGCTGTGCCAACTTGGGCCTATTTAATAATTGTTGCCCGATTAGCTCAGGTAGCTGATAAGTTGTATTATGGGGAACCTAGACATGCTGTTAAAGTATTTGATAAAACAAAGATTTAATCATGAAGAAGCGACTAAGCTGGGAAAAATATTTCATTAATATTGCTCTTGAAGTTGCAAAAAGGTCCACTTGTGACAGGAAAAATGTTGGAGCTGTCATCATTCGTAATAAAACAATACTTTCAACAGGATATAATGGGAGCATCAGAGGATTACCTCATTGTGATGAAGTTGGACACGAAATGGTAAATAATCATTGTGTTCGAACTACTCATGCCGAGGCAAATTCAATTGTCCAAGCTGCTAAAAATGGAGTTAAAATAGATAAATCAGAAATTTATGTTACAGCTTCTCCCTGCTATGATTGTTTTAAACTTATTATTAATGCTGGTATTCAAAAAATTTATTATCTTGAATTTTACAGAGATGAGCGAATTATTCAATATGCAAAAGATTCTAAGGTAGAATTAATTAATCTCTCAAAACCTATTTGATATATAAACATGATTGTCAGAACGATAAGTTATTTAGATGATAATGCTCCAAAAAAACTGACAAAATCTCTTGTAAACACAGGCTTTTCAGTACTGCGTGATCACCCTATTCCTCTTTCTTTAATTGAGGATGTTTACAAACAATGGAAAAAATTTTTTAATTCTAAAAAGAAAAATAATTATTTATTTGATCNTGAAAAACAAGATGGTTTCTTTCCTTTTGAAACTGAAAATGCAAAAGGATATACTGCAAAAGATTTAAAAGAATTTTACCACGTCTATCCTTGGGGTAAATATCCGAGTGAAATAAATGATTCAACACATTTACTTTATAAAAATATCGTTGAATTAACCTCAACAATTTTAGAATGGATTCAAGAGGAGACACCTATTAATGTCAAATCTTCATTCTCAATGCCTTTGCCTGAAATGATTAAAAACAGTAGAAATCATTTACTAAGAATCTTGCATTATCCCCCTCTCAAAGGTAAAGAACCCATTGATGCCATTAGAGGAGCACCTCATGAGGATATTAATCTAATAACATTATTAGTAGCTGGAACCGAACCTGGCCTGCAAGTTAAAGATACTTTAGGAAACTGGCATGACATAACCTGCGATGTTGGTTCTATAGCTATTAATACAGGTGATATGCTAAGTGAGGTATCTTCTGGTTACTTCCCTTCAACGACACATCAAGTTATTAATCCAAATAATAAAATTAAAAACCAAAGTAGATACTCAATGCCTTTATTTCTTCACCCTAGAGATGATGTTCAACTATCAAATAGATATACTGCGGGGGAATACCTCCAAAATAGAATTAAAGAAATAGGTTTGAAAAAAATATAACTTCGATGAAAGAACTGTTAATTCTTTTATTATTTTTCAACTTTCTTAATAGTCAGGTTTATGATGTTTCTATACCAGAAAATGATACCGATAGTTATGGCTATGCAGATTTTAGATTATGGATAAGTGATTCTACAGATACCTTAAAAGGAATCTATTGGTTTATGCACCCCAATAATGGTGATTCGCGAAATATTGTTAATGATCCTAATTATCAAATTCTTGCAAGTAATAAAGATTTTGCTCTTATGGGTGCTCATATATTCAATATGCATATGAATACAGGTATTGGAGATGCAGTCATTGCGGCTACAGATTCTTTTGCTGTTTTATCGAATTCTAACGAACTTGAATTTATACCTTTTTTTATAAATGGATATTCATGGGGTGGACAGTTTGCATTTCATTTTACAAAATGGATTCCAGAAAGAGTTTTAGGTTTTATCACCCAAAAAGGCGGATATCATGATTCAACAATTACCAATCTCGCAATACAAGTACCCGGGTTAATGTTTATAGGAGAAAATGATTTAGACTACAGAATTGAAAACCTAACTAATCTTTTTTTTGATCATCGACCTTTAGGTGCAAAATGGATATTAGCAATGGAACAGGGTGCAGGTCATTCACAAGTAAATGATGTGAATTTTTTAAACTCTTATTTTAATATTATTACTGATCTCCGAATTCCACATAATGTAAATGTCTTCGAACCTATTACATTAAATACATTACCTGAATCTATCGGATGGTTGGGAAATCAAAATTCTTGGATTATTGGCTCATGGGAATGTTATGATGGTGTTTATGACTCATCTTCATGGTTTCCTTCAAAAATTATCGGAGAACATTGGCAAAATTTTGTTTCAGGAAATTCAACTTCAGATACGAGTTCCTGCAATCCAAATTTTGATAGTACTTATACATTCTTTAAAGTAGGCATCCATGGTGAAGATGAAAGCTCAGACTTTATAATAGTTACAAATGACAGCAGTAGAATTGATCAGTGTAGATNTCAATTAGAACTTTCTGAGGAAAATCGAAACCTACATATCAATGGTTATATTGATTATACAGATGGAGGTTTTAATACCCCTTGGAATTGGCATATTATTCCAAATGAATGGGTATTAGCAGAAATGTCCATTGGTTTATGTAATGGTACACCAGAACAAGTAGAAAGCGATCTAGGTTATTGGATAGATAACGTGGGCCAATTATGTAATTGGGGGAGTTTTATAAAAAGTGAAATCATATCTGATTCTTTATGTAACTCTAGTGAAGTTGAATTATGGAATGAGTGTTATTCAATTGAGAACACAAATGATTTAAGTTTATCTGATAGTGGACTTTTAGGAGAAATACCAACAGAGATAGGTAATCTGACCAGTCTGACAAATTTGGATTTATCCAATAATCAACTTACAGGTTCCATTCCATCTGAGATAGGTAATCTAACTAGTCTGACAAATTTGGATTTATCCAATAATCAACTTACAGGAGTGATAACTGAGAATATCTGTGATTTGATTAATTTGAGTGTCCCTTATTTACAGAATAACCAACTTTGTCCACCCTACCCTTCTTGTATCGAAGGCTATGTAGGGTTACAAGACACTACTAACTGTGAGGAACTAGCGATAATTGATGAAACGTTTCCTTTTCGCTATAAACTTTATAATCCCTACCCCAATCCTTTTAACCCTTCAACAACTATTGAATTTGAAATCGGTAACGGTCAATTTATAAGCTTAAATATTTATGACTTGAATGGACGTTTAATTGAAGAATTTTTTATAAAACATCTTTTACAAGGAACACATAAAATTACATGGGAACCAAAAAATATAACTAGTGGAATTTATTTTATTGAATTATCAGCAGAAAATTTCAGATCTACTCAAAAATTAATTCTACTTAAATAACTGAATATTTTTTACTTTGAAAGTCCTTTAGAGACCATCTCTGCAATATCAAGTACCTGCATGTCTTGATCATTTCCAGTTACTTTCATACCATCTTCCAACATAATATTACAAAAATTACAAGCAGCAGCAACGGTCTTAGCTTTAGTTTCAACTGCTTGGTTAAAACGGTTTTTATTAATCCTTTCTCCAGTTTTTATTTCATACCACATATTGCCTCCACCAGCTCCGCAGCAGAAACTTTCTTTTTTATTCTGCTCCATTTCAACCAATTTCCCATCACGCATAATCGATTGAATCACATCGCGAGGAGCATCATATTCACCGCTATGCCTTCCTAAATAACATGGATCATGGTAAGTAACATCATCATCCATCCAAGGCTCAGGTTCTATTTTACCATCCTTAATTAAATCACTTATATATTGAGAATGATGAACAACGTCAAGGCTTGCGCCAAGTTCTGAATAATCATTTTTAAGAGTTGTTAAACAATGAGGACACTGAGTAACTATCTTCTTAAACTTATACTTTTCAAATGTTTCCATATTCTTTGTCGCCATCATTTGAAATAAATACTCATTCCCTATTCTTCTTGCCGAATCACCCGTACAAGTTTCTTCATTACCTAGCGATGCAAAATCAACGCCTGCTTTATTAAGAACATCTACTACAGATTGAGAAATTTCTTTACCTCTTGTATCATATGCTCCTGAGCAACCAGCCCAGTAGAGTACATCTGCTTCTTTCTTCTCTCTTATTAAAGGTACATCTCTGCCATCCATCCATTTTTCACGATCTTGNGGNGACANTCCCCATGGATTACCATAATTTTCAATTTTATCAAATGTTTCCATCGCATCCTTTGGAAATTTTGATTCCATCATTACCAAGTCTTGTCTTGCTCTTAAAATATCAAGCATAGGTTCATTTCCAACAGGGCAAACTTCAACACAAAAGCCACAAGTGGTACAACTCCATGCTGCCTCCTCAGTAAGCATCCAATCTGTTAGAGGGATTTCTTTAGCTTCACCTTCAATTAATGATCTTGCATTACTATTAATAAAATAACGTTTGTTTATTTCTAAAGCTGAAGGAGATAATTCTTTACCTGTTTCATAAGCAGGACAAGCGTCTTGACAACGACTACATTGGATACATGCATATGCATCTAGTAATTGAGTTTGAGGAAGATCTTTTAATGATTTGGCTCCAAATTGTTCAATACTATCATCTTCAAAATTAATAGTCTCGATTGCAGTCATAGAACTTCTATCTTCTAAAGCCATTATATTTAATGGCCCCATGAAAAGATGAGCATGCTTTGAATAAGGGAAATAAGGAAGAAACCCTAAAATTAATCCTAAAGCAAGCCACCAACTTATATGNTCAAACATTACTAGAGATTCAAAATCCATTCCAGCCCAAGACATAGATAGCATTGTAGCAGCAGGCTGATACCAATCTGGTTTATTTTGAGCTATTTCAAATGAAGCAGATAAAAACCGAGAACCAACATGGAGTAAAATGAAAGCACCAACTAATAATGAATCTCTTTTCATCCCAATTTTTGCTTCATCAGAAAGCATAACTGGCGAATTTATTTCTAACCTATAATCTTTTGTAATAAACCTTCTGACTAAGAAATAAATAACTCCTAAAAGGACTAAAACAGTAAAAATATCTACAAAAATTCTATATGTTTTACCAATTATATAATTTGGAAAAAAATGGAATCCTGGTATAAAACCGTATAGAACATCAAATACATTTACAATAAGATAAAAAGTAAATCCCCAAGCAACTAATGCATGGATGAAACCAACAACAGGACGAGTTTTAAAGAGTGTTTTTTGCCCAATAAATGCGGCTAGACCTTTTGGCCAATTTAACAATACCAATTTCCAATCTATTGATTTAGTTCCTATTCCAACAACTTTAAACATGGTAGAAAATGTAAACCATGACAAACTTAATGAAGAAATTGTTAGTAAAATGAACGCAATTTTTTCTGGTAAAGTAAGCATTTAATTATCTATGATATTTTTATCAGTAAAAACTTTTTTAACATATTATAAATATTATATTCATAANTATAACAACTCTTTAAAATATATCCATGATTTTTTGATCGCTAGNTAATTTATTAGATAAGTTTAGATCAATACAACACAGTTTCTATACTCTTTAAAATATTGAATAAATAAAAATGATAAGATGTTGAACTAAAAAGTCCCCTGATTCTATAGAAAACTGTAAATTATACTCATGGGACTTTTAGAAAATAAAATAGCTATCATCACCGGAGCCGGACGCGGAATTGGTAAGGCCACCGCTCATCAATACTCTCAAGAAGGCGCGACAGTTATCATTGCTGAATTTGATGAGCAATCAGGGCAAGAAACTGCTAATTCAATTGGTGGACACTTTTTTAAGNCAGATATTAGTAGTCAAAACAGTGTTACTTCATTGTTTAAATATGTTAAAAAAAAGTTTAATCGATTAAATATTCTTGTGAACAATGCTGGCATACTAGATGACAGTACCTTGAAAAAGATGGAATCTGACCAATTTGACTCAGTTATGAACGTAAATCTTCGTGGTACCTATCTGTGTGGAAAGGCCGCTGCAAATATCATGATTGAACAGAAAAGTGGAGTTATACTAAATGCAGCTTCCGTCGTTGCACATAATGGTAACTTTGGTCAAACCAATTATGTAGCTAGTAAAACTGGCGTGATTGGAATGACAAAAGTTTGGGCAAGAGAGCTCGGGAAAGATGGTATCCGCGTCAATGCAATTGCTCCAGGATTTATTCAAACGGATATGACTGCTAATATGCCTGAAAAAATTATCCGGATGATGGGTGATAAGGTACCTCTTAGGCGTTGGGGTAAACCAGAAGAAGTTGCAAATGCATACACATTTTTAGCCAGCAATAATGCTAGTTATATTACGGGGACTGTACTGAATGTTGATGGCGGTGTTGTTGTATAAAATCATTATACATGTTAGAGTAACTAGCTAAAATTTATTTATTCCAATAGGGTTTTCTTTTTTCAAAAAAAGAAGCTAGACCTTCTAAACCTTCCTCATGAATTACACAATTTGAAAATATTAAAGCTGCTTCTTCAGCATCAATATTATAATGACTATTTAAAATTTTTTTTGTTACGCCTATGGCACTAGGAGCACATTTATTAACCTGATTTTTAATACTATTTATTTGTTCAGAAAACTCTATTTCATTATCAGCTACATAATCAGCCATACCCATTTCAAATGCCTTTTTACCATTGAAAAGAGTCCCCATAAGCATTAATCTCTTTGCATTAGAAAATCCTAAGCGCTTTATTACATAAGGTGCAATTTGTGCTGGCGTTAATCCTATTTTAGTCTCTGTTAAAGCATACTTAGCATCAGACATAGTTACCAGAAAGTCGGTTGCGCAGGCAATACCAAACGCACCAGCCATTGCAGCACCTTCAACAGATGAGATTGTAATTTGAGGTGTCATACTTATAGCTTCAAATAATTTTCCAACCCTGATACTCATATTAAAAGCAATATCTCTTGAATTTTTTCCTGCTGAGGCAATTTGTTTTAAACTTTCTAAATCAGCTCCAGAACAAAAAAACTTTTCCCTACCTCTAAAAATGATACCTCTTACAGATCGATCATCATAGATTGATTCTAATGTAAGAATAATTTCATTTATTAAATCAAGTGATAAAGCATTTCGTTTTTCAGGTCTATTAAACCAAATAGTAAGCCAACCTTCAGATAAATCAAGAATACAATTTTTAGTTTTTGGTAATTTTATCATTTTAGTTCTAATATATAATTTTAAACTCCAATTAAAAAATGCGAATAGATTTTAACACTCTATTTTAAAATTTTTATAAATAAAATTATCTACCATCTATTTGAATCAATAATGACTTTGGTATAGGTATTGGAATTTCTAATAACATTTGGGCATACGCTTTTCCCTGTGGATCTACATAAAGGCTTGCCATTCCACCACCTCCAAGAGCATTCATTAACAAAAAATTTAATCCATTAATACCAGGAACATCCCATCGCATAACAGAACCTTTTAACACATGTTTAAACAAACTTGAAACAACATCAATACTAAGAGCATTACGTATATAAGGTAGGTAGCTTGACTTTCTTGCAATTACCCCAATATTTGCATGATCTCCTTTATCTCCGCTTCTGGCAAATGCGATCTTCTCTAAAGGAACAGATGAGTCACATTTTAATAAACTCTTATCTTTATATTTTTTTAACTTAAAATCGTTTTTTGAGTAATTTACTGTTTCATCTATTGATAAACTTTTATTATCAATTAAGACTTCTTGTTTAATATGCTTTTTTTCAATTAAAAATGAGAATAATCTTATTGAAGGTGAAATAGATGGCCTNCCTCCTAAGTAATTCATCACACCCGAANCCATACCCGTTGCAGCTTGAGCTATTTCTTTAGATAGTAATATAAGNGCCTCTTTTTTATCGTGTGTAACCATTAATCTCATTACAACTTCTTTTGAATTAGTATAATCCTTTTTTGAACCATATATAGAGTCTGTTCCTAGCTTAGAGAGATACGAATCTTTAAAATCGTCTAGATCATTTTCTTTTAACAATCGCTGTGTCTTTTTTAAAATTGCATTTGCTATGATATCCGTCTTATCAGAAGCGAATCTCCCTCCAATAACAAGTGTAGCCGCAACTCTATATCCATCCATATAGGTTGCTGAAACCTTATATGTATCTGTTGGAGGATATCCTTTGGCTCCAGATACTAAAACCTTATTTTTATCAATTTCATCAATAGTTACTGATGTAAAGTCACANACNACATCTGGAAGNAAATAAGCATTTGGATTACCAATTTCATAAAGAAATTGCTCNGCAACNGTTCCAAACGAAACAAGTCCTCCAGTATTTGGAGGTTTACTAACAATAAAATCTCCATTTGAAAAAACCTCTACAATTGGAAAACCCATATCATCAAATCCTTCGATTAATTTCCAATCTGTAAAATTTCCACCGGTACATTGAGCTCCGCACTCAATAATATGACCTGCTAGACTACCGCTTGATATTAAATCATAGTCTTCTAAACTCCATTGATGTTCATACATCAAAGGTCCTAAAACCATTGCACTATCCACGCAGCGACCTGTAATTACCATATCAGCATCATTTTCTAATGCCTTCTCTATACCTGCTGCACCTAAATATGCATTGATACTTAAACAGGAATTTGGAAGCCTTTCTTTCGAATCTATCTCTGATATATTTAGTTTATTTATCTCTTCTTTCTTATAGGCTATATCATCACCGGTTACTATAGCAATTTTTAAATTTAAATTTATTTTATCTAATTCAACTTGAATAGCCTTGCGACATGATTNTGGATTAAGGCCACCTGCGTTTGAAATAATTTTTATATCTTTCTTTTTTACTTCAGAAAGCAATGGTGTTATTTGTTCCACGAAATCACCTGCATATCCCATTAGAGGATCTTTTGTTTTTGCCCTAGCCAAAATAGACATAGTTACCTCAGCTAAAAAATCGAAAACTAAATAATTAAGATTACCTTTATTCACGAGTTGTTTCGCCGCAGTAGTCGTGTCACCCCAAAATGCCGAAGCACAACCAATTCTTACTTTTTTTTCTTTTTTCTCATTCATATTANTTATGATAAAGTTAATAAAATTAATTTATCAGTGAAGCACCTAATGTTCTCATGATATCAGTAGCTGATTGAATATTTTTTACGGTATCAACACTCTTTCCAGCAGAATAATATTGCTTTTTTTTATCTTTATTTTTGAACTTACCCTTAGATAAATACTTTAAACGTATGAAAGAATTCAGGTTTAGTAACATTCGTGTAGTATGTTTAAACCTACCTTGCAAAAGTTTTTGGATAAACCAAGGGTTATCNTCTTTATAATATTTAGATTTAATTACTGAAATAGGCACACCTGTCATTTTTTTTGTCATAACTATATCTTTTTCGGATGCTTGAATAATTGCAGCTTTGTAATCTTCAGAAGTATTACACTCATTCGTGGCTATAAAACGTGTACCCATTTGAACACCTTGATAACCAAGATTAATTGCTTTTTTAAGCTCAACCTCANTACCAATTCCTCCAGCACATATCATAGGAAGTCCTAAGTCTGCAATATCGTTATACATATTTTCCATTGAATAATNTCCAAGATGACCTCCNGCTCNATTATTTACACAAATTAAACCNTCAACTCCATTATCCTGCCCTTTTTGAGCCCATAAACGGGTAGTTACATCATGATATACAAAACCATCCGCTTCATGAACACGTTTGCATACCCANTCTGGCTTTCCTAGAGAGGTTACAAAAAATCGAATACCTTCTTCTAATGCAATATCTATCCATTTGGACATTCTATCCATATACCTTTTACTTCCTTTTTCAATAAGAGCATTAAACCCAATGGGTTTATCTGTCATATTTCGAATATATTTAATTCCCTCCCTTAAATTCCAGCCATGAACATAAATTAGTGAAATAGGTTGCAATATTGCAATACCACCACCTTCTGAAGCGGCTGCTACTAATTCTGGATTTGAGCATGGATACATTGCTCCACATATAATTGGATATTTAATTTTAGCTTGCTTTGTTAAAGTCGTCTCAAAAATTAAATTTTGATTGTTTTTTTTCATAATTGAATGGACATAAATAGATTTCTAACTTTTTCAAGCAAGTTTTTTTTAAATATTTTTTCTACATTTTAATTACAAAGAAAAGTAATGTTATATTAGAAGGTTGTTGTCATTCTTAGAAGCGCAACCCTTCCTAATGAAGGTCCACCAATAATTTCAATATGTTTATGGTTTAAAATATTAGAGACTGAAAAATTAGCTTTAAGCATATCATTTATTTTATAACCTAAATGTAAATCAAGCATTGCATATGATTTAATATTGCCAAAATAAATACCTGAAGACCATTTAAATCCATCCACATACCTTCCATTAACAGAAGCCGTTATTGGTAGTTTTCTAGGATTATATTGTAACTTCATTCCTGCTTTATGCCTTGGAGCATTAATAGGATCTAGAGCATTTGTAATTGGGTTTAAAAACTCTGTCATCCCTAAATATGAATAGGTAAGGTCTAGAGACCACTCAAGGTTAATAAGTCCTGTTAAACTTGCATCAAATCCCCACATATTAATATTTCCATAGTTAATGTAACCAACAACAACTGGAGGGGTATATCCAGGAATAGTATCCATAGCAGTTACGCCTTCTATATAATTCCGCCAATGATTAAATGACTCCTCATAATCACCGTTATCATCTATATTATTATTAACAACATCTTCTATTCTATTTATAACTCCGTCCCCATCATAATCTGTTTCTAAAACGGATTTTTCAACTACAATCGGCGTAATAAATGTCACAGGGCTAACAAAACTACTATAATTACTCGTATAAATATCAAGAGTCCCAAAAATTCTTTGATTTAATCTACCTTTATATCCAACTTCCCATGTCTTAACCACTTCTGCCTCTAACTCAGGTAAATCTTTAACCTCTTGTCCATAAAATCCATCTATCTTGGGATCAGTAGATGGATAAAATAATATTGAATTTGAAGTATCTAATGGCGAATAAACACCTTCATATGGTTTATAATAATAAGGATTTCCCTCATTATCTCTTGGGAACACATAACCACCATCTGATCCCCTAGCATAAACTTTAAAAACCGATACTCTAGTCACAAAAATATCTAAAAATAAAGCTTGATTAGTAGGGGTATTAAACGCCGTAGCCCAGGTTAATCTAAAATTTTGATTTTCTTTTGGTTTATACGCTAAACCAATTTTAGGTGAAACTTGTAATCCTTCACTTTGATCTAAATTAAAATCCCAATTTAAAGGACTGTAGCTAGAACCATATGCTTGATTATTAAATTCAATGAAATCTGTCAAACGATCATGTATATCTAATCTGGTTGCTTGAATTAATTCTAATTTTGGATTCAATTTCCAATTAAATTGATAGTATAAGCCAAATTCATTAACTGTNTAACNATTATCCTCNGAGGCCTCNTCAATNCCTTCATCNATGTTTTCATCAANTTTNCCATCATTATCATCATCTATACCGTTNGCAAATACATAAAAGTTNTGTCCACCAAACCATTTAACNCCNGGTTCAATCTCTTCACCGATATCATATTGGTTATTGTTATTTGTATCAACAAAATCAGGTAAACCATTTCCATTTAAATCAACATAATCATCACTGTCAAAATCATTATCAATTTTATCTGCAATTGCTCCTAATACAGAATCACTCCCTGGAAGATCATTAGGAGCACCAAATTGAGTTAAATTATCTGTATCCCATCTAGAATAACCTTCACCGTCGCTGTACCAAGTATCACCATTCTTATCATCAAATATATAGGGTGACCCAGCTTCTCCATTACCATTATTATCCCTACGATCATTTAAATCTTTATCAGATAATATTGTCCCCCTTGTATCAGGAAGAGTTAAAAAGTAATCTAAACCCCATACAAATCTTAAATCACCATTATTCCACTCATTTAAGTGCTGTAACTGAGCGCTAAATTTTTTTGATCTATCAAAGATTGGACTTCCAGTGGCTAAATTTCTAGTTGGTCTATCTAAATCACCGGAATAACTTGAGTTTAAATAAGTCTGAAAAAAGAGGTTTTTATATCTTGATTTAGCCTGATAATAACGATAGACCCAACCATCTGCTA